>DAJP01000012.1:0-8180 GCA_002496355.1 Euryarchaeota archaeon UBA346 | reverse complement strand
GAAGGCATCGGGACCATTGATTCGTTCCTATTACTGAAAAAATAATCCTCTAGTGTCGATCAGAAATGAAAATCTCTCTTGTAATACCTTCGGAACGTATAATTCGTTCCAGCAGGTAAGACCGAAGACAGATTCCGAACGATCGCGAATGTCCGAAGGGCACGATGGATAACATTTGGCACATTGTAGAATTCTTTTGCTACTTTGCAAGTCCCTTCAAAGAGCTCTTTTTCGGTCATGTGTTTGGGTTTGAACACCACATCGACTTGATTGTACCGCTTCCAATCCTTACTAATGATCCGACCTTCGCTTTCCAGTCTGTCATACAGCGGTGTCCCAGGAAAGGGCGTCAGGATATTGATTTCAACAGCATCCAACTCCCATTCATACATCTTCTCCAAAGTCAAATCAAAGATGTCCGGCGTATCCTGGTCGAAACCAAAGATGATTCCACCCTGGACAGCCATCCCGTGTTTATGCAATCGTTTAATCGTTTTCTTAAAATCCTCAACCTTATTGACTGTTTTTTTAATACCGTTTAATGAGTCCTGGCTGACGGATTCGAATCCGACGAACCACTCGACACACCCGGATTTTTTTGCTAAATTAAGGAATTCATCATCGATTTTCCCAAGCACATTCGAATTGCCGTTCGAGACCCATCCTTTGTGCACTTTCTGTCTGATGAGCTCTTTGAAAAGCTCCCGTGAATACGACGGATTCACTGTCAGACTCGGGTCATGGATAACAAAAATCCTATTTGGCATCTGCATGATTTCATCAACAACGTTTTTCACCGGGCGTTGTTTCACTTCATGTTTACAGAAACTTGCGATAGCACAAAATTCACACTGATTCGGGCATCCTCTCGTTGATTGTACCGCTCCAATCAGAGGGTTCTGACGGATAAGGTCCCGTCTGATAGGCGGGATCGCAGCCATGTCAAAATCAGGGTTGGGTCCATAGAATTGTTTCAATACCCCCTTCTCCATATCATGGATCAGCTCAGGCCAGGTAAGCTCAGCTTCCCCAAGGACTACACTATCTGCATGTTGGATGGCTTCTTGTGGCATCGCAGTCGGATGATACCCGCCAAGCACTACCTTTTTTCCTCGCCTGCGAAACTCATCTGCAATCTCATAGACTCGTGGTGCGGTCATCGTGTAACTTGTGATTCCGATGAGGTCTGCTTGTTCATTATAATCGAGTTCCTCATAGTTCTCGTTAACGATTTTCACGGTATGCTGTCGTGGTGTGATACCTGCAAGATGCGGTAACGTAATGATAGGATACCCAAATAGGATTGAGCTCCATGATCCTTTATCAGAATAGGTGGTCGCTCCATGTTCTATGCGGGGGAAAACAAGCAAAATCTTCATAGGTCACCTTGGTATGGTATATCTTTGTATTTAACACTTTTGAAACATCAGGAAACTAAAGGAAATCAATCACACTGATAAACAATTATTGAATATTTCTTGGTCCTTTTCCTTTGTATAACGCTTCATTAAAGTGTATCTGACGCATACGCGGTTGTGATGCAATTTCTTCGAAATAATGAGCAGAAAGACCAGCTATTCGTCCGTAGATGAAGAACGCTTTCGCCATCGCAGGATCAAGACCCATATCTGCGACGATCGCCCCGATGACACCATCGACATTGATAGGAAGACTCATTCCTCGTACCTGTTCAAAGATAGTACTGACTTTCTTGGAAAGCTGTACGTGTTCTCCAGCAATTCCGGTCTGAGCCGAAAAATTCCATAGAACATCCCGTCGTGGGTCTTTTGTATGAAGTCGATGTCCTAAACCTTCGATTCGTTTTCCCTCTTCGATGTATTTTTTCATAATCTCTCTGGTCGCTTGGGCGACATCGATGTTTTCCTTTTTTGATTTTAGGATACATTCGGTGAAGAGCTGTGCGGCCTTCGCGCCTGCTCCGCCGTGCACATCGGTAATCGCGCCTACTCCCTGTGCAACCGCTATCTCATAGGGCGCCCTTGTAGTTGCTGCGATAAGCGTCGCTTGGGCAGACGGTGGGGTAACCCCATGGTCGACACAGGCTACTATCATCGCCTCGATCATGCGAGAATGCTGTTCATTCACCATTGTATTGCCTGTCACTGCACGATAGATCACATGGGAGAATGGTTCATCCCCCGAAAGTTTCTCCAGGGCTTTTTCCGTATGTAAAATTCCGCTCAGGTATCGAGCGGTTCTGCCAATGCCGAAGACGGTCTTTTTCACGGCTCCATTCGTTCCTTCCTCAGGATACTGTGCAAGCTCATCGTCAAGAACAAAATACTTGACCAATGTTTTTGAGATATCTTCTTTTTTTGATCGGTGTACATTTGGAGCTGGTCTTTTTGCAGCATCGATAGCGATTTTTCGCATCTCTTCTGCTGTTTTTTTATCAGGGAATTCTCCTTTTACAAGGAGATATGCCGTCTCAATGAACCCTTTCTTTTCGACGATGTCTTGTAACGAGTAGCCGGAGATTAAAAGATTGTTTGGCATCACTTTCGTAATGAGTGTTCCCCAGCCGGTTTTCTTAGAAGGGGCATCCCAGATTGTCTTCATTTTTTTATAGTAATTCTCCATGTCAAAGTAGATTTTTTTCTTCAACCTTTTTTGCACTTCAGTTATAAGATCGTACTGGCTGTTCACGACCGGTACTCCTACGCTTTCTAGTGCTTGTTTTTTTGATTGGAATGTTCCATAGACTTGCCCGGGGGAGACGATTGCCCCGGCATGACCCATGGTTTTTCCTTCGGGAGCATGTGCCCCAGAAATTAATGCAACAAGTGGTTTTGGGTATTTCTTGGGGTTTTTCTTGATGTCTTCAGCGAGGAGTTCTTCTTGACATCCGCCGATTTCACCGGCGACTACGACAAGATCAGTGTTGTCGTATGCCATTGCAAGAGGAACGAGGTCACGGAACGTAGAGCCTATTGCGCCGTCTCCACCGACACCCAGAACTGCGTTTTGTGCGATACCGACGCTTGCTAATGCATCAGAGAGATGGTATAAGATGGCTCCACTTCGAGAAATAATGGTGACGCCTTTTGGACCAAATACATCTGGAGAAATCTCCTCAGGGTAGAACACATCCGGGAGCATCCCTGCTTTGATTCCTTCCGGTGGAAAAATAACCCCGGGGGTGTTCCCACCAATCAGCACTGTTTTATGTTTGCGGGCAGAGACAAGGATATCACGAACATCTTTCAAGGGGATACCTTCACTGATGAGGATGATTATTGGGATATCTGCTTCGATTGCTTCTATCGTCGCATCTTTCGCTGTCGAATAATGTCGCCAGACGCTTGCAACCGCAATATTTGGATGTTCTTTGAGGCATTCGGCAATTGTATCATAGACTGGTATTGTCTCCAGGAGCCTTGTTCCTCCACGTCCTGGTGCGATACCCGCGGTAATCGTGGTTCCATATTGCTGCATGAGCTCCGCATGTCGTGTCCCTTGTCCTCCAAGACCGACCACCACGGTTTCTATTATCCCAGATTGTTTGATTTTTTTTGCAAGATCCGGTCGTTTATTCTCGATGATATAGTACAGCATTCCTTGATCTGGAGGGACCAACTTCATGGCTTCCACCCCTTAACCTCAAACGCTTTCTGAATCCCCTCACGGATGACATCAGCCATGATTCGCTGGTTTCCTACATAGATGGTGACATGTTGTAACGCCTCTGGGTTCTCTGCTTTTGCTTTTTCCAAGAATGCTCGTGCACTAGGTAGATCGGTTCCGACCATTCTACCAAAGATAGGTACCATTCGTTTCCCATTTTCATATCGTTCTATCACAGCTTGGATCATCCCACGTATAAAGATATCACAGCTTGAGATACCACCGAACCGTGAGGTGACAATGAGGTCCACCACAGGATAATCCATCAGGAGATGGAACATCTCAGCAACACGGTTTTGAGGAGGACCTCCACCACTATCCATGAAGTTCACCGGGACCACCTGGTCATGGAAATAACGATGTCCAATTGTCGATACCTCATCAATGGAAAAAATCCCGTATCCTGCACCGCCTGGGATAAGACCGACGTAGAGTTTTCCTTGGTCTTTCGTAACCGGTTGAGGTAATAAATCGATGTATGGGAAACCAGCTGACTGAGCCCGGAGTTCATTCTTCGTCCGTTCCGCCACATCATGTCGTTTTTCTGTGATGCCAAGCATTTCGAGCAGTTCGACTTGTCTGAAGAGTGCATTGTCATCAAGCACAAGCTTCGCATCGGCTGCCACGACACCACTAGGAGTAATGAGTAAAGGATTTATTTCACAGAGGCGCGCGTCGAATCTTTGATAGGTTGCATACACTTTTGAGATGATGTCAGCAAGGATTTTTGAACATTCATTTTTTCCTTTCATAGACTGGTTTAAAGATGATGCGAGATCTAGTGCTATTGTTTTTGAAATTTCTTTATTATTGTCCGAAATCTCTTTTCTCACAATAGCTTGTGGGTTTTTCAATGCGACTTGTTCTATATCTACTCCACCAGAAGCACTGACGATAATGACGTTGTTAAAAGTCGCAGGATCCATGGTAATTCCAATGTAACAAGCCCCGGTTTCTTCCACAGCTTCCTCGAGAAGAATGCAATCTACTGGAAATCCTTTTATTTTAAGTTTAAACAAAACATCAGAAATTTTGTGTGCTTCTTCTAAGTTGTTTGCTTTTTTGATACCACCCGCTTTTCCTCTGCCACCGACGAGCACCATGGATTTCAACATCAGAGGGAATTTGAGTTGTAGCGCATCCAATTCTTTTGCAGAGCGAATAACACCGTATTGTTTAGGGATAGGGATGCCCATCTTCTCGAACACTTTCTTCGCTTCGGATTCGTACAGCTTCATTTGACCGGTTCTCCTTTCTGTTGCAACCTCTTCTTTATCTCAAAATCGATAAAATCACAATGATGAATGATGATTGCCTCCGGTGTCCGATTCATCGTATCACCTTCATGCGAGTGTGCTGCGATGATATGTATGACTTCTTTGGGAAGGCCGCATTCTTCAGCAAGTCGCGCACCAGCTGCAGGATGGCGTATTTTCTCTCCATATGCACTTTTTAGAATTTTCCCATCTTTTCGTTCGTATTCAAGGAGTTTTCCGACATCATGAAGGAGAGCTCCCGCAATGAGAAAGTCTTTGTTGAGGTTCTCCTGCCGTGTATTACCGACATTTCGGACTAGTTCTGTTATCCGTTTCGTATGGTCAATAAGCAACCCAGAATTCTCGAAGACAAGAGTGAAAGGGATCTCCTGGAGACGGTTCCATTTCCCATGGTCAGCAGCGGTTTTCCATACGTTCACGACCTTGCTTCTGAGACCTTTATCCAGTATCCAAGTAAGTTCTGTAAAACAAGCTTCTATATCGCGTTTTTCTATCATTCAATGCCTCCGAGGATAGTTGGGTGGTAATTGTACAGTATTATAATAATTTGCGTGTAGAGGAAATGGGTACTGATTGTAAAGAAAACTATTAATATTCTCCTATCCGAACCAGAGTATAACGATATCGTTTGGTGGAGAATGAAATTCAAAAAGATTGATACCATCATCATCGTCGTACTCATCGTCGCTACGACATTTTTTTTGGTCAAGGCAGATTATATCAGCTTAATTCTCCCAAATGTTCATACGAATCCACCTGGGCAGAATAATACTACGGTCACTCCTCTGCCGATAAATCAGGTTCCAGCTCCACCAACCTCGCTCATTCCCGCCTATCGACGTGATGTATCCCCTGAAGATGAAGGAGTGCATTTCAACGATCTGCGTACCTCCCGAGAATGGTGGTATTTCAATGTGGTGTTCACTGATGCTTCAAGTCAGCTTAAAGATTGGGCTGTCGCGGTCAGCTTCAACCACATGGCTCGTGGTGATCTGTTCGGGACCAACAAACCTGACCTTCTAGTCGTCAGCATCCTTGGGAACAACAGTGAAACCTATGGTGGGATGGTCAACAAGGAACATCATCTTGGGATTCTGCAGGAAGGAACCCTTGTTGCTGGCACTCCTGGTGTCAAGGTTGAATTTGAGGACTGCTGGGCTGAAGGAGCGTATCCACGCTGGCATGTCCATGTTCAGAATGCAGATGTTGATTCTGCACATGAGATTGTCATTGATTTAGATTTCTCGGCACAATCACTGCCGGTCTGGGCTCTTGGGTCTCATGTGATTGAGAAATCAGATAGTGAAGTAGCAAATTATGTCCTCCTTGGTTGTGATGTCTCTGGGACGATCATCATCGATGGTGAGAGTTATAGTGTTAAAGGCACTGGTTCCCATGAGCATTCATGGACGCCCAATGCGATCCGAAAGCTGTTCATCGGCGGCTGGGATTGGTTCACATTAACCCTGGATAACGGCTGGAACATCTACGCGGCCAACTATCTTCCCAGTCCCCAAGCAATCTCCGGAGCAATATCCTCACTTGATCCATTTGGAACACTTCTCATCTCCCCTGATGATGGCGAGACGATTACAGAGCTGAAGGATGTAAATCTGAAAATAACACAACGGGATGAAAAGGTATTCCCCTTGGTTCGGCTCCCCTCCGAGTTCAGCATCAAGGCAGATCCAAGCATCAATCCATTATATCTCATCAGCCAATCTCTTTTATATGGGACGAAAACCTCGTTGAGCGGAGACATCTCCATTACCCATGCGACAAGCCAGATTTGGAAGTTCCCTACATATATAGGGATGAAGATTGGATATTGTGTGCTTGATGGGACAATATCCTGGACTGACGATGAGGGTGATCATGAGGTGCCTATCCACGGGATTGGTGTCTCATGGAATATGCGTGCACTCTTGTAATTTTATTTCGCTACCTCAACCGTCGCATTATCTGCATTCAATACCACGGTGTCTCCATCCTTGATCTGGTCGATGTCGATCTTATCTACACAAGGGATCCCTGCAAGGATGACGCCGGTTGCGACAATGGTTTCTGTCTCTTTATTGATGATCCCTTTCGGGGCCATACCGTTTTTTTGTAACCCATAGATGACATAGGAACCGACCGTGGATCCCTTGCCACAGGGAAAGACAAGGATCTTGTCTTTAACGTTCTTTCCCTCAAGCGGGTGACCTTTCTCTATGACGATACCGGTTTTGATGTTAATACCTCCATAGAAGCCGATTGGTTCTTTTGATACTAACGCAATGCCTTTCGCTTTCCCTGGTGAGATGGTTCGTCCTTTCATCATAATACTGCCTCCAGTAACGTATTGAGGTTTGCAAAACACACGTTCTGTTTACAGAACCCTGGCAGATAGTTTCCTGCTTTCCCCGAATTGACCCCCGTGGTTTTGTATCCCATGTCTTCGATGGGTGAGACGACCATGCAGGTGTCCGCGACGATATGTCCTCCTGCTTTTTCAATGATCTCAGAGTACCCCATCCGTTCTGCTGCTTCTTTCATCATCCGGGAGGTGCACACCCAGACTGGTTTGCGAAGCTTCTTTCCTTTGAGTTTATCCGCGACCGCGGAAATCTCTCGGAGAGATGCATGGGGGCAACCAAGGATGACGATATCAGGTTCTTTGCCTGTGTTCAGTTTGGCGTATGCCTCGTCAAGTTCTTTTTTTGTGACTGAGATGGTTTCCAGGTTGTCTTTTTTTACCAAATCTGCTTCTGGGGTGAGCCCTTCGACGTGGTAGAGCGCGACAGCCCCCGAAGCAGCCATGGCTGCACCAAGTGATTTCAGTTGATCAGTGTCTGCGTTTTTGATGCCAGTGAAATATGGGATCTTGTTTTTGATTTGTTTACCGACATGGTAACCAAGGGCACCAAAATCCGCATCAAAGGTAAGTTCAGTTTCTATTTTTACTCTGATGGTTGGTTGTCTGTTCTCCCAGAGATGGAACCCGTAGTTGGGTGTTTTTCCAAGGATAGCCGCGGCAAGTGCTGAGGGTCCACCTTCCCTGTTGGTTCGAGCACCGATAACTGAGTTTGAAAATGAGATCGCTGATGACTCTGACCAGGCGATATGCTCACGGAACCGAGGGAGGTTTCCGGCAAGATACGGTGTACAGGTTGCGGTGATCACAATACCCATGCTTTTGAACGCGTCCATTATCCGGAGCTGGTTTTTTGCAAACTCTTTTGGGAATTTCAAATTCTCCCAGTTTTCCAGGTCCAT
>DAJP01000041.1 GCA_002496355.1 Euryarchaeota archaeon UBA346 | reverse complement strand
TCCCAGGGGGAATTTCATCATTGGGGCAAACCCCGGGTCACACCATCTGCAGGGACCGTGCAATTTCTTTGTCCGAGCTGTCATAAGACCTATGGACATGCGATAAAGGTCGTGGTGCATCGGGGACTCCTACGAAAATGGAAGGAAACAACGATCGTGCGGTTACCGGTGAGAAAACATCCAAAGAGGATAAGGGCGGTTCCTGCGAAAAAACCGATGGTGAAGAAAAAAACCGCTGCGAAGAAAACACCTGCAAAAAAGAAACCAGCACCAAGAAAGAAAACCTCAAAGAAGTCTTCTAGGCGGTCGAGAGCGTGGTTTGTCCCTAAGACCTGATTGTCTTTGATACGATATCTTGCGTAGCGGTGTGATTGTAGGTTGGTCCTTAAAACCAGTCTTTTTCCTGTATTTTGTTACAATTGTTACAAAAAAAGACAGAAAAATATAAATAATTGTAAAGGGATAACTTCTATCCCTTCATATTTATTCCCCTACATACTCAAAGAGGAATACGCGAAGGAGGAAAGGGGAAGAAAGGGAAATAGATGGAAGGTAGATGCTTTCATGTTGCCTCCGCATTTCCCTTTCCTCATTACTCCTGAAACCGTAGGATACCGCTTTTGCTGACATTCTGACAAGATACTTTTATATAACTTCATTTCTCAACCCATCAGTGAGGTGGAGAGGACATGAAAGAGGTGGAAGTACTCATCGGAATCCTGCTGATCGTGACAGGAGCGATGATATTCGAAACAGACCATGGCGTCTTTGGTGCACTGTTTGGTCTGATGCTCCTGGGCGCTGGTGCGTTCCTGTATCTGTTCGCGGTCGACACCCTTGATGAGTCAAAAAACAAGGGAGGACGAAAGAAAAAGCAAGACGACCCCCTGGAGTATCTCTAGGGATTCTTTCTTTTTATCTTTTTTTTGTTATGATTGTGAACACTTCTTGCCCATTTTTGGGACAAGCATATGTTTTTAAGCAGGGAATTCTTACAAAATGATGACCATTGGCACGTCATATGAACGAGGAGGTATGATTCATGAAGACGGACGATGAAAATCTCACAGAGGATGAAATGAATGTCCTGGTTCTTTTGGAACAAGACGCAAAGAAAAGTATCGATGAAATAGCGAGGAACTGTGGTTTTTCCCGGCAGAAGGTCTGGCGTATCGTCAAGCACCTGGAGGAACAGCACATCATCTGGGGTTATACCGCGGTAGCGGATGGAAGTGCGAGGAACCTGAAGCATTTCATGGTGCTGGTGAAACGCAATAGTCTGCCATTTGATCCAGAGATTCGAAAAGAGATTCTCTTCCGGAAAATTGATGATTACCCCAAAGGGTTAGTGATAATTGAGAATATCTATTTCACCCATGGAATCTCTGATTGGGTGTTTACCTTTTATGCCCCTGATATCATCGCTGCCAAGAAATTTATCGAACACACCTTTGTGAGATTCAATAAATTTCTTCAGGAATATACTATCCTGGAAACACTGGTTCCTGTTCGAAAAAATGGGCTGAAGAATCCTCACCTTGAAGAGATGATTCAGTACATGTAACAACAGATTCTGTTTTTAAAAGAAATAAAAAAAAAAAGGATTAGAGGGTGTGGTTGAGCCCAGGGGGCTGGTTGGGGCAATCTCTGATCTCGTAGCCGTTGATGTAGTAGACGACGAGTCGTGTGTCCTGACAGCGCAGGTAGCCTTCCACGGTGATGGAGGTTCCGACACATCCCACGATCTCATTCCAGAGCGTCTCTGTGGTCCCGTCACCATCGAAATCAGCGGGTGCTTGTGTGCTGTTCAGATAGGTGTAGCAGCCGAAGTGCAGGATGGTCTCTTCAATGGTGAAATACTCGCCATCGTAGTTGAGGACTCCGGTCATTTCAGTGAGGTTCGTGTTGTTGTGACATCCGCCACCGCCGCCATGGCAACCGCCGCCACCGCAGCCACCGCCGAGAATGCCTTTTGTCGGTGTAGTAACATTAATGGAAAGGTTGCTTACCTGGATGATCGTTGCTGTCGCGGTGCCCATGGTGAGTAATGCAACAATCAAAATTGCTATGCCGAGTTGTTTTTTCATAAATCTCTGACTCCAAATCTTATCTTTTTGAGAACATCCTAAGATATTTAATTGTTTCTCCCAATGATGCCCAAGGCAGAGAGCGATGGTTGTTCGAAAAAAACTCGTTTGAGTAGACACATGTATTCATAAATAAGGAGGATTGCATACAGAGCGGATGGAGGACCATTCAAACAAACGTTTTGTTTCTTTTGATGAGAACATGTTTGATGTATGGATGGTGAAATTGTGTTTTTAACATCGGTGTCGATGCTCCTGTGATAAAGATATGTTTTTATAGAAGAACCGTATTATAAAACCTTAGAATGGGGGAAAGTACATGAATGGAAAAGGATTTGTTGTTGTAGTTATCCTTCTTTTGATAGGAACAAGTGTTTTTCCGATAACTGCACAAGACGTAGAAAAGACAGTATCTGCATCAAAGGGGAGCTGGTTGTATGTCGGCGGGGGTGGACCCGGGAACTATTCGAAGATTCAGGATGCGGTTGATAATGCAAGCGATGGTGATACGGTCTTTGTGTTTGATGATGCAGCACCGTATGTAGAAAACATTATGATTAACACCTCACTTTCTTTGATTGGTGAGGACAAAGAAACGACTATCATCAATGGCTCAACGAATACGTCAGGTGAGAACTGGACTCTCAACTTTGGGGTATGGATTGCTGCAGATCATGTAACGGTTCGTGGGTTCACTATCCAGAGTTGTAATCTCTCAGGAATTCTCATCTCCTCAAATAACAATAGCATTACGGATAACATCCTCTCAGATGATTTTTATGGTATCACGATAGGTTTTGGAGATGAATTTCAACCACCATCATCTCACTATGTGGGGTACAACACTATCTCAACTAACCTCATCATACGCGATGAGGTGGGAATATATGTTGCAGGTGGATCTAAGAACAATATCACCGGGAACAGTATTTCTCAAACCATGATGGGAATTATGTTAGTGGGATCGATGAACAGTACTATCTCAAGTAATATCATCTCTGAGAATGACCAGGGTATCGGTATTTGGATTTCGTATAATACGGTTGTTTATCGAAATAATATTTCCTTTAATAAAGACGGTGTCATTACTTATTTTACCTCTGCTGTAAAAATCCTTCAGAATAATTTTATTGGGAATACTAAAAATGCAGAATCCACGCAATGGTTACTTTGGAGGATTCAGCTGTTTAAAAAAGAGATAAAGGCTCCCCTGCGTCGGAATGTCTGGAGTGGGAACTATTGGGATGGACCGCGGTCATTACCCTATATTATTCCTTCAAGTGGTTTATTCCTGAGATTTAGGTTTCATGTTGATTGGCATCCAGCACAAGAACCATATGTTATTTGAAGGGAATATCAATGAAAAGAAAATGGGTGGCGGTCGGAATCATTCTGTTGTTCGTTGGAACCTGTATCATTCCAGCGGTTGCACTGGATGCTAAGGAATCACTACCCGCATCAAGGGGTAATTGGTTCTATGTCGGTGGGAGTGGACCAGGGAACTTTACAAGGATTCAGGATGCGATTAATGCATCATTTAATGGTGATACAGTTTATGTATTCGATGACTCCTCTCCGTATTATGAGAACGTATTCGTGAATAAATCTATCACTGTTTGGGGAGAGAACAGAGAAACAACTATCGTTGATGCGAACGGGTATGGAAGTGTTCTTTTGCTCGAGGCAGAGGGTATTATCGTCACAGGTTTGACTTTGCAGCATAGTGGTGGTATCGGTTGGATTGATTCTGGAATAAAAATCAAAGATATTGGAAATGCTATTATTACTCATAATTTGTTCAATAATAATGACGCTGCTATTCTTTGTATGAATGGTAACAATATTTCAATCACAGATAATGTTATAATTGATAACGAATGGGGGATACGGTTCAGTAGCTGGGAGACAGCCACGATTGCTTATAACATTATCAATAATTCAAGGGAAGGCATAAGAACAAATGATTGCTATAATATTTTTATTTATAATAACATAATAACGAATCATATTCATGGAATTGTTCCTTTGAGTTATAGGAAAATTGAAATTTATAATAATTATATTGAAAAAAACGATTATGGAATAAGTGTTTGTGGAAGAAATACAGTGGTTTATCATAATGTTATTGTTAATAATCTACTGATAGGAATAGATGTTACGGGTAGTCAAAATATCATAAAACAAAATAATCTAATAAACAATACTGTTCAAGCAACTTTTTCATATTGGAGGGCAGAAATCATTTACAATTTATTCTCATTGCATTTAAAAATGAATACAATCACAGACAATTATTGGAATGATTATCATTCAACATCTCCCAGACAAATTGAAGGAAAAATATGGGGGCTTTGGTATACATGGGATGAACTTGAACAGAATTGGAGAGCACATTCAATTCCGTGGTACATTTATGACCAACATCCTGCACAAGAACCCTATGATATCCCTGGGATGAGTTGATGGAAATGAAGAAAATCATAGTCGTAGGAATAATCCTTCTCTTCGTCGGTGTCGCAGTTGCACCAAGCATCACCCTGAATATCGCAAGAGCATCTAATGACTGCAACCTCATCGAAGTCAGTACCCTCGCATGTGGCATTCCAGGATATGGGGATACTGCGGTGATGCTTACCCCGGAACATTATAGGGATCTGGAGCAGTATCTTGTCGAGTTCACAGCACGGTTGAACCAGACATCAACCAGAGCGGAAACTGTCCTTCTTTTCAGGGAAGCTGTCGTGAAATTGAACAGGTATGGGGTGTTACCCTGTGGGATGAGCGTTGCTCAAGCGCAACGGTTGGTGACTTTGGGGGATTATATACGACAGGTGCCGAACTGGATAAAAACCTCTCTTAGTGACTCTCTCAATGTGTTCTGTTTCTTTGCTGCGATCACTGATAATGTCATTGATTATAATCTCTGGGTGGTCACTGGTGCTTTTTTATCCCAATTTATTGCATATGATTCACCATTGATTTTATTGGTCTACTTGTTCTTCCTCGTGGGTTTTATAAAACCCCTGCGTCTGTTCAATACGCTTGTTGCCGTGCAAGGGGACGTCCCGTTTTATTTCACCCTTGGGTTAAAAGGAGTCAGCGCAGGGCTTGATGATATCAGCAGCGTGATCGGGTTCACTGGGCTGAAGATCATGTTCAACACACATAATGCGTTCTATCTTGGTTTCGCACTCTCTGTGAACGCGAAGGATTAAAGACAAGATGGTCTGAAGGACTATCTTTTTTGACTAAACAAATACCGATAAACGTTGTCTCATTCATTTTTTTTTATTACGTTTGTTATGATTAAATTTCAAAGAGAAGGTATTAATACTAAGAGTGGTTTTTAATTGTAGGGAACCTGGTTGTTAAGAGGAGGAAGATAATCATGAAAACAAAACTCATGGGAATATTTGTATGTATGATATTGATAACAACAACTCTTTCAGTTGTGATGATTGCACCATCGGTAATGGCAAATCCTTCAGAGGGACTAATCGGATATTGGAGTTTTAACGAAGGAACCGGGACGATTGCACATGATGACTCCGGGAATGGCAATGATGGTGCGCTCAGTGGGGCGGTGATATGGACGACAGGAATCAATGGATCAGCATTGGAAATCACAGATACCGAGTATGTGGGTGATATCCCTGCTTCCTGTGATGATTCGATCACCATGGAGTTTACGATTGCCGCCTGGGTGAAATGGTGCGGGCTTCCCTCCTATAATCACGGGTCGTATTTCTTTGATGGACGAGGCAACCCTTATGCAGGGACCGGTTTTCTGTTGTATATCAGTTTTCAAAGCACGGTGGGGTTCTGGTTAAATGACATCAACATGGATTCCAATATGTTCAGTAAGCATACCATGCCGATTGGAACCTGGACGTTTGTCACAGCAGTGTTCAACAGCAAATTAAATCAGGGGTATATCTACATCAACGGTATTCTTGATAACACTGATTCGATCACCAAAGAATTCTCTCAGAGTGGAGATTCTCCGGTGATTGGGACGAACCATTGGGCACCGGGTGATGGGAACTGGGCACCCATCAATGGGGTAGAAGATGAGGTCCGTCTCTACAATCGTGCTTTAACAGCCCAGGAGATATACGCTCTGTATAAACAGGATTTTAACATGACCGATGTCTCCATTGATATCAAACCCGGGGAATACCCCAATACGATCAATCCAAAATCACCGGGGAAGCTGCCAGTTGCGATCCTGACGACAGAGGACTTCAACGTTAGTTCTGTGAATCCGGAGTCTATTGTTTTCTTGGGTGCTGCTCCCTTATCGTGGACGATGGAAGATGTTGAGAATGATGGCGATATGGACATGGTCCTTGCTTTTTCCATCCCGGACCTGAATTTTGACCTGCTTGTCGATGAAAGCGTGTACCGCTATGCATATCTGCATGGACAGACGACCAATGGGACTGAGATCGAAGGAAAAGACACAGTTCAGCTCCTGAGGTGGACCCTGTTACGGCAACTATGGGACGCATTCCTCTTACGATTGGCAGCCTTCTTTGCGCTGTTGTTCTAGGCTCTCTTAGGAAGTAACCATTCTTCCTTTTTTTTCTTTTAAAAATACTCGTTTCGTTGCTTTTAGAATGGATGGAGAATGTGTCATGATGGGTAAGAGTCTTTTTTTATTCCTGGTAAATAGGCAGTTCAAGGGCGATGTGCAGTTCCGCGTAGTTGGTCATATCTTCGACTGCTTCGAACCGGATAACAGATCCGCGGTCGATGATTGGTACTTCGTAGTAGCTGGGGGTGGACTCTCCGTACATCATGGTAGTGAGCGTCACCATGGTCTCTCCTGCGCTCCCTTCAGCGGGGCAGACGGACCAGTACCGAGAGAACTCTTCGACGGTGTCATAACAGCGGGTGGTCCCGGAGCCGGTAACGTACTGAATATGCCATGGAACCAAGGAGGAAACAATGACGGTAGTGGAGACCTCGCAGGGTCCATCGAAACAGATCTCCCCTATTACTAGGACATCATTGGGGCTGACGTTGATTCGTGGTTCAAGGACATTGAGGGAGACTTGGACGCAGCATTGATGGCCACCAAGGTCCACGGCACAGACGGAGAAGGTTTTTTCTCCAGCGACCGTGGGAGTCCCTTTGAGCAACCCGTTCGGGTATAACGTTAAACCAAGTGGGGGGAACCCACTGCCTGAATCGAGTTGGAAATGATACGGTCCGCTTCCACCAAATGGGTTTGTCGAGGGGTTTACATCGGAGCCGCAGAGGTCGTTCTCATCCAGACAATCAGGTTTGCAGAAGGAATAACTGTAGAGGTCTCCGACCCTGGCTTCCGGTAGTTGCGTGTCCACGGTGAACTGCACAGGGGATGAATTATTCGAGATTTGGTCCTGCTGTTCTGTACAACCACTCATACAGAGGATGCTAAGTATCAGAAATATTCCCATCACTATCAAAGGTTTTTTCATCTCGGCATCTCCTCACCTTTGTGTATCTTGGAATATTTTAAAAGAGTTTGCTACAGATATGTTTTTAAGGAAAAAACATCAATGAAAAAATTGAGATGCTTTTAATCTCATTTTTTTTTTTGTTCTTTTTTTGTGAATAAATTTTCAATATAAAGATATAAATACTATAGTGATATAATAAATTTAAAAGGGGAAGAGAACATGAAGAGCAAAATCATAGGAATTTTTGTTTGTATGCTTCTGATTGCTACTGTGGTTCCCGCAGTTACATCATTGAAAAACTATGCGATAAATCCGACGATCCCAAACACCACTCCCGGGGATAAAGGTACGGACTGGACTGAACTACAAAAGCTCTTCGCCGCAGATGGTGAAGCAATGGACCAGTTTGGTCAAGCGGTTTCTCTTGATGGTGATACCGCCCTCATTGGAGCACCCAAAGATGCTGACAACGGACAATATTCTGGGTCTGCCTATGTGTTCATCCGCACCGGTGACACCTGGGCCTTGCAACAAAAGCTTCTTGCATCAGATGGCGTAGCACATGACTTTTTTGGTTATTCTGTTTCTCTCAGCGGTGACACTGCTCTCATCGGAGCAATTGGAGTTGATTCATTCATCGGTGCTGCGTATGTGTTCATCCGCTCTGGTGGCACCTGGGCACAACAAGCAGAGCTCTTTGCCTTAGACGGTGCAGTAAATGACCAGTTTGGCTGTTCTGTCTCTCTTAGTGGAGATACCGCTCTTGTCGGCGCATATGGCCATGACAGTAATGAAGGATCAGCGTACGTGTTCACCCGCTCTGGTACCACCTGGGACGAACAAGAACAGCTGCTTGCCTCAGACGGTGCAACAAATGATCAGTTCGGTCTCTCTGTTGCTCTTGATGGTGATACTGCCCTCATCGGTGCGCACTGGGATGAAGAAATTGATGATGACGATACAGGCTCAGTGTATGTGTTCATCCGCACGGGGACTGCATGGTCTCAGCAGCAGAAACTTCTTGCATCGGACGCTGCAGCATATGACGAGTTTGGTCTTTCTGTTTCCCTGAGTGGAGACACTGCTCTCATCGGAGCACCTAAAAATGATGCTGCGAGTACTCCAGGGTCCGCCTATGTGTTCATCCGGACAGGTATGACATGGACTCAGCAGCAAAAGCTCCTTGCTTCAGATGGGACAGCACCCGATTATTTTGGCTGTTCTGTCTCTGTTGATGGGGATTCGGCCTTGGTCGGATCGTTCTGGGGGGATGGTATGCAGACTGATTCTGGGTCGGCATACGTGTTCAGTCGTTCTGGTGCT
Organism: Euryarchaeota archaeon UBA346; assembly: GCA_002496355.1. Lineage (GTDB taxonomy): Archaea > Thermoplasmatota > E2 > DHVEG-1 > DHVEG-1 > SM1-50. The sequence goes on along the minus strand of DAJP01000041.1, from coordinate 1,343 downwards.
ACATGGACTCAGCAGGCCAAGGTTTTCGCCTCAGACGGTGGCGGGTACGAGGAGTTTGGTTACTCGGTTGCCCTAAGTGGAGAGTTTGCTCTTATCGGTGCTTTCGGGGATGACAACTCGAAGGGATCAGCGTACGTGTTTACCAGTGAAAGTGTCAATGACCCGCCTGTTGCTGATTTTACCTGGGCACCAGAGAACCCCCTGGAGGGTCAGATGATTCTCTTCAATGCTTCGAATAGCGATGATCCTGATGGGACTCTAACGTTGTATGAGTGGGACTGGAACAATGATGGCATCTCTGAAGAAAACCATACCACGCCAATCGCAACACATTCCTGGCCGCAAGCAGGCGCCTACCCGGTCACCTTGAAAGTGACCGATGACCAAGGAGCGACCAACACGATAACAAAAACAGTCAGTGTGAGTGAAATCACGGTGCAAATCGATATCAAAGGAGGCCTTGGGGTTAAAGCGATCATCACCAACAATGGGACATCAGATCTTACCACTGTTTCTTGGTCGATTCATGTAAAAGGTGGTATTCTCAGTCGGATCAATATCACCATGACAGGCGCGATGAGTATCCCTGTTGGGGCATCGTTTACTATTTCCACGGGGGTCTTCTTTGGATTTGGTCCGATAACAATCACGATAACAATAAGTGGCAAAGGATTTGATGCGATAGGGACCCAGCTGTTCATCTTCACGATGGTGAAGAAATAAGAAATCCTGTCTCTCTTTTCCTTTTTATATCATTTTATTCGCGCAAAACCATGGGTCTTTAACTCGTGGTTCACTAGCTGTTTTGAATTTTTATCTGCTCAAAACATTTAAATGAACCTACAAGATATAAATTACTACCCTGTTTTTACAGGGGAGGAATAAGACCATGAACCACAAAATCGCTGGGATATTCGTAGGTATTCTATTGATTGTTACTGTTGTTCCTACCGTTGTGTCGCTGGATGATGGGGCAGTAACAGCAACTCCATCTGGTCCATCTGAATTGAGACAAGCGCTCATCTTCGGCAGATATACCAATCTGACTGGAGCAGACGGAATCATCACCCTTGAAGCGGTCAACTTATGGGCGTTATTTAAGCAACCCACTTCATTGTCCCATTTTCCTCGCGGGACATCGTTGACATTTGATATGTATACCGCGTATGGGCATATCTACCGGAAGGTGAATTTGATCTTCCTGCATGTCCAACTCGATGTCTAGTTTTTTTTTTTTTTTTTTTTTTTTTTTTTTTTTTTTTTTTTTTAAAAAAAGGGTTTAAAAAGGGTGTATTTTGTTTTCCGGGGGGGGAGGGGTGTTTTTTTTCCCTTGTTTAGAAGAG
>DAJP01000086.1 GCA_002496355.1 Euryarchaeota archaeon UBA346 | reverse complement strand
CACGAAGTCATCGTGATAAAAATCGAGATTAACCAGATGACTGGAAAAAAATCACAAGGCTGAGGATGTACTCCACCTCGTAAAAAGGATAGAGGGAGCCTCCATACGTCTTTTTCATCCCTCGCTGAATTCTCTCCTTAATAAAACACCTATCTCCATTCCAGAAGAATTATATACATACTTCAATTAAATTATACACTATGAATAAAGGAATGAAATATTTCCTGATCTTCTTTGTTCTCGGATTACTATCGTTCCCTGTCGTCGGAATAAACACCAGCCAAGATGCATCGTCACGGCCATCGCCCTCATCGTACACTTCAGAGCAATCTGCCTCATGGTTACAGGAAACGCAATGGTCTTCGACCCGCAGGAGCTCGGATTCCCCCTAATCGAAGGTTCCTATGCCTATGGTAACGACAGGTTTTATTTCCTGTTGTAAGACACACCAGCGCTCTACTATCAGACCTATGATGATTCCAATCGTACCGCATTTGAAGAAATCCTCGGTCTGTACATCAATGACCATCTTATCATTAAGAATGCGAATCGTGAAATCGTAGAATATCCCTATTATCGATCAGAGGAGAAACGGCAGGTGCTCCATCTCATCAACTACGATTGTGGTGCCTTATTCGATATCATCTGGCCGAAATCCAATATCGCGGTTCGACTGAAACTAGTTCTCTCCTCTGTGAGTAGCGTCACAGTAATCTCCCCTGATTTTTCAGAGTTACAAGACCTCCCGTTCACCATCGCAGATGATTATATCGAATTTTCAGTTCCAATCCTGCGCACCTATGATGTGATCACCGTTCATGAGTAGAAAAAGAAAGTTTACCTATACAAATATTTAATACATTATATTAATATATGATTATGAATGGTTGGTATCGATAAGGCAAGAGGTCTGAAATACTTCTTATTCGGCAGCCTCTACTTCTCGGAAGGCTTAATGGTCGCAATAACGACTGTTGCTACCTCCCTTTACCTCAGAGAACAGGGCGTGTCAATACCAATCACCACCCTCATCGTCGGTGTCGTCAACATCCCTTGGATGCTTAAGTTCGTCTGGGGTCCCGTCATCGATTATTTTATCAGGTTCGGGCGTAAAACCTTCATCATATTTGGTGGAGGACTCACCGTCTCTTGCATGGTTCTCGTTTCATTCGTCGATCCAAGTTCATCCCTGGCGCCATTTACGTTGCTGATATTTCTAAGCCATGTCGGCATCGGTTTTGTCGATGTGTCAGCAGATGCCTGGGCTATTGATGTCTCAACCAACAAAAATCGTGGAAAAATCAATGGTTCGATGTTTGCTGGTCAATACGCAGCATGGGCAATCGGTGCAGCCCTTTTTCCATTCATTGGTTCACAGTATGGGTATCAGATAGTCTACCTCGTCAATGCACTGATGATTCTTCTCATTCTCCTATTCCCGTTTATCGTCAATGAAACAAGCAAAAGGAAAGTAAAAGAAAAAATAGCATCCCTCGTATTAAAAGAATTTAAAACCAAAACAGTACTGCTCATCGCGTTGTTTTCTCCCCTTGTTTTTATGAACGAAGGAATCATGTCCTTCATCATCCCTATCTACATGAGGGATGGTCTTGGCCTGAGCGATGTCCAGGTAGGTTTTATCGCCATGATCCTTCCTGTGTTTCTCGCGGTGGGTTCTCTGTTCGGTGGCATCGTCACCGACAAGATCGGTAGGAAATCAGCCTTGTATCTCTTCATCACCTTTAACATCGTAGGTACTGCTTCCCTTATCTTTGCTGACTCCTGGTGGAAGCTGTCCATCATTTATGGTATGATTGGATTTTTTATGGGAGGTCATTCGACGGTCTCTTGTGCTTTGTTCATGGATGTGACAAATCCAAGGATTGGTGCGACACAATATGGGATTTTCACTGGCATAGCCAATGTGGGGTTGAACGGTGCAGGGATGATCACAGGTACTCTTGCGATCAGTCTTGGGTTTGCTCGGACGTTTTTATATGCTGCTTGGCTGTTCGGTCCAGCATTGCTCGTATTGTATTTCATCCGAATAAAAAAAGATAGAAATGGAACATGAAGATTTTTTTCTATCGAGGAAGAAAGCTACTCGATATCTGCCTGGAACGCAAAGAAATCAAGTGTGTTCCAATCATCATGATCTCGTTTCCCGCGAGACCCATCCGAGTAATCAACTAAGGCATACGTATATCCGTAATTCATACAGCTTTTATACGGTCGCCATTTCCACCATCCCAGCTCCCACGGATAATTACTTTTATCGTCATGACCACCAGGGATCCGAATATCAAGCGTATGGCCCAGCTCATGCATATACACACTCGCGTAGGCAGTCGGTTTTCCACTAATGATTGCATGTTTGTTCACTCGTTTACTTGAAATCTGGTACGCACCCCAATAGTTATCATCTGTGCCAAACACGTACCCTGCATAGGTGGCATCATACACGAGCAATCCATAGTGGAACACCCCTCGTCTCCAGTTATTTTTGATACCATGGAGGAAGTAATTCTGGTACAATAGCACTAGTTCTTCACGAGGTGTTTCGTTGTCGAACGGGATCCATTCTCCCCCACCCATTGACCCATCATCTAAATGAAGACAGATGTTATATTTATCAAAAGCATCCCGGATGATATCCTTCCCTGCCTCAGGGAAGATGCTGGCGTCTTCTCCATTTGGTCCTGCTTCCATCTGGTCTAACTCCACAAAAATATCCTTCCGATATGGATCTGATCCCCATTGCGATGTCAGATACTCCTCATAGTTACTCAGTGCGTCCGCATCGGGGTCCAATGTCTCATGGTCGTCATACACAAATGGGTCGTAATACGATACTAACACCCAGCTATCTGAATGCCAATCGTAATCCATGAATGTCCCCCATTTGAATTCCCATTCGATGGGGACTTTGTCACCATCGTCGTCTCTTCCAGTATCGTTCACTTCAGGATCCGTGTGATAGAGGTTTACTTCAGTCCAATACGGGATGGTATCTCCATCGTAATCATTTTGGGTGATATCGAAATAGACCAAACAATCCCTTTCCGCTTCGTAAATACTATTGTCATCACATCCGTTTAATCTCCCATATCCGCTTGCATCTCCCCACGCGACATATGGGTAGTTATAATCATCACCTGACCAATGCGCTGATTTCATGTCATAGACAAGATTGACGTCATAGGTGTTCAGAAGTGTACCGTCATCGTCATTCAAATCACAAATTTTTGGCAAACCTATGTTTAAATCCCAGAGCTGTATTTTGATGGAGACGTTTTCTTCTTCATCTGGTACGTTCAGTGTTGCGGACCATGGTTCGTTAATATAGTTCTTATTCAGCCATACCTTGCTTCTAAATTTTTCTCCATTAATAAAGACCACGACAAAAAAATCTGATTGACCAATGTTATCGGTTTTCTTTAATGCGCGGATCTCCTTGATTGTCACGGTGACTTCAAGGTCGACCAAGGGATCGATATCTCCTTCGACAGGTGATGACTGTTGTATTGATTTATTGGTAGAATCAATAAGGATAGTATCCTGTGTTGTTGTCAGTGGTGTCTTCACTGCAGAGACATTGAGGGAAAATAAGAAAATCCCTATCATGAGTAGGCATACAATTTTTTTGTCTATCTTCATACGATAATCCCCTTAATTATTGTTATTGTATTATTTTAATAATTTATAAGTATTTAAATAATGTGTCACCACTATATAAAATTAACACTTGTTAATTTTTTTTCTCCAATCCCATGGTTCCACAGGAAATATCTCAGTAAAAGATCTGAAAAACATTTAAAACACTGGATGATGTCGTTGTACCAGTCATCGGGCCAGTGGTCTAGTGGTTATGACGTCGCGCTTACAACGCGGAGATCGCCTGTTCAATTCCGGCCTGGCCCACT
>DAJP01000095.1:2180-5478 GCA_002496355.1 Euryarchaeota archaeon UBA346 | reverse complement strand
TATTTCAAAGGAAAGACCATCTTGGTCATCGGTGGTGGAAATGTCGCAATGGACTCAGCACGCACCGCAAGACGATTAGGCGGTAACGTCACCATCCTTTACAGACGATCGCTCAAAGAAATGCCTGCACATACCGAAGAGATTCAACAGGCAAAAGACGAAGGAGTTGAATTCCAGTTCCTTACCGCTCCGACGAAATTACACAAAAGTGAGAAGGGCACCTGCCTGCAGTGCGTCAAAATGGAGCTTGGTGAGCCAGATGCATCAGGTAGACGACGACCGGTCAAACTCTCAAATTCAGAGTACGATATCTCCTGTGATTACACGATCTTCGCCATTGGTCAAGAACTTGATACAAAGCTGATGGAAGAAAATAATATCGCTGTGTCCGAGCCAGGATTCATCCAGGCTCATCCTCTCACATTACAGACATCCCAAGAGGGTGTTTTCGCTGGTGGTGACGCTGTCACAGGTCCTGCATCAGCGGTCGAAGCAATCGGAGCAGGACATATCGCAGCAGAGTCCATTGACCGATTCTTCAACAATGAAGATATACTCTTAGGACGAGAGAAACTAGAGCAAAAGACAGCCCAGATCCCAAAAGAAGCAATCCGAATCCCACAAAACCGAGAACAACCAGTATTACTCACTATAGACGAGCGGGTAAAAACATTTACTGAGGTTGACCAAGGGTTGACAAAAGAACAAGTCGTTCGTGATGCACAACGGTGTCTGAATTGCGCTGGATGTTGCGACTGTCAGCAATGCGTCCTATATTGTGGACCAGGAGCAATCGACCATCAGATGAAGGAAACCATGGAGACCATTGATGTCGGTGCAGTCATCATCTCCCCTGGGTTCGCAGAATACACCCCTCCAAAAGCAGACAGCTATGGATACCAAGTGTACCCGAACGTGCTAACCAGCATCGAGTTTGAACGGATGCTGTCCGCCTCAGGACCATATAAAGGGCACATCAAACGCATCTCTGATGGAGCTCCTTTGAAAAAAATCGCGTGGCTCCAATGTATCGGGTCCCGCGATGAAAGCTGTGATCGGAAATACTGCTCATCAGTCTGCTGCATGTACGCGACAAAGGAAGCAGTGATAGCAAAGGAACACGAATCGGGAGTCGAGACTCACATCTACTATATGGATATGCGGTCGTTCGGAAAGGATTTTGACAAATATTTCACTCGTGCAAAAGACGAATATGGTGTTGTCTATCGACGTTGTCGTATCCCCAAGATCGAGCAGGATCATAAGACAAAGCAGTTAACCATCCGGTATGTCGACGACAAAGGACTTCTTCAGAACGAGACCTATGACATGGTAGTGCTCTCTGTCGGTCTGCAACCCTGTGCCTCGCTGGGTCATCTCAGCAAAGCTCTCGAAGTCAATCTGAATGAATACGGTTTCATTGAAACAGAGGTGTTCACCCCCGTGTCTACCTCCCGTGAAGGTATATATGCATCAGGAACGGTGACAGAACCAAAAGACATCCCGGAAAGCGTCACACAAGCCTCCGCTGCAGCTGCAGAGGCAGCAAAATCCATCGCAGATGCTCGAGGCACCGAAGTCTTAGAAAAAAAATATCCTGTTGAACGTGACGTCAAAGCAGAATATCCTCGCATCGGTGTGTTTGTCTGTCACTGCGGCATCAACATCGCTGGGGTCGTCGATGTCAAGAAAGTCGTCGATGCTGCAAAGACCCTCCCCTATGTCGTCTATTCAGATGATACATTGTTCACCTGCTCACAGGATTCCCAAGAGAAAATAAAGGAAAAGATTAAAGGGCTCAATCTCAACAGGGTCGTCATCGCTTCCTGTACACCTCGTACGCATGAACCATTATTTCAAGATACCTTACGTCAGGTTGGATTGAATCCTCATTTGTTTGAGATGGCGAACCTTCGCGATCAGAACTCATGGGTCCATAAGAATGCCCCGGGTAGTGCGACAGAAAAAGCAATCACTGCGGTCCGTATGGCGGTTGCGAAATCCTCGGATCTGTACCCAGTTCGTCATATGCAGATACCCGTGCTTTCAAGTGCATTGGTCATCGGCGGGGGAATCGCAGGAATGCACGCTGCACTTTCCATCGCGGACCAAGGATACCAGGTGTATTTGGTTGAAAAAGAACGAGAGCTTGGTGGTCATCTGAAAGACATCTATCTTGGTTTCCATGGGGAAAAACCACAGGACCTGCTGAAGCAAACCATCGAACGAGTCAGCAGTCATCCTCAAATTCAAGTATTTACAGAAACAACAGTGAATCATGTCTCTGGATATGTTGGGAATTTCTCCACGACTCTTGAATCACACAAGAAAGAGAAAACACCCACGGTCGTTCAACACGGGGTTATTATCGTTGCGACTGGGGGAATCCCCTATCAGCCCAAGGAATATCAGTATAAGAAAAGTAATGATGTCATGACACAGACAGAGTTCGAAAAAGATCTGTTCTTGGGAAAACCATACCTTAAAGATCTCAAAGAAGTCGTCATGATCCAATGTGTTGGTTCACGAAACGACGATCATCCGTATTGTAGTCGGGTGTGTTGTTCAGAGGCGTTGAAGAACGCTTTACGATTCAAAGAAATTAATCCCGATGCAGCGCTCTATGTCTTGTATCGAGACATCCGCACGTATGGGTTCCGGGAAGACATTCTCTATCAGAGGGCCCGGAAGAAAGGTATCTTGTTCATCCGCTTTGATGAGGATGAGGAACCTAACGTATCCATCGAGAATGGAAAGTTATTCATAAAAACTAAGGAGAAAATCCTTGGTCGGGAGTTGCATCTGCATCCTGATAAATTGGTGCTGAGTGCCGGGATCATGCCTCAAGACAACAAACCTCTGGCACAACTGCTCAAAGTCCCACTCAACCAAGATGAGTTTTATGCAGAGGCGCATGTGAAGCTGCGTCCCATTGATTTTTCTGCTGATGGTATTTTCCTCTGTGGTCTTGCGCATTCGCCACGGTTCATTGAAGAATCAATCCTGCAGGCAAAAGCTACTGGTGCTCGTGCGGCAACGATACTTTCAAAGAAGTATCTTGAGACGATCGGGAACATCGCTAAGGTGATCTCCCGGAACTGCGCAGGCTGCCAGCTCTGTGTCGAAGCATGCCCATATGATGCGATCAGCTATGACGAGGAAAAGAAAATCGTGATCGTCAATGAGATCCTCTGCCAGGGATGTGGCGCGTGCTCCGTCGTCTGTCCAAGCGGGACGTCACAGCAGAACACTTTTACGAAACGTCAGATTGTTTCCATGATTGATGCGTGTCTGGAGT
>DAJP01000095.1:795-1867 GCA_002496355.1 Euryarchaeota archaeon UBA346 | reverse complement strand
ATCGTCGGGTTTCTCTGCAACTGGTGTAGTTACGCGGGAGCCGACCTCGCAGGAACTAGCCGTATCCAGTACCCGCCGAATGTTCGGATCATTCGGGTGATGTGCTCCGGGTCCGTTGATTCGATGTACATCCTTCGTGCATTGCTTGAGGGTGCTGATGGGGTGTTCGTCGGCGGGTGTCATCCTGGTGATTGTCATTACATCGATGGGAACTATAAGGCTCGTCGACGGATGGTGTTACTTGAGAATATCCTTGGTACCTTAGGTTTGGAGAAAGAGCGGGTGTGGCTCCGATGGATCTCAGCTTCAGAAGGGCAGAAGTTCGCTGATACGATGAGAGAGATGACCGAATCGATACGTAAGCTCGGACCAAATCCGATTGCGAAACATTGGAACGTATGATGGAGGAGAAAAAATGATAAAGAAAGTGCTCAAAGTCAAGGATAACGATGTAATAAGTAGTACCAACGAGTTCCTCAAACATCTTCTCGCATCAGGGAAAATACAAGCATTACTTGTTCCACAAAGCACTCCTTCGAAGAAAGTCGTGTATCCGGTGTTGATCACAGACCAACGAAAGCTGCATACGGACATCTTCGCCCCGGTGCTCCCAGTCGCGACAGCAACGGTGATCTCGAAGATAACCAAAGTTCAGCCGCCATCAAAACCGATCGGAGTAGTCTTGCGAGCCTGTCAGATCCGCGCGCTCATCGAACTGGTGAAGTTGAACCAAGCAAGTCTGACGAATATCGTGATTATTGGTGTCGACTGCCCAGGCACGTTTCCAATAAACATCTATGCCGAGTTCCCAGAGAAGAAGACCCCGACCCAGTTCCTGCTCGAAACAATGCTGAAGAAATCCAATGACGCGGATCAATACCTCCGTTCGGCCTGTAAGGTATGTAAAGACCCGGTTCCTACGAACGCAGATATCGTCCTTGGACTCTTTGGTGCTGATATCGAAAAAGAACTCATCATCGAGGCGCATTCAGAGATTGGAAAAGAGCTTTTAAAAGATATGACTCTCGAGGATGAAAAAGAAGGTAAAGCCCGAGAGAAAGCAGTCAAGGAC
>DAJP01000095.1:0-478 GCA_002496355.1 Euryarchaeota archaeon UBA346 | reverse complement strand
CAAAGGCATCGAGAAGGTCGCTGAGTTTTTCGATAAATGCGTCAATTGCCATAACTGCCGGCAGGCCTGCCCAATCTGTTATTGTAAAGAATGCTTGTTTGATTCCGCGGTCTTTGACGCTGAGGCGTACAAGTTCGTCAGACGGGCGGAGAACAAAGGTTTGTTCAAACTACCTAGTGACGCACTGTTGTTCCAGCTGGGTCGTATGAACCATATGATCCTTTCCTGTGTAGAGTGCGGGCTTTGTGAACAGGCGTGTCCCAATGCGATTCCATTGATGGAGGTGTTCATCCCTGCAGCAGAGAACGCTCAGAAGGAATTCACTTATCATCCAGGAAAAGACAAAACAGAGAAGGTCCCGATGATCGTATATCGAGAAGACGAGTTCTTGGAGGTAGGAGAAAAATAACATGGATGTGATTGACTCCCGCAAGGTGGACCCTGGTTTCAAGTTCCAGATAGCAAAGGAGGAGGGCGG
>DAJP01000030.1:3523-4656 GCA_002496355.1 Euryarchaeota archaeon UBA346 | reverse complement strand
AATGGGAAAGACCGGTTAGTGTTTGAACGGATCATGCAAAACGGATTGTGCCAAGCGACCGGTGATTTTGAGCTTTCGAAAAACCAGTTCATCGAATGCACTGCAAACATAAAAGACGAAAACCATCAATATACGCAAGCATTCCAAGGGTATGCGAAGCTGAATTGGGATACGGTTAATTCCTCCACTAACTATGGTGGGGTGTACAATTGGTATCCAAAAATCACTGTCATCCTCAACGAATAATAAAAACAAGATACAATCATGAGCGTAGACGATGAAAAAAACAGGGATGCATCATGAGAGTATCAGCTCTTAGTCAGTCATGTACTCTGTGATACAATGCTGGAGCAACTGAATGAGATCATCCTTACTTAATAGATCTTTACCTTCTTGTTGTAAATCCCAATGGCATTTCTCTTTTTCTTCATCATATTGAAAATTGATGACGACCTTTCCTTGTAGCATTTTTTTTTCCCCCAAATGCATCTATCAATACAGAAATGATATAAATAACCTCCTATCTGATTTTTAGCATCATAATGTAACGAAAAACAAAAGGAAAGACCAGTGGAAATCAAGGATTTCTTCCTCTGTAGGAGTTGAAAAAATCATTGACATAGAAAAATATCTGAAGCGATACTATTTTAAACCAGTGGCTCGATTCTATACTAAAGAAATAGGGGGATACCAACCTTGAAGAACGTACATAAAAAAATATTTAAAGTATTAGTACTAGCTGGTGTACTCCTCGTGACAGCCTGTTCGACCGCTACAGTTGCGGTACCACCAAAGGCTCAGAACGAGGAAATCGCTGATTATATATTAAACCAACTCTCTTACGATGACCAAAACATCCTCTCTTATGTCTGGGGACCAGTCTCAACTGGTGAGACAGTTATTACAACAAACGGACCTCTTTTCATTACACCCTGCCCAGGATATATCATGTATATCGATTTGTACCCCACCGCAAACCTGTTTCACCCGGTCCAATATGTGTTCTTGAAAGAATCGACGAATGATCTCCAGGTTTTTGACGAAAAATACCCACCACTGAACCTGAATAGCTACCAACTCATGGAAACCGAGTTGTCAAAAGTGCTCTTTTCAGCACAGAACAGACGAGCGCC
>DAJP01000030.1:0-3162 GCA_002496355.1 Euryarchaeota archaeon UBA346 | reverse complement strand
GGTATTGGAACGATATTTCAAACATCTACATCACCCTCAACTATGTCTATGAAATCCCTGATGAGAATATCATCGTTCTCTGCTCAGACGGATTAGACCCTGCTGTGGATCAATCAAATGGGCTGAATTCAAACCCGGATTTAGATGGTGATGGTGATGATGATATCATGTATTCCTGTGTTCTTTCTAACGTCGATATGGTATTCCAAGGTCTTGCAAACAACTTCACCGGCACTGAGAAATTATTTATTTTTACGACAGACCATGGGGGTTCAGCAGGTGGCTATGACACTATTGAGAACCTCTGGAACTATGAGGAACTCACAGATGCTCATTTCGCGGAGCTTTTAGCAGCAATCCCTGCTGCTGAGAAGATCTGCACCCTCGAACCATGCTTTTCTGGTGGGTTTTTAGATAATATCGTCGGTGAACCAGGACCAATTGTTGCATCATCAGCCTGCCGGTATGATGAATACTCCTGGGCAATGCCCCCGGATTATGTGTATGATACCTATGTGTTCCACTGGACGGCTGCCATGAAAGGGGAAGATGCCTATGGTGTTCCCGTGAACGCGGATGTGAATCAAGATGGAATCATCACATTGGATGAAGCATACCAATATGCCGTGGACCATGATCAAGATGATGAAAGCCCCCAATATGGAGAATACCCAGAAGGGACAGGATCGTACCTCTCATTGAAAGTGACCAGCGATCCTCCCGCGCAACCGACGAAACCGGTTGGGCCGACCCTGGGAATCTGGAACATCGAGTACACCTATACAAGTAGCACCACCGAACCAGACAATGAACAGATCTACTATCAGTTCAACTGGGGCGATGGAAGCAACAGCGGCTGGCTTGGACCATATCAATCTGGACAAACCGGGTCTGGATCACATATATGGACGGTTCTTGGAACCTACAATGTGACTGTGAAGGCAAAGGACACCTGGGGTGCGACCAGTTCCAAATCTGAATCACTCGTTGTGACCATCACAGATAACACACCACCAAACATCCCTGAGGTCACTGGTCCTGCGGAAGGAAAACCAGGCAAACCATATTTGTTCAACATGGTCACTTCTGATGCCCAAGACCAAAACATCTATTATTTCATTGATTGGGGAGACAACACTACGACTGACTGGCTTGGTCCTTACGTTTCTGGCACAGAGATCCATATTACGCACACCTGGACCACGGAGGGAACCTATTCTGTGAAAGTGAAAGCAAAGGATATCATGGATTCAGAAAGCGACTGGGGTACTCTTTCCATCGTGATGCCCGTGGAATATCGGTTCTCGTTTAGCATCTTCCTACAGCACCTCTGGGAAAAATACCCGAACCTGTTCCCACTTCTGCAGCATCTCTTAGGGTATTAACCACCCCCCATTTTTTTTTTTATTAAAGCAAATCCTTTTTTAAAGAAACACTGTTTAGAAACCCTCTTAAGAAACCACATGATTCAAAAAAGTGTATATGACAGAAAGAACCAAGAAGGGAAAAGCGGCACATTGCTGGGAATTCCATGAGTGTCTGAACGAAACAAAAACTCATTGTCTCGTCTATCAACTAGGTATCGAAAAAGAATGTTGGATTACCAATAGGATGAAACCTGGGAACCCAGGCATCATGAATGGCAGCTGCATGAACTGTCAATGGTTCAAAACACATATGTAATCGAACCCGTCCTCAATCTCAACTCACTTGTGATATTTTTTAATCAAAATATCTCCTTTTTACCTGGTTTATTATAAACGAATGGGAGTCTGGTTAAGTCTGGGAGGTAAAGAATTTCTTCTTTACGAAAAAATAGCCAGACTCCCAAGAAAAATATATGATGACCCGCTATAAATACCTATCCCTTAAAGCCTTCTTGTAATTTATAAATAACGGGATAAATACTACAATGACGAAGGGATGATATACCTATTATTCTAATTTGTTCAATGTAATACCAAAGAAATAACAAATGATGAGAAACGCGCTCACCAATGTGAGACACAATCCGATGAATTTCACAGAGGCATACAGTACGTTGGAATCATTTTGAAACAGAATGAGGATACCGATACCCACCAATAAAGCACATATGTTCACCAGGATATATTTCTTCACTTCTGCCTTTCCCTCCTTTTTTAGTAGATTTTTTTATTCTTCAAAAATATCCTCGAAATCAAACTCATACATGATGTTAACCTTCATTAGTACCTACGTCTCCTCGCTCTGTAGAGGATAACATATCGTCGTTTAAAAATTTACCCATTATCATCAGTGTATTTATCGTTTTAATCAAAATAAACAACAGCAAAACCTCTATTTTCTTTCTCCAAAAAATAGGCATAGGACGGTTCTTATAAATCTTTAAATAGGGAGGATTGTTGCTGCGTCCTTTATGGATTACAAACAATGTGGCAATAGAGTTATCGTACGCATAGACAAAGGTGAAGAACTAGTCGATAGTCTTAAAACGATTTGCAAAAAACTTGACATTAAGCTTGGATCGATCTATGGACTAGGAGCAACTGAGAAGGTCACTGTCGGCCTCATGAATACGAAAACGAAAAAATATCAGTCCAAGGAATTCACCGGAGATCATGAGATCACCTCATTGCTTGGGAATATTACAACGATGAATGGTGAGGTGTACCTTCATCTGCATATTACCATTGGTAACGTTGAGCATAAAACAATGGGTGGTCATTTGACAAGTGCAGTGATTAGTGCGACGTTTGAAGGAATCATTGACATCATTGATGACCAAGTCACCAGAGAATACCATGAAGATGTTGGATTAAATCTTTTAAAATTATAAGGATCGTAGCAGTCTACATGGTTCTCTTTGTTTAGATGCCCTAATACCAGGGTAGTTCTTGAAACAATGAACCGGCAAGAGAATGCGAAAAGGTATGTTTTACTGCAAGGATGGTGGTTTTATTTTTTTCATTTCCTCTACTTTTTCCCAATCTTTCTTTATTCTGTGTTTATCCATGTTTGTTGTGATGACGAGCAGAATTGTATATCCTAATAGAAAGACAAGAACAATAGATATCAAGAGAAAAACAACATAAAGCTCTTCTATTAAAATAACGAAAAAAAAGAGGGATATAAAAAAGACTGCGATGATGATAATGATTGCTTTAATTCCGTCATCCATAG
>DAJP01000020.1:3693-9121 GCA_002496355.1 Euryarchaeota archaeon UBA346 | reverse complement strand
ACGAACCTTTGAGCTGTGCTTATGAGTCAGGCGCTCTGGCCAAGCTGAGCCACCCCGACGTGACAGGATGCAGAATAGGGATTGTTTATAAAAAACTTTCTTGGTAGAACACCATCATTCTTCTAAGGCAAATCTTTTCTTTCCACGTAAAAAAATAACAGGTATTGAATCAAGGTTCAATCGTTTTCGTAATTCCGTATCGTTTGTGACAACCACCCCATTCATTTTCTTCGCTGCCTCAATAACGGCATCATCTGCGTTACCTGCTAATGTTTCAATTGTATCATACCGCTTCGCAAATTTCAATGACGCTGCAGCTTTCTGTTTTCTTTGACTAGCGGTCTGCTGAGAAAGAACAGTCAGTTCATGTAGTACCATACTAGGGATAACAATTTTATATCCATCAAGTAATCGAAAAAGCTCTTTTTCCCAATCAACAGAGAATTCAAAAAATGAAAGAATCGCACTCGTATCCAGAATCACTATTTTGTGGATTTTATCTCCCCGTACCCTATCAGATGCCATTTGCCTTCAATGCGCCTGCTCACCGCGATCCGCTGTCCTTGGTCTGCGCAGACCGGTAGTTTCAGTTTCACCCGGATCCAGTTCGGACGAAGCTCATTGATGATACCAACCGTGGTCGCGGTCCCAACCGTCAGCATCAAGGGTTCATTTGTTTTCAACGGTTCAACGTTTTTCTCATCAACGGTTCCTACTGCACGTTTCAATAAACACATGGATAAATCAATCGTATCAAGCACCGGTGGAAGCTGACCCGGTCGTCCAACGATTTTCCCTGCCAGGGAATCTGATTTCACCATCGTAGGATCCAGCTCAGTCCCAATCGCGATCAACCCACCAGGTAACGCGAGATCGGTCATCGTGCCACCAGTAATAAGTGAATTGGCAGTCGTAAAGATTTGTTCAAGGACAGTTTTTCCTTCAACCTCATGCTTTCTCCCCGGGGCAATCTCGATTTTCTCTCCTTTCTTCAGTGTCCCCTGCAACAGTGACCCTCCAACGACACCACCTTTCAATTCACTGAGTTTTGTCCCAGGTTTATTCACGTCGAAACTTCGTGCGACATACATCAGCGGAGGTTTTTCCATATCTCTCTTCGGGGTCGGGATATGCTCCTCCATGGTCTTAATCAGCACATCGATGTTGATGTCATGATGAGCGCTGACAGGGATGATCGGTGCCCCTTCTGCGCAGGTTCCTTTCACAAACTTCACAATCTGTTCATAATTAATAACAGCATCTTCCTCAGAAACAAGATCAATTTTATTCTGAACAATAATAATCCGTTTTGCACCTATGATTTCTAATGCCATCAGATGTTCCCGCGTCTGTGGTTGAGGACAGACCTCATTTGCTGCAATCACCAGCACGGCTCCATCCATGATGGCCGCACCAGAAAGCATAGTTGCCATCAGCGTCTCATGACCAGGTGCATCAACAAAAGAAACAACCCTGAGCAGTTCGGTCTTGCCTTTGCAGTTCGGACAAATCTTCTGCGTCGAATAACACGCAGGATCATCACAGGTTGAACATTTATAAAACGCAGCATCCGCATACCCAAGGCGAATCGAGATACCTCTTTTCAACTCCTCAGAATGCTCATCTGTCCACTTCCCCGTCAACCGCTGAGTCAGCGTTGTTTTCCCATGGTCAACATGCCCAATCATTCCGATATTGACCTCAGGAGGTTTCGGAAAACTCATTATTGCTCCTCTTTCTTCTCCTTAGCCGCCGGTGCTTCCTTTCCTTCTGTTTTCCCTTCCCCTTTGATGATCTCATCGATTGGTTTAGCACCAGGCTTCATGACCTTCATATTCACTTGGACAATGTCTTGGTTAATCGTATTCCCACGGACCGATTTCTTCTTCCGTTTCCCCCGCTCCGTTGGTTTGAACCCAAGGCCTCTGCTGAGGAGCAGACGTCTGCGGGTGGAACCAGGGATATCATGTCTCATGGGGAACCCATCTTTATCAGTCCCACCAGTGATCTGAAGTTTATAGCCCGGGAGTGAGACGAATATCCCATCGACTTCATCGTTGATTTTCTTCCCGATCAACGAGTTGGCATGATGGCCGCTCACCGGGATGTTGTATGATTTACCTGTTTGTACATCGTTGACAACGACTTTGAACTCTACCATGATTCTTTCTCCTAATCATTCTTCTTCTCTTGGAGTAGTTTTGTAACGTTGTGTTACAAGAAGGGGAATAGCGAGTATTTTATAAAGATTTGGTATGATTTATTCCTTAGATTACAATTTTATTATTTTGTTTTTATCGCTCATTTTGGAAGTTGCAAAATGATTTAGGAATGCTAATCATTATAGTTTTTCTATTTATTATTTAATTGATAAAAAAATAAAAAACTGCCGGGGAATGGATTTGAACCCTAGTTTACCGGTACGACAACGATTGACGGTCAGTTGAAATCCAGGAGCGATCGGAGTATCGGGAATGCATCGGGGAATCGTTCCAACAACCACTTGATTAAACGGAAATGCGGTGGTTCATAAGAAAAAGGCATCGTTACGGTCAGATAACCCCAGTCACTGATAGCACCCGCAGTATCCTTGGCGCGGACTTTAATCGTAAACGAACCTTGCAGCAGCCATTCATGCGAACAATTCATTACAGTACCAGAAGGGATCGGGCCATACCACGGGTCGACAATGCCGTCTCCCCAGTCAACTTCGTATGAGAGACTTTGGTTCTCAGAATCGGTGGCAACAGCGGTATAGTTATACAGTATCTCTATTTCGCCTTGGGTCGGACCACTAATCACGGGGACATCTGGGAAGTGGTTCACAATGGTAGTAAAAAACCAGAGGGATCCTTTCGTGTAACCACCATAATCATCATGAGCAATGATTCTCCAATAGTACTTGGTTGCGCATGAGAGTGGCGCCGAGCAGAAGGTCGTCGAGGTTTGATTAATACTGACGAGTGGTGGAGGTGTCGTCGTACCGAGATAGACATCATAAAGAACAGGGTCTCCATCCCCATCTGTACAAGCTGACCAAGCGAGGATGGGGGTCAGGTTGACGTTGGCGGCTCCCAAGGGTGGACTTGGGTATTCTGGTATACTAGGAGCTTTGTTTGGATTGGTTCTGAAATGCCACTGGAATCCTTCTGCGAATTCACCATGACTATCCCAGGTGTCAATCCTCCAGTAGTAATAGCAGTAGGAATGTAGCCTTGGAAGGTCGTAGGTAGTTGCGGATTGGTTATTACTCAACAGTGGTGGTGGAGATGTATTACCGAAGTAGACGTCGAAGGTGAGGTTTTCCCCGACATTAGGATCGTTGCCGACCCAGGAGATATCAGTGTTACCTGGGAGATCCAGGTGGCCGTCTTCCGGGTAGGGATTGCTGGCTGGTAAGGGGGGAAAATTGATGTCGACGTCAACAAGGAGGTACGGGTGGTTGATTTCATCTTCTTTGGAAAGGAAAACAGCGTAAGGGAGCTCGCCCGTCCCAGAGGTCTCATCGGCAATGATCCACCCATAGTTTTCAAAGGTCCCATTGAGAAAAGCTTGGACGTCGCTGGTGACATTCCAATCAATCCACTGGCCGGTTTCGTTCGGACAGTAGGTGTAGTCCGTGGCGTCTGCAGTACTGTTAGGCTGGTTGTTCCAGCAGACGGTCTCTTCGTTCCAGGGTTCGGTGAGACGGTAGACGGTATAAGGTCTGCCAGCAGGACTACCGTAATCAGGGTTGTAGAAGTAGAAGTAAAGATAGATATGAGCATAGTGGATATGAGTGCCAATTGGGATATCTGAAAGGTTGAATTGTATAAGGGTACGGATGTCGTAATTAATATCGCTTCCATTCCGCAACCCAACTCGTGAGGAAAAACCGAAGATCTGGTTCGGCGAGTTGCTACTAATATAGGTGTCGTCGCTAGGTGGGAGTTCAGCAGTGGATTGTTCCATAGGGGTGATGGTATATGCAGCGTTGACATTGAGCAGGAAGACGAGGCATAAGACGATGAATGCTATTTTTTGTTGCTTTGACATGATTGCATCCTTCAGGATTTTACTATTTTTATTTTCTTCTTTTGTTTTTCGTTACATCTTAATTTTTCTATAATGTAACATATTGGAGGAATTGTCTGAGGGCAGAAAAGACATATGAGAACCTTATCAATAGCCTTGCCATAAATCCGTCATGCATAATACCTGTGTTGAGCGGTGTCATGAGGCTGACAGGGATTTTATAGAAGTCACTGGCATTGTCTGAGTTGACGATAATGACTTGACCTTGGAATGCGTTGGTTTTAATGTCGGGGGCGATGACACTGACATTCACCGTTACCGGTCCATTTTGAGGAATAAGATTCATGCCCGAAGAGGGAGAGAACGTCCAGGTGCCCCAGTCAGGAAACGAGGTTATGGTCCAGTTCAGCAGCGAGTCTGGCTCTCCGACGTTCATAATCTGGAAGTTTCCAGTGATTGTTTCACCTGGTTTAACATCAGACCAGGCAAGTGACCCCCTACAATCCAAATCAGCCTTCTGCGGTACATGATATCCAAAAAGATAGAACGCCATGTCACCATAGCCCTCAATGGTCCAATAAGGGACACCTAATACGGGGAATCCTTGCACAGGCTCATGGAGCTGATCAGGATTAGGACCATTTGTCCCCCACCCCCATTGTGGAAAGATAGGAAATACCGCTTGTATTGCAATCCAATACTTGGTATTTGCCATAGCAGTGAACCCTGAAGGTAAGACAACATCATATTCGAACCAACTATTAGAAGAACCAACGAGAGTCCCATTCACTTGAGGTATGAAATACACTGCTAGTGCAGTCGAGGTTGGGTCCTCCATGCCTGCTCCTGTGGGCATGTTCCCTGTCCCATCATCTGCGTAGAAGATGATGTTAAAATCACAAGGATTTGGCCATGGTCCATCACCACCAAAAAATACACCCCACCAATGCACGCCAGTCACTTGACAATCATTCTCCAACAAAAAATCATCAGCCACTTGACAATTGAGCGGATATTCAGAATCCAACTGTGAGGCGAGAGCGTTAGAATTATAGCTATACCCATAATTGTTCCAAACAATGGAATCCGACTTTTTTCCTAGAGAGAAGAGATAACAGACAGATTTGTTAATAACCATGGAACCTGAAAAACCTGAGTTTTGAACCTGATCGTTGTCATTAGATGCAATGACAACAGTGGAATTGATACTTGATGCAAAAAAGACACTTACGAACAAAAGGATAATTCCAACCACCAAACATTTCTTTCTGAGAGGATTTTTAACCATTGCTTTCCCCCATTGTTTATTTTCTAAACACTTTTCTCCTATATAAACGTAATTTATTGTAAAAAATCCCTCGATCTATAATGTTTTTGTAAATTTCACTCTACAGATTATAAATCTTCTCCTTAA
>DAJP01000020.1:0-3433 GCA_002496355.1 Euryarchaeota archaeon UBA346 | reverse complement strand
AAAAAATAACACTGTTTTTCATTGGTCTTATGGGGAGATTTCACCCTATTATTTGTCTTCTTCTGCCACTCAAAAAGAATTTAAGGGATAAGTCTATTCCAGTTCGAACTTTAATTCA
Organism: Euryarchaeota archaeon UBA346; assembly: GCA_002496355.1. Classification (GTDB taxonomy): domain Archaea; phylum Thermoplasmatota; class E2; order DHVEG-1; family DHVEG-1; genus SM1-50. Next base: position 3,315 of record DAJP01000020.1, on the reverse strand, counting down.
GGATTAAAACGTGAGAGAATGTACGCCTTAGCAAAAATACATGATACGGTTCGTGTTCCTCCTGAACGTTTTGGGGAGGATTTGAATGAAGCAGTCAACGATATCGTCCAGAAAACATTTGAAGGGACCATCCGGCGAAACCATGGGTTAATCGTCGTTGTCGATAACATCACACCCTTGGGAGATGGTATCGTGATTCATGGTGATGGTGGAATGTATCAGAAGGTAGAATTTGAAGCCCTTACCTTTAACCCGCTCTTACAGGAACTTGTTGATGGGATCGTCTGCGAGATCGTCGAGTTTGGGGCGTTCTGTCATATCGGTCCACTTGATGCCCTATTGCATATGAGTCAAATTATGAATGATTACGTGGATGTTGACGCGGAGAGCGGACGGATCCAGGGAAAAGAAACAAAACGGATCCTGAAAGTCGGTGATCCACTCCGTGCACGTATCGTGGCTGTCAGTTTAAACGAGTTATCGGCTCGAGAAAGCAAAATCGGACTTACCATGCGACAACCCGCCCTTGGGACACATGAATGGCTCGCTGAACCAAAGGACGACAAACGCGGTGAGAAACGACGAGACGACCGCAAGGAAAAAAGAGAGGAAAAACAACAGGACAAAGGTGAGAAGAAATGAAGAACCTCAACGCTTGCAAAACCTGTCATTTGATTACCGAGAAAGACCGCTGTCCGAATTGTTCAGACCAAACCGTGAGTCGATGGCGCGGGTATGTGATTGTTCGTGACCCTGAGCATTCCCAGGTTGCCAAGAAAATGAACATCACCAAACCCGGGAAATATGCTTTGAAGGTTAGTTAAGGATGCATGTGCTCCCCGATGATCTCAAAGAGACCCTGAAAGGGCATATCGGAGAACTGGTTGACGAACCAGAGCTCATCAGACTTCTCAAAAAAGAACACTCCATCGTCACTGTCGGGGACATGGTCACCTATACTGTTTTAAAACACGGATTTACCCCTCTGCTTTGTATCGTGGATTTCATCCTGGAACGTAAAGCATATCCGGGGGAGATGAAGACAATAATCCAGGGGTACGGACGGACCCATCTGAAGATAAAAAATCCCCCGGGAACCATCACCGATGAACTCTGGAATGCGATCCAGACGGTGTATCAGAACCTCCAGGACCAGCCGGTCTGTATCGAGGTCGACGGTGAGGAAGATCTCGCTTCACTCGCCGCAATCTACCTTGCTCCTCGAGGCGTAACAGTAATATATGGATTGCCGAATAGGGGGGTCGTGGTCGTCAAAGCAACCGAGGCCCACAAACAAAAAGTGAAAGAAGTATTAGATAGAATGTGATGTCCTATGGAAATTGAGATTCAATCAAAAACCGATAACCTTCTGCTTGGGAGAACTGAAGTACGCTTTGTGATTCTTCATGAGGGTGAAGGTACACCCAAGCGTGAACTGGTCCGCAGCGAGCTTGCTGAGAAGTTGAACGTCAAGAAAGAAGTCATCATGGTGGACAATATGCAGTCCTCGTTTGGCTCTCGTAAGACCACCGGGTATGCAAAGATTTACCCATCAATAGAAGATGCGAAGAAAGGTGAGGCAGACCCTATTCTGAAGCGAAATGGGTTAGGTACGAAGAAGAAAGCAAAGAAAGAAGCAGGAAAAGAAGGCGAAGCCAAGAAGGAAGCACCAAAGGAAAAAGCCCCGAAGAAGGAATAAAGAATGGAAAAAAGAGAAGTGTTTAAAGTCGAAGGCGATAAGATTGTCCGGCAGCGAAAAAACTGCCCGAAATGTGGAGATGGCGTGTTCCTTGCGGATCATAAGGATCGGGCGAGCTGCGGGAAATGCGGGTACACCGAGTTTAAAACAAAGAAACAAGACGAAGAAAAACCAAAAGCATAACCAGTTGTTTCTTCAAAAGTTTTTTTTTCACTCTGAACGTTTCCGGGTGAGCGGTAGATATATCAAGCAGAAGCAAAACCTATTAATTCTTCTGCGGATTAGCCGCTTTGTTCATGGGCCTGTAGTGTAGCTTGGATATCACAGAGGCCTCCGGAGCCTCTGACTCGGGTTCAAATCCCGACAGGTCCGCTCTTCTTCTTTGAGTATTACCATGAGTTTTACTTATAACATCAATAAACTGAAAATACTCCTGTAACTTGTTCTCCAGGAACCTACTTATAGTTGCGACTGGGAATACTGCGTGGTCTGAAGCAATAGCGTAAGACCCGCGGATGAAAAGTCGCATCTCCTTTTTTTCCAGCTAAACAATATCCAAATTTAAACAATATCCAAATTATTAATACTTTAACATGATTTATGTAACATTTGTCACTAATTTTATTTTTTCGATAGATTTAATAAGGATGGGTGCAATAACTTTTCGGAACCTGTTTTTCACAGGGGAGGAATATTATGAAGAACGGAATTACACAAAAAAGTAGGAGAATTTTACGCTGTTGTGCTGCTATTGCTGTAGTATCGTTATTCATCGGTACGAGTGTAGCAATAGAGTCGAATGTGAACATTGAAAATACCACCAAACTGATGAATCATTCTCGTGGAATGTATTCATTGAACCCAACAGATGATGCGCATATCCGTCAGAATTTTCCAGATAATAACGAAGGCTCTGGGCCAGATATGAATGTGAGGAATGATGGAGGCGTCTCTGGTGCTTGGCAAGCGTTAGTAAGATTCGATCTCTCATCAATCCCAGGGGATGCCATTATTATTTCTGCTACGTTAAAATGTTATTATCGCGCCAATGCAGATAATGATCCCTCAGGAAGACCCTTGTATGTGTATAAAATATTAGATGATTGGAAGGAGGAAAGCGTCACTTGGTATACACGTCCATCTTTTTCAACAATCTCTTCAGCTGTTTCACCAGTACCAGATGCGCCAGGACAGTGGATCTCTTGGGATGTGAAAAGCGATGTAGTAGCATTTTTAAATAACACTGTCCAGAATTATGGTTGGAAAATTTCTGATGACACGTATTGGTCAGATCCTTATATTCCGATCATACGGTTGACAACCAAAGAAAGCAGTTTTATCCCTGTTCTTGAAATCCTTGTCAATGATCCTCCAGTAGCGCCACAGATCACTGGTCAAACAAATGGAGGAGTCGGTAACTCATATGATTACACCTTTATCGGTAGTGACCCTGATGGGGATCAACTCTATTACACGATTGAATGGGGTGACGGTCAGACGAATACCTGGGTCGGTCCCTACCCATCAAGCCAACCGTTAACGCTACCACATTCCTGGAGTGAAAAAGGAACCTACAATGTCAGAGCCAAAGTCAAGGATACCCATGATGCAGAAAG
>DAJP01000125.1:8470-8957 GCA_002496355.1 Euryarchaeota archaeon UBA346 | reverse complement strand
CAAAAGCCTGCGTCGATTCAGGTATAACATTCATAGGACCAACACCAGAGGTGATACGACTGATGGGTGATAAGATTGAAGCGAAAAAAACCATCGCCCATGCAGAGGTCCCTGTCATCCCCGGCTACAATGGTTTTCAGCAAGACCTTCCAACACTCATAAAAGAAGGGAAAAAAATAGGATTCCCCCTGCTAGTGAAGGCGACCGCGGGCGGCGGAGGAAAAGGAATGCGGATTGTTCATAAAGAGTCCGAGCTGGAACAATCCATTGAAAGTGCGAAACGAGAGGCGAAATCCGCTTTTGGTAATGATTCCGTCTTCCTGGAGCAGTATATCGATAAACCACGTCACATCGAGTTTCAGATCCTTGCTGACCAGCATGGTCATGTCATTCATCTCTTCGAACGTGAATGTTCCATCCAGCGACGACATCAAAAGATCATTGAGGAGACTCCTTCACCGGTGATGACGCCAACATTACGGGAGAC
>DAJP01000125.1:0-8128 GCA_002496355.1 Euryarchaeota archaeon UBA346 | reverse complement strand
ACCAAAACTTCTATTTCATGGAGATGAACACCCGGTTACAAGTCGAGCATCCCATCACTGAGGCGACCACGGGTATCGACCTGGTGAAATGGCAGCTTCGCATCGCCAGCGGCATGGAACTGTCACTGAAACAAAAAGATATCACCCAGCGGGGTCATGCTCTGGAATGTCGTATCTATGCAGAGGATCCCTCCAATGGGTTCCTCCCCAGTATTGGAACATTGGAAAAAGTCGATCTCCCGAACGGACCAAACATCAGGAACGACACCGGTGTGGAGACCAACTTCCATGTCAGCCCCTATTATGATCCGATGCTGGCGAAACTCACGGTCAACGCCGAGAACCGGGAGGAAAGCATCAATAAGATGATCTGGGCGTTGTCCCATTACGTCATCCTTGGGGTGACAACCAACATCTCATTCCTTAAAAAAGTCCTGGACCATCCTGAGTTCCGAAAAGGAAACATCACCACTCATTTCATCAATGATTATTTCCATGACTGGCTCGTGACAAAGGAAGGACTCCCCCTTGATGCCTTAATAGCGCTTGCGATCTATGATTCGTTACACACCCAGCGACAGGAGATAGTCCGATACAAAGAAGCAGATCCTCACAGCCCGTGGCAACATGTGGGACGATGGAGGATGGGGGTCTAACCATGTTCATCAATTACGAGTATAATACTAATATCTACAATGTCACTGTGGAACGTCGGGACAACCAGTTCTTCATCACCTATGACAATAATGAATACACGGTGATCGCCACAGAGATCAAACCCGGGCATCTGTCCATACAGCTGGGGGATCGCATCATCAAAAGCATCATCACCCAGGGCGATGAGGACAAGTTCGTCTTCATCGACGGTAGTATCTTCAAAGTCAAACGCATCGAGCTGACCGGACGGAAAAAAACAGAGAAACGGGAAGGAGACCTGCATTCGCCCATCTCCGGGACCGTGGTCAGCTGTAAAGTAAAGGATGGCTCCAACGTAAAAAAAGATGATGTGATTCTCATCATCGAAGCCATGAAGATGGAGTACCTCATCCGAGCCCCCTACGACGGGGTCGTCAAAAAAACATATTTCAAAGAAAAAGATCAAATCGAGATTGGTCAGCTCACCGCTGAGATCCAAAAAGAGGAGGAATAAAAATGGAAACCATCGAAAGCGCCATTAACACCTCAAGTAAGGAGTATAAGGAGAACTATGCTCACTATGAGATCCTTGCAAAGGATATGAAGGAAAAGATCACCCGCGCCATGAAAGGCGGTGGTGACGAGGCAGTTAAACTGCATAAATCCCGCAATAAAATGCTTGCAAGAGAACGCATAGATGCATTACTAGATCCTGAGACGCCCTTCATTGAGTTCAACACCCTGGCGGCCTTTGACATGTATGAAAACAAGGCGCCCGCTGCCGGGATCGTCACCGGTATCGGCATCATCCATGGACGAGAAGTCCTCATCGTCGCCAATGACGCGACCGTCACCGGCGGCACCTATTACCCGATCACAGTGAAAAAACACCTTCGTGCCCAAGAGATCGCTATGGAGAACAACCTCCCCTGCATCTACCTGGTCGACTCTGGCGGTGCGTTCCTCCCCATGCAAGACGAGGTCTTCCCTGACCGAGAGCATTTCGGGCGGATCTTCTACAACCAAGCAAAGATGTCCTCCCTTCAGATCCCTCAGATCGCAGCAGTGATGGGCTCCTGCACCGCTGGAGGTGCGTATGTCCCTGCGATGTCCGATGAAACCATCATCGTGAAAGGAACCGGGACGATTTTTCTTGGTGGCCCGCCACTGGTGAAAGCCGCGACTGGGGAGGAGGTCACCGCTGAAGAGCTCGGTGGTGCGGATGTGCATTGTCGGGAAAGCGGAGTAGCTGATCATTATGCCTTAGATGATCCTGATGCGATACGGATCTGCCGAAACATCATCGAAAATCTGAACCGCCCAGAGAAAACATATCTTGACATAAAAAAACCTGAGGAACCTGCCTACGACATCAAAGAGATCTACGGGATTTTATCAAAGGATCCTCGCAAACCCTTCGAAGTCAGAGAGATCATCGCTCGTATCGTCGACGGCTCCCGATTCCATGAGTTCAAAGCCTTATATGGTACTACCCTGGTCTGTGGGTTCGCCCGCATCATGGGCTATCCTGTCGGAGTCCTTGCAAACAATGGCGTGCTGTTCTCAGAATCCGCTTTGAAAGGATCCCATTTCATTGAGCTGTGCTGCCAGCGGAAGATCCCTCTCGTGTTCCTCCAGAACATCACGGGGTTCATGGTGGGAAAAAAATACGAATCCGGAGGGATTGCTAAGGATGGTGCTAAAATGGTCACCGCGGTCACCTGCGCTCAGGTGCCAAAATTCACTGTTATCATTGGTGGGTCGTTTGGTGCGGGAAACTACGGGATGTGCGGAAGAGCCTATGGCCCCCGTCAGCTCTGGATGTGGCCAAACGCGCGTATCTCCGTCATGGGTGGTCAACAGGCAGCAACCGTGCTGCTCACCGTCAAACGAGACCAGCTCTGGAGAAAAGGCATTGAGATGACGAAGAAAGAAGAAAAAGACCTGACCGACCCGATCCTGAAGAAATACGAGGCTGAGGGAAACCCCTATTATAGCACAGCCCGTATCTGGGACGATGGGATCATCGACCCAGTGGACACCCGATTAGTCCTAGGCCTGGGGATCTCTGCATCACTGAACTCCGCGATCCTTGACTGGAAGCCTGGTGTCTTCCGGATGTAAACAGACTACGTTGGTTATGCCATGAATTATGATGTGATCGTCGTCGGTGCCGGACCTGCAGGTTCTACTGCTGCAAAAAATCTTGCAGAAAAAGGAAACAGTGTCCTTATTCTTGACAAGGAGACATTCCCTCGGGATAAACCCTGCGGTGGTGGACTACCGACTCGTGTGCAGAAACGATTCCCCTATATCGAACCATTCCTTGATTCTGTCTCCTATGGGACGACCATGTTTTCATCCTCCCTGCGGTACCGATGTGACCTCGTCAGAGAAAAACCATTCCTTGAAATGGTGCTTCGAAAAGACTTCGACCATCAATTGTTGTCTCTTGCGCAAGAAGCTGGAGCGAGTTTCCAAGGTGGGAAATCAGTCATCGATGTGATTGTTCAAAAAGACAAAGTCTCGGTGATGCTCGAAGATGGACAGACCCTTGAGACACAGATGGTGATCGGATGTGACGGGATGCATAGTGTGGTCGCTGAGAAAACCAATCTAGCAAAGAAACTAGCGGTCCTCTGTGTATCTCTCGTCCAGGAGCAACCGATGACACCCAAGCAGCTGACAACGTTTTTCACAAAGAAACGCTTGATTTATCTTTTCATCAAAGCACATGGGATTGCTGGGTACGCCTGGGTGTTCCCCAAGAAAAACACCATAAACATCGGCATTGGTGAGTTCCAATCTGCCATCTCAAAGGAAAAACAACGAATACCATTAAAAGAGACATATGAGAAGTTCATCACGACACTGAAAGAGAAGAAATTACTCCCCATGGATTTTCCTGTTGAAAACCTGAAAGGAGCGACCCTGCCCATCTTCCCGTTGGAGAACACCTATCGAGATCGAGTCGTCCTCTGCGGGGATGCTGCAGGGTTTATTAATCCGATCACAGGGGAAGGAATCTACTATGCGATGGTTTCCGGGCAGCTTGCAGCAAAGGTCATCAGTGATGGTCTCAAATCCCATGACCTGAGTTATCGGTTCTTAGCACGATATCAGAAATTATGGAATGATGATTTCGGCAAAGATCTCAAAGCCCTCGGTAGGTTTAACAATCAATGGGGGAAGGATTCTGAGAAAATCGTTCGATTGATGATGCGTGATAAAAAATTCGCACGCTTAATCATCGGGGTGACCGGTGGTCAGATCAGTCTGCGGAAATACCGTACACCATTGATCCTGCGTTACGTGTACCTGTCTTTGAAAAACCTTTTCAGGAAACAAGAAAAATAAAAAAAAAGGGGAATTTCTTTATTTTTTCCGAAGCTCTCGTCTGAGTATTTTCCCGGAGATCGTCTTTGGTAGCTCATCCATGTATTCAATGATACGGGGATATTTATAGGGCGCTGTGACTTTTTTCACATGCTCCTGCAGCTCTTTTGTGAGAGCCTCTGATGGTTTGAATCCCTTGGCAAGAACCACATAGGCTTTGACGACGATTCCTCGGGTCCCTTCTGGATCTGGAGCCCCAACAACTGCGCATTCTGCGACCGAGTCATGTTCGATGAGTGCTGATTCGACCTCGAAGGGCCCGATTCTGTACCCTGAGGATTTAATGATATCGTCATCCCGACCGACGAACCAGAAATACCCCTCCGGGTCCTTATAACCGAGATCACCAGTGAAATAATAATTGTCTTTGAATGATCGTTTCATGATGTCTGGGTCTTTCCAGTATTCTTTGAAAAGCCCAGGTGGTCGAACATCACCGATATATAAAGCGATGTTGCCGATTTCATTTGTTTTGAGTTCTTTTGCGTTATCATCCACGATACGCACGTCATGGCCTGGTGTTGGTTTTCCGACCGAGCCATACTTTATCGGCATGAACGGAAAGTTAGATAGTACGCATACCGTCTCGGTCTGTCCGAAGAAATCATAGATCTCCAGGCCGTAGGCATCCTTCCAGACTCGGATGACCTCTGGGTTCAGTGGTTCACCTGCGCTCATGCAGTGGCGGAGTTTCAGCTTGTACAATGAGAGATCCATCTGGATAAGCATCCGGTACACCGTTGGTGGTGCACAAAAGGTCGTCACTCCGTATTTCTCCATGGCACGAAGAAGCCCGTCCGCGTCGAAGCGACCAGGTGTCTCCCATTGGATGATGGCGGCTCCGACGATCATCTGACCAAAGAGTTTTCCCCAGGCTGCTTTTGCCCATCCGGTCTCAGAGACGGTCCAGTGCAGGTCGCATTTTGTGAGCGCCTGGGCGAATTTCGCTGTGACCTCATGACCTAAGGCATAACTGTGAGTGTGGAGCACCATCTTTGGATGACCCGTGGTTCCTGAGGTGAAGTAGATAAGGAGCGGCTCGTCCGCTCGGGTTTTACCGATTTCTTTTTGAGAAAGGTCCCTGGATGAATCCTTCATCTCCTCTGTGTAGTTAAGCCATCCATCGCGCTTCCCATCGACGAGCATGATATGTTTCAATGTCGGGCAGTTCTTTTTGACAGCTTCGACTCGATCCGCGTGATCAAGATCAGTAAGAATCATGGTTGCTTCAGAGCGGTTCACCCGATATTCAATGTCTTTTGATGTGAGAAGTACGGTCCCTGGCATGGGAACAACCCCAAGCTTGAACATCCCGATTAATGCGATATACCATTCAGGGATGCTTTGCAGGATGACTAACACCCGTTCTCCTTTTTTTACCCCGAGTTTCCTAACAACGTTTGCGAACTGGTTCGATTGAACTTTCAGATCGTAAAATGTATGATACCGTGGTTTTTCCCCGGTTCGATCAATGGAGATCAACGCAAGCTTTGTGCGATCCTCTGCCCATTGGTCGACGACATCGAAACCGAAATTATAATACGTTGGTACTTTCCAGGAGAATGATTTATAGAGCTCCTCATATCTATCTTTTTTAAACACGGTGTCACATTTCGTCTCTTCTGTTTTCATCTTATTTTCAACCCCCTTGACGATTGATTAGAGTCCAAGACGTTTGGCGATGACCATGCGTTGAACCTCGGAGGTTCCCTCACCAATCTGAGTCAGTTTGACATCTCTATAGAACCGCTCCAAGGGTAAATCACGCATGTACCCATGACCCCCATGAATCTGAATCGCATCCCTGGTTGCTTTCATCGCGATATCTGAGGCGAACAGTTTTGCCATGGATGCCTCGATGCTGAAGGGAATCCCTTTTTCCTCTAGAAATGCTGCTCGCAACACGAGTAATCGTGCAGCATCGATCGCGGTTGCCATATCTGCGATCATCCATTGGATCGCCTGATTTTTCCCGATTGGTTTACCGAACTGTTCCCGTTGTTTTGCATAGGAGAGACTTTCATCAAGGGCGCCTTGGGCTATCCCGACCGCCATGGCCCCGATCGCGGTTCTCCCCCTGTCCAGGATGTTCATGGCACCAACAAAACCGAGGTCTTTTTCACCGAGCAAATGGTCTTTTGGGATCCGGCAATCCTCAAGGATGAGTTCTGCGGTCCGGCTTCCTCGTAATCCGAGTTTATCTTCCAGGACACCCACAGTAAAACCTGGTGTGTCTTTCTCTACGATGAACGCGCTGATGCCTTTTGCCCCAAGGGTCTTATCGGTTTTAGCCATAACCGTGGTCACGATTGCGATATCCCCGCTGGTGATGAACTGTTTTGTCCCATTCAGCACCCATTCGTCTCCTTCAAGAACTGCAGTGGTCTGTAATGAGGCGGCATCGGAGCCAGCGTTTGGTTCGGTGAGCGCCCAGGCCGCGATTGCTTCTCCATGGAGCAGCTTGGGGAGGTATTTCTTTCGTTGTTCCTCGGTTCCTTTTTCATAGATATGACCAACGCCGAGTGAATTATGCGCTTCGACAGTGATACCAGTGGACCCGCAGACCCGGGAGATTTCCTCAAGGGCGATCATGTAGCAGATTTTATCGATGCCTGCTCCACCATACTTCTTTGGGACCGTCATGCTCATTAGTCCCATTTTTCCCATTTTTTTGTATAATTCCCAGGGAAAATATTCTTCTTTGTCGATTTTTGGAGCAAGTGGTTTGATTTCTTTTTCAGCAAACTCTCTGACTGTTTTTTTGAATAATTGTTGTTGTTCGGTAAGTTGGAAATCCATAGGTATCCTCGTACCCAGCATAGGTCGCAAGTCTTTAAATTTACGCTTCTGATTCGTCGAAGATTTTTTGTAGGGATACTCGATGTGGATACTGGGTGGTTTTCCAGCGTTTATCTCAATAGGATTGATGGATGTGAAAAGGAATGGTTCTTATGTCTTGTGATGAGAAAATTCAGAAGGGTACTGGAAGGCTTATTGGCTGGCATGATCCTGATGAGAACCGACAGTGGGTGGTTCAGAACAAACCACGTGGCCTGTTCGAGAAACAGATGTCTGTCTCGGAGGCGGTATCCCGGTTTATCCCTGATGAGTCGTTGCTTGCTATGGGTGGGTTTGGGCATGTGCGTGTCTCTATGGCAGTGGTCTATGAGATCATCCGGCAACGCAGACAGCATTTATTTTTGACAGGGAAGACCGCGGTCCATGACCTTGATCTGCTAGTCGGCTCTGGTTGTGTGGATCAGGTTGAAGTCGCGTACTCGTTTGGTCATGAGCTGCGAGGGTTGTCTCCAGCGTCCCGGCGGGCGGTAGAAACCGGGAAATGCAAGGTGACTGGTGAGATCAGTAACGCAGGGTTCCAGTGGCGTTTTCTTGCGGCAATGATGGGTCTTCCGTTCATTCCTACGCGGGTGATGCTGGGGACCGATACGTTTGCGCATAGTTCTGCGCAGACCATGGTTGACCCATTCAGCGGTAAACAGATCTGTCTTTTACCAGCGTGTTACCCGGATGTCGCAGTGATTCATGTACCTCGGTGTGACAAATACGGGAATGCGCAGATCGATGGGATCACTGTGGAAGATTTCGAGTTGTCCCGGGCTGCTCGTCATCTGATTGTGACGACGGAGAAGATCGTTGATAGCAGGATGATTCGTAACGAGCCTTGGAAGACGGTGATCCCTTTTTATCTGGTGAGTGCGGTGGTGAAGACCCCGTTCGGCTCGCATCCCTGTCAGATGCCGTATCAGTATTTCTTCGATGAGGACCATATCGGTGAATGGCTCTCAGAATCTGTAACGGATGAGGGCGTGCAGCGATACCTTGAGAAATATGTGTATGGATTGAAGGATTTTTCTGAGTATTTACATTGCATTGGTGGGAAGAAGAAGCTTGCGCAGCTTGCACGGATAGAACGGTTTGAGGAGCCGATGACCGCCCCTTGGTTAAAAGACAAAAAAGAGAAATCCACGGGGAACGGGTCGTATTCATCCACTGAGCTGCTTGCCTGCGTCGCCTCCCGGATGCTGCAGGATAACAAATCAGTGTTCGTCGGCACTGGTCTGCCGATGATCGCAGC
>DAJP01000064.1:7714-8489 GCA_002496355.1 Euryarchaeota archaeon UBA346 | reverse complement strand
ACCGTATCGATGTCGCGTATTCTGAGGCGAACGTGAGAATCTTTCCGCCCCATGGGGGAATCAGTTTCGGCAAGGATGGGGCGAGCCATCAGATGATCGAGGATCTGACACTGATGCGGGTGCTGCCGAACATGACAGTGCTGGCGCCTAGTGATGCGACCCAGACGCGCCGGTTGGTGGAACTCATGGCGACCACCCCAGGTCCGATGTATGCACGGATAGGACGGGCGAACTCACCAATCTTGTATAAAAAAGAGGATCTGAAGGAACTGGAAATAGGGAAAGGTCTGATCACAAAGGATGGTTCTGATGTTAGCATCATCGCGTGTGGCACGATGGTGGATCAGGCGGTCGATGCGCAGGAACAATTGGAGAAAATCGGTGTTTCTGCTCAGGTGATCGATATGCATACGATCAAACCGCTGGATGAGAAGCTCGTGTTGAAATGTGCGAAGAACACCAATGCGATCGTGACAGTTGAAGAGCATTCTGTGATCGGTGGCTTGGGTGGTGCGGTCAGTGAGGTGCTCGCGGAGAGTGGTGTGTCGGTGCCGTTTCAGCGGATAGGGGTGCAGGATATGTTCTGCGAGTCCGGGGAGCCTGATGAGCTGTTCGATAAATATGGATTGAGCACTCCGCATATTATGAAGACCGTGAAGAAACTGCTGAAAAAATAACGGAAGCGTTCTTCAGGGCAGGGTTTTTTCTTTCTTGAATGCTTAGAAGCTAGTAGGGGTATTCTTCCTTTTTGTTAGTTTTTCCTACAGAGAGAATT
>DAJP01000064.1:4078-7368 GCA_002496355.1 Euryarchaeota archaeon UBA346 | reverse complement strand
GGTGGTGGAAGGAACAATGACACACAAACCAGGCAGGAAAATCCTCTGCGTCTTTTCCCTTCTGTTCATCAGTCAACTCCCCTTCATCTCCACAACCCCCCAACAAGCGATGACCATCCAGACCCCCCCGGAAGTAAACAACCCAGACCTCCTGATCATCCTCTCCCCACAATACAGCCAGGACACCCAGATCATAGCAGCAATCCATGCGTACCTCGCCGCAGTCTCTAACGACCTCGGATGGACCGCAAGAATCATCCACATCCAAGAAAACCAAAACACCTATCAACAGATTGACATGATCATCGAGGCGAGCAACACCAACCACACGCTCAAAGCCTGCCTCATGGTCGGAGAAGACCTCAACACCGCCCTAGGCGGAGACACCGACCATCTTGAACAACCCAGCATCCTCCCCTGGGAGACCCTTGGTGGATCCGCTGCGTACGAAACCGCAGACCAAGGCATCATCGCCAAACCCAGCACGATACAGATCTGCATCTCCCTGCTCTACCCACCCCAACGACTCACCTATGAACAAAAAAAAGACTCACTCATTTTCGCTTTCCAGAAGTTCACGACCCAACGACACCAACCCCTCCAGGACACCATCCAGGTCTTCGAAAGCTCCTCCCTTAACACCTACTCACGACCACTCTACCAACACCTCGCAGACTACTCCCCGCTCATCTACATAGAGGATGCGACACCAACTGAACTGACAGATTCTCTGATGAATTCCTCTTCTGCCTTCTTCGTCCATGGACATTCCAACCCCTCCGGAACAGATATCACCGCACAACCAAACACAGGATGGTTCCCAGCAGAGACCCTAAACACCCTGCAGACCCCATTCTTCGGCGCGGACGGCTGCTACGTTGGAGGGTGGTGGTCCATCGAAAAAGACAACAACCAACTTGATGAAAGCATCGGGACTGCCTGGTACGGGGCGGCAATCTTCACCAGCCAGGCCATCCAAGCCATGGCGCTGGGCCTGCTCTCCCAGAATGGATGTTCCACTCCAGTAAGCTTCCTAGAAAACGCGATGCCGGAACTCCTCAACGGAAAAACCCTTGCAGAATCCATGATCGGGGACACCACCATTGGGGATACCATCATCATCGGAGACCCAACATTCCATTACACAATATAAACAAAGGAAGGATACCAGAATCAATTAGCTTTTAATACCAACAACACCATAATTATTGAGTAGACTGAATATAATGACACGAGAAAACTTCAACTCATTCATCCCAGCGGAAAAGACGATTCCAGAGTTAACGACGAAAGCAATCCTGGTCGGTATCTTCCTGGCAATCGTCCTTGGAGCAGCCAATGCATACCTTGGGTTGTACGCGGGAATGACTGTCTCAGCGATCATCCCTGGTGCGGTCATGGCGCTCGCGTTCATGAAACCGTTCAAACCAACAATCCTGGAAGTCAACATCGCCACCATGGGAGCATCCGCAGGCGAATGCATCGCAGCGGGTGTCATCTTCACCATCCCTGCCCTCATTCTTGTGGGCGCATGGACGGAGATTCACTATCTTGAGACGACCTTCATCGCCCTCATCGGAGGGATGCTTGGTGTCTTCTGGATGGTCCCTCTCAGACGAGCACTCGTTGTCAAAACAGATCTCCCGTTCCCGGAAGGGATCGCGGTCGCAGCGGTTCTTACCACGACAGTCGGCGGAGAACAAACTGACAAAAAAGACCGTATCAGCGGAGTCTGGCTCATCATCGGAGCCCTCACCGCAGCACTCTTCAAATTCGGACAACTCTCCCTCAACGTCTTCCGTGATACCATTGACGGAGTCATCAGTATCGGAAAATACGCGATCTTCGGGAAAGAAAACGAGGCGTATTTTTACGCAGGGACCACTACATCCCCAGCGCTTCTTGCGGTCGGATGGATCATCGGACCACGGATCTCCTCCTATGTCCTGGTCGGTGGACTCATCGGATGGGTCATCATCGCACCACTCCTGATTCTTGCCACCGGACTCCCAGCACCCTCTGCAGAGTATGCAGGACTTGGAGACCTGGTAGGAGGATTCTATAAAGTCTGGGGGGAGCAGGTCCGCTATATCGGTGTCGGATCGATGCTCATTGGTGGGCTCTGGGCGGTGTACTCGATTCGGACCAATTTGGTGGATAGCGTCAAAGAAGCGGTCATGGGGTTCCGAAACCAGGGGACCACGACACATCGTCGTACGGATCAGGACCTGAACTACAAGCTGGTTTTCATCGCCATTGGAGCAATGACGATCCCCATCTTTGTCCTCTATCAGATCCTCTCCGGAATCATCGGAGTCTCACTGATCATGGCGGTTCTTACGATCTTCCTTGCGTTCATCGCAAGCGCACTTGCCGGGTACCTCACCGGTCTTGTTGGGTCCTCCAACTGCCCGATCTCAGGGGTGACCGTCACCATCTTACTGATTGTCAGTCTGCTCATGCTTGGTCTTGGAGCAACCGGCGTACAAGGGATGGCGATCGTGATCTTCATCTCCGCGGTCGTCTGCATCGGTGGGTCTATCTCCGGGGACCTATTGCAGACCATGGCATCTGGGCAGATGATAGGGGCGACCCCAAAGAAACTCCAGATCTCGATGATGTTCGGAGTCGTCGCCATCTCAGCAACCGTTGGGATCGTCATCGGAGTGCTCCATCAGGCGTTCACCATCGGCAGCACAAAACTGCCTGCACCACAGGCGTTCCTCATGAAAGGGATCGTCCAAGGCATCCTGGGCGGGAACATGCTCTGGCCCTATGTCGTCGCTGGAGCAGTCCTTGCACTCATCCTTATCCTCATCGGATTACCTGTTTTGCCAGTCGCCATCGGAATCTACCTTCCGTTCACCTTGTCCATCCCAATTTTCATCGGTGGCGGCATCCGTCATCTGACCGATGTGGTGCTGAAGAAACGATATGGGAGCGCAGAGGACGAAGAATACAACGACTGGGAGCTGGCCATCAAACAGACTGGGATCACTCCGAAAGAAAAAGCGATACGGACCGGGTTACTGTTCACCGCAGGACTTGTGGCAGGAGAAGCACTCATGGGTGTCGTTGTCGCAGTACTAATCGTTTTGGGGATTCAACTCGCCATCTTCCAGACCGCACCCTGGTGGCCAGGACTGCTGATCTTCGGATTCATCGCAGCACTGCTCGCATACATTCCGATACGAGAGATCATCTCACAAAAGAAATAAAAAAAAGATTTGTCTTTTGAGTTACTGTAAGGTAATTTTCGAGAAGAAAACCTTGGCCAGGATTATTTTTGT
>DAJP01000064.1:0-3691 GCA_002496355.1 Euryarchaeota archaeon UBA346 | reverse complement strand
CCCTGTGAATTCTTTTGGTTTTATGAACAATCCACCCGCAATGGTGATATCACAGGTGACGTTTGACGCTGTCGCATCACCGACATTCATGACACGTACGGAAATACCTTTTCCACCAGCGACATCAATAGAGAACGCTGGTGCGGGATCCCCGGGGACATATTTGAATATTCCACCAGTGAATTCATCGGTGTTATAGGAACCAGCCCATCCGATTTTCCCAGAGGTAAAACCAAGGCTCAGCATCGGTGTTCCCACAACATCAGCATACTCTACCCAGGTATGCCCGCCATCAAGGCTGTAGGAAGCACCAGAGGCATTCGTTGTCGTTCCTGTGCTGATGTACATGTTCACGGTCCCGGGGATATACCGGAGGTCATAGTTGTAACAAGGACCAGAAAAATCAATAGTCTGCCAGGTGATTCCACCGTCAGAGGTCTCTGCTATTGTAACTGAACCAGCGGTGTTGATATCGAAAACAAGGCCATGATCCTCATCTTTGAATGTTGGTTTTAAATATGATCGAAGAGGGGTTTGTGTAACCGTCCAATGAAGACCTTTATCGATTGATTTATACAGTCGTCCCATATTGGTTCCAAACCAGATCGTATCACCGGTCACACAATATGAACCTGCGAGTCCATACTCTTCTTGTAAAGGGTCAGGGATATTTTCTTGTGGAACCCTCACCCAGGTTGTTCCACCATCGGTTGTTGTGTATATCTCATAGGATCCACCAGCGGGATCACCCATGCACCAACCGATATGTTCGTCCCAGAAATGTACGCAGTTGGGAAATGAGCCGATGAGATTAAAACCCGCAGATTCCTGTTGTACCCATGTGTTCCCTCCGTCTGATGTATAGTACAGACCCATGACTCCATTCTGATGCGCATAGAGTGGAGCCCAGGCAGTAGTTGCATCAAGTGCAAAAATCATTGAAAAATAGAGATTTTCTGCATCAGGAATCGTATTTGGAGTCCATGTGATGCCACCATCACTTGTTCTGGTATAATCTTGACAGGGGTACGCGGGGTTATCTCCATTGAATGCTGATGCCCAGACGATACTATCATTGACACAGGATATGTAGTTCAGACCACGGTTCCGATCTGAAAACGCAGTGGATTGTTCAAACCATTCTCCAGCTTTAAACAAAGATCTTGGGGCAAGGGATTTTGTCATCATCGGTACTGTTGGAGGTGCTGCTGCAGATACTGGCTGAGCGAATATCGAAGTAACGATTGTTCCGAATAAAACAAGAATAACTCCTAATACCACAATGTTCTTTCTACTCAGTTTTTTTTCCATATTTTTCCTCCTTGAATAATATTAATATTTGATATCTGGTTAAAAATATATCCCTTAAATTTTCGTATTTTTGATAACTAATAGCTCGTCGTTCTTTTATTTTTTTTAAAAATATTAGATAAATGAAAAATGGGTATGAAGTGTTCAATTTCATCCAAAATGAATGATAATAATCGTTGTAGGAAATTGGCATCGGAAAAGGGGGAAAGGGAAAGTATGGAGGCAATATGAAGAGTCTACTGTCCCTTCGTAGATTCAAAGGGGGAATTCTATGACCATGAATACCTTCCCAATCTCTACATGTACAAATAAATAATCTCAGGTATTAATAATTTTCTATATGAATATATGCAACTGTCGATAATTTGTGAATAACTACCTCTTAATGATCCCCAGGACGCTCTTCCCCTTTCTTTCGCCCCTTGTCCTTATACCGCCATCCATATCCTGGGTACCTCATCTGGTCAAAATCTTTCAGAAACGTATCAAACTCCTTCGGACTATCAAAAGAGATTGTCCGCACCACTCTACCGGTCTTTTCATCAAACAACTCGATGATCTTTCTTTTCATGGACCGAAAACGACTCATTCTTCCCCCCACTCAACATCTTCGTAAGGAATCAAGACAAACACCTTTATTTTTCTACCACCTCAAACAGATTTCCGGAGAAATCCCATACGAACAACAACTGCTTCCCATTTTTTTCAACAAAAAACGGAGCGAGCCCCTGCTGCTGACAACGCATGACAAAATCAGTTTTCTCCTCCACCGCAATACCAATATGCCCAAACGAAGAACGCACAGGCTCCGGGGTGATGAACACCTCAAACCGAACTCCTCCCGCATCATAGGTCTCCATCTGCACAGACCGATCTATCCGGAAAATCGACGAACATAACTCCGAGGGAAGCAGGGTGCTTTTCACTTTCGGAATCCCTAGCACCGTGATAAAAAACGTATCTGCCGACTGCACACTAAAACATTCCAAAGCCACGTGTTGAACAATTGTTTGTGTATCCATAACAATCAGTAAAAAAACGAATGAGATATGAGAATTTAAAACACACTCCTCATTTGTCTTTTCATGTATCAAAATGTTATAAAAGGGAGGAACCAATGCATTCTTGATGAGTGATTCTGAATGGATGAAACATGGTGCCATCTATCATGTCTTCATTGATCGGTTCGCTGGTTTCACCACCACCCACGACTGGGACCAGCCACAGTTTCTTGGAGGAACACTTAAAGGGATCATCGAAAAAATCCCCTATTTCCTCGACCTGGGGATCACCACGCTCTGGATCTCACCATTATATCAGACCTCTGCATACCATGGATATCATATCACAGATTTTTACCAGGTCGACCCGCATTATGGGACCGTAGACGACATCAAAGAACTCATCAGACAAGCACATAAGAACAACCTTCGCATCATCGCAGACTTCGTTCCTAATCATTGCTCACAACACCACCCGTTCTTCAAAGAAGCACAACAAGACAAATCCAGCAGATACCACGACTGGTTCTATTTCACCCGCTGGCCTGAGGAGTACCTCTGTTTCCTCAGCGTCCGAGACATCCCAAAACTGAATCTTGAAAACCAAGAGACACAAGACCATATCATCAACGCTGCGACCTACTGGCTCAGCCTTGGGCTGGACGGTTTCCGGCTGGACCATGTCATCGGACCATCCAACCGGTTCTGGGAACGCTTCACCAGAGAGATTAAACACCGATACCCACAGACGGTACTCATCGGCGAAGCCTGGATGATGGGCATCAGAAGAACAGAGCTGCAAACCTTACAAGTTCGACACAAATACCTCAAATGGCTCTCCGGAGACTCATCAGACAGCCTCTTCAAAGAATACATCGGAACACTCGATGGCGTCCTGGATTTCAAAGTCCAAGAGCTGATAAAACAATATATCATCCACAAAACCATCTCAGAAAACACCCTGAGAAAACAATTAAACAAACATTACAAACAATTCCCCGATGATTTTTTGCTACCAACCTTCCTTGATAACCATGACATGGACCGGTTCGTCTTCCAAGCGGGAAACGACAAAGAAAAACTCAAAGCCGCAGCCTCACTGCAACTCTCCCTTCCACAACCAGCGATCATCTACTACGGCACAGAAACTGGTTTGACCCAGAAAACATCACTCTGGAAAGCCGGATCAAACGGGGACCTGCAGGCACGTGCCCCCATGAACTGGGACGCAATCGATACAGGCCTGTACCGGTTCTATAAAAACGAAATAAAAAAAAAGAATAAAAAGTAGTGATATGTTTTTAAAGACCTAATCTAAGGATTATAGTAACGTTGAAATGAAATTAATTTATAAAATGTGCAGGGGAAGGGATTTGAAC
>DAJP01000106.1 GCA_002496355.1 Euryarchaeota archaeon UBA346 | reverse complement strand
GAGTGTATACTCGCCTTGTGCATCTGTATCAGGGATCGTGATAGTAATGTTATAGGGATGGGATTGACTGAGTGTCGTTATTGTATAGTTAGTGACTTTCCATGCGACAACAGCACCATTATCGTTCTGATCATGGAGTGTTGCCTTCACCATCACTTTATCGCTTGGTAAAATAGAGTTAATGGAAAACTCCGCTCGGATGGAATCAGAGAGAGTATCTCCATCATTTGGCGAATCAAATGTAGTATAGGATACTTCATCATCGAACTCGCAATCAGGATTGACACAAAAGTATTTTGTGATATTCCATGCAAGCTCAAATGTCACATTCACATCATTACGATCAATATAGTTCAATGAATCTCCCTCAGCATAATTATTACCCGTGTTATGCCATCCATTCCATCCGCGACCTTTCTCAAAAAGTATTGTGTTAAGACAGTTGTTCTTCCATACAAAGTCTTCAGCGCCTCCACCACTACTATAATTGACACAAAAATCATAAAAATTGTTAGTTCTATTTTTATAATCTGTATCATTGGCGATTGCCCGAATAACCGGTCTTGACTCATTTTGAGTCTTAATCTCAGTTTGTAATTTATTTCCATCACCGGTTAAATTAAAACCGAGTTGGTCAAAACCAATCCAATGAATGTAATTATATTCTCCTTCATCTGTCCCACTCGGATGAGTATCAATAAAATGTTGAGCGCCCCGCATCCCATATTCCTCCCCCGTGGTAAAGAGGAAAGTAAGGTTATATTTCGGTGTGATATCATTATCTTTAAGGTATTTAGCGATACCAAGGAGAATAGCTCCACCGACACCACTATCCCCAGGTGTCTCAGAAAACCAGCCGTCGACCCTATTGCTCAAAACCACTATTTTATCATCAGGACTATGAGAGATATTGCGATATGCAACAACATTATGGCTAATAACTCCAGGTTTATTATGAGTTTGTTCATAAATATCCTGATCAAGAAATCCGCTAATGCTCGCAGTTTGAATATTATCAAATATCCACTCTGATACCGATGCATTGACAGAAAACATCGGAACCCAATAACAATCCATGTAAGGGGCATCAAAAATATTTTTGAAATTAAACCAACTCCAGCCGTTCACTGTATGAAGCATCCAATGAGTATCCAATGGACCTGCTACAATTATAGCTTTACAAGGATCATCTCTATGCAACCAAGAGTAAACAAGAGCTAATAGATTATGATTAATCACAGTGCTCTGACCGCTTCCATCGGGATCTGACTTATTCCGTAAATCATAAACACCGACCCACGGGGTTTTTTCTTCGATAATACATGAACAATTGAAGAAATTCAATGTTTGTGTCTCAGTGTCCAATAAAGCAAAATATTTTGAACCATTTTTCAGATCATTTAACAGTAAAGACATATTCGTATCTGTCCAGTTAACCCATGCGAATGAACAATTTTGATCATCAGCATTCCCAAAATTGTAATTTCGATTTTGATCATGAATTAAAATACATCCTGTCGCATTCTCTGTGATGTTCTGTATTTTTGTTTCACATGAGATGGACTCGTTCATGAGAAAAACAGTGTCATTTTGATCTTCCGGTATCGATTGGCCATCTTCAACATATTCAACGATCCCACCGAGAATCGCAGGAAAATCATTTAATGCCGTAACATCAATGTTAAAATAATATTCAGGGGATGCTCCTGCATAAGGATTTGACAAGGGACAAGGCTCACAATTTAGACTTCTAAAACGAATTGGTATCTCAGAGTCATTGAAATGAGTTCTATGATATATATCAAAATACGGAGACAGAAGGTGGTCATGAGGTAAAAATCCTAGTCCAAATGGAAATGACTCGGTATATGGTATGTATTGATCTGGCTCATCAGGGTTTATTAGTGTTAAGTTGTAATCGTGTATGACAATTTTTGTTGAATATTGTTTAGCTACGTTTTTGGTTCCAGGGACTTTGCCACGATCATCATCAACATACCCGATTGATAAATTTGTATAACCTGTCAGACCACATGGATTATTTGGTATACCTATATTTGGCCATAAGATGTTATCCCTAGTATAATTTTCTCCTGCGGTCGCCCAGCTGCGACCTTTAGGTATGCCATTTTCTCCATGTTCCAACCAATTCACATCATGTATCACATTTGCGAAACTCTGGACTCTTAGCCAAACATAATTGAAATCAAGGTTAACAGCATTGCTCGCATTAACAGTTCCATTGTCTGAAAACAAAATCGTTGTCATGGCACTAGAGATCGTCAGCATTACAACAAAAATTCCAATCATTTTTTTATTCATTTTTTTACCTCCAATACAAGCATGGTTCTTCTTGTTTATATAATTCAATTGGGGGTCGATGAAAGTATTCATTTTTTTTATGAAAAGAATAATAAAGAAGTTCTTGGATATTATCATTGGGGAATAAGAATAATGAGACTAATATGGTGGAACTTTTCAATCTATTTGATGTTCTTTATCATGTGTTGTCCATGTGTGAATCCATTTGTATTTGATTCGAGCGGAAAAACCCCCGTTAACACATGTTCATTACGTTTTCCGGGTTATCTGATCGATTGGCATGTACACATTAACAATTCTTTCCAAGATACCATAATAAGTGTTTCTGATTTTCGACAAGAATATATGACCTTTGTCGAATCAAACAGGGTTCAAGAAGATACTGGTAAGGATGGTCCTATGGATTCTGCTTGGCCGATGCTCAGCTATGATGTCGCCCATACAGGTCGAAGCCCCTATAGTACCGGTAATAATTCTGGAAACGAGCTTTGGCGAGTAAAAGGTAATTGGGCAGGGGCGGTACAATGTTCCCCCATCATAGACAATAATAAAAATATTTATTTTGGGACACTAGGAACAGAACTTTTTGCACTATATCCAGATGGTACACAAAAATGGCATTTTCAAGCCAATGGGATAATCTGGGGAACACCCGCACTTGCAGATAATGGTGATATCTATTGCACCACGTGGGGTGGCTTGGGTTATCTTCAGGCGATTACCCAGAATGGAACAGAACGATGGCGATTCAATCAACAAAGCGATTCTGCATCCGCTCCAACCATTGGATCAGATGGGACTATTTATTTCGGAACCGATAGCCATAATATTTTTGCAGTGAAACCCAGTGGAATCGAAAAATGGAGATATACCACTGACTATATCGTAATGGGTTCCCCAGCGATCGGTCTCGATGGTGCGATCTACATTGGTTCTGGTGATCATTATCTCTATGCACTCAATCCAGACGGGACGCTACGCTGGCGATTTTATACAGGTGGTGAAATCAAAGGATCCGCATCCATCGCACCGGATGGCACTATTTATGTTCCCTCGTTCGGTGGATACTTCTATGCTCTCTATCCAAATGGGACGATGAAATGGAAAGCATCAACCGGGGGAATTATTGCATCAGCTGGTGTCGCGCTTGCACAGGATGGAACGATTTACGTTGGTACAGAAATCCTTCGGGCGTACTATCCGAATGGTACCCTGAAATGGAGTGCAGATGTTCAAGGTGACATCTACGGGACTGTCCCCGCGGTATCCGCAGATGGGATTATCTATGTCAGTGCTGGTGACTCGTTGGTTGCAGTGAACCCGGATGGATCTGAAAAATGGAGACAACAACTATCCACAGCACAAGTCCGTTCCTCTCCCAGCATCGGTCCTGACGACCGAGTCTACGTCGGCTCCGAGGATCCTGGATTAACCCCATATGGTTACCTTCATGCATTTGGCCCTGGTGAACCAAAGAAAATCGTCATCGAACAACCAAAGATGGGAAATCGTTACTTGTTTGGTATTGATTCGGGTAAAACACTCTCAGGAAATACAATCATTATTAGCTCCGTAAACGTAAAAGTCCATGCATACTCATGGAATGAGATCAATAGCGTTCACTTCTACGTGGATGGAATCGACCAATTCAATCTGACCTCACCCCCATTTGAATGGCGGATGAATCAACGCTATGGAAATATATTCCCTTTAACACACACAATCACTGTCACAGGATATTACAAAGGAAATTACACTTGGAGTGAATCCATTGAAGTGAAGTATTTACACTTGATTTTATAATTAAAATCTTTGGACTATATGAATCAAAATAATATATCTGGTGAGAATTACATTTACATTCATATTTTTATAATTGTGGGGCTTTGTATCTTTTGGAGTACTCCCTTCGGCGGCTTTCTACCCATTTTCCCTCCTGTTAAAAGAAACGTCAAAATCGTTTTTCTCCATATACATCAACAAAGCGGCTTTGGACTCTCTAGAACTCTTCGTTGACGTCCCTCAAATATTTATAAAAAAAAAATAATGGAAAATCAAGGATATTTCACAATCACCCTGATTATCCAATCCTTCATTGTTGAGGTCCTGTTGTTCCATCTAGGTTTTGCTGAACTGCCACCAAGCCTTCAATTCAGCTCCATCATTTGTTTTCAGGATGTTCCCGTCGGGATCTCTGAACGCAGCATAGACTCGATACGTACCTGTCCCGTGCTGGAGATTTGATGCTCTGATTTTCCCGTTAAAAATCGTGTCAAGCGCAAGCTGATTACCGCTGTTGATGGTTCGCGGTGACGTTTCATTTACAGTGTCATTATCGACGACCCATCGCGGAGCAACACCTTTCCCGGAGTCATAGTATTGCACTTGTATCAACAGGTATCCCTTGATGTTGGTTGAACCCGTGTTCTTGATCTTCGACTGATTCCTGTAGTTGATCACCAGTTTTGGTTGATACCCACTACCATACTCATTAGCATAGACAATGACAAACTCATTCCCTGTCGGCGCATTCCCGTTGATGTCTCGGTTACTGCGTAAACAGAGTTTTGTCCAACCAGTTTTATTCAACCAACTGATCCCATTTGTGTTTAGATTGATGTTGTTATACCCGCTTCCAAAACCACTCGTGTTAAACGATCCTCCGTTTCCCGAGTAATAATCTTTGTTATAATCGGTGGACTGCAGAGGACTGTGCGGATATGTTGGTTGCCCATTCTGGACTGTAAGAAGGAAGTCGGTGGAGGAATAATCACTGTTTTTATAGAGTGATATTGTGGCATTGTCAATATAGGCGTTTGAGGGGAGAGCGGTGGTGTTGAACAGGATAAATCCACGATACACAAAATAAGTGGATCCGAATTTCCGTTGACCAAGATACAACGTAGTCGCAGAACTTCCGACCGTACCCGATGTTGCGTTTCTCACGGTGTTATAATTCGCATTGTTAGCGTAGATATATCCGTCGTTAGAACTGGAATACACTGTCAGGGTTGGATCAACCACCACGGGGAATGTCATTGCATTCAGATCAGAGACATCTAATCCTGAGAGCAGATAGGTGTTACCGTTCAGATGGATTATGCGGTAGGTCAATTTCTGTCGCGCTGTTTCATTGTTGAGCTCATATGCCTCACCAAGTGGCAGAGCGCATTTGAACTGACCTAGTATGTTCTTGAATTCCACTCCAATATCTGAGATGGTGATGTTCCCATCAAGCAATCCTGAGTCATTATAGAGGTTAAGGTTCTGGTAGTCGAGTTTGGTGATGAATACCAGATAGGAGCTAGCATTATTCAATCCGTATTGTGATGGCGGGTGGTTCTGCAATATAGTTTTCGTTGCATTACTTAGGGTGATCTCTTCTTTCAGACCCGTGTTTCCATAGCTCCATGTGACATCTGTACCTGTGAACACACCCGGGTAGGTGATCGAATAGTCGTTGGTCTGTCCTTGGCTGCTCTGCACGCTTTGTAGGTATTGGTATGCCCAGTTGCTCTGAGGGTCAACATAACCAACTCCAACAAGCTTGCTCCTGATAGCATGGATGGTTGGGTCGTCTGATCGGTTGAAGGTGAAGGCGACTGGCCATTCCTGCTGTGCATTGGACTTGAAATACACACCATATAACCCTTGATCGTTCCCCGTACGATATCCATAGACATAGGCAGGATGATCACTTGAAAGAGAGTTGATGGTATTGTTGATGGGTATCCAAGTCTCATTCTCCTCTTGATAGTTCACTGGCCCCGGGTATGTCTCTAAGATGTTTTGTCCAGAGGATGCGTTGTAATAGGTATTCCAGGTGAACCCCCGAGCAACTAGGGTATAGTTCTCAGGCGGGTTCGGCGGGTCCGTGATATTGATGTACTGACTGCCGCTGTAGCTGTCCTTAAGGGTGGCGATGCTCATAGAGGCCTGGGCTGAAACATGGAAATGATGACCACTGCTACTGTTGATATTGCTGGAATTATCAGTCGCCCAGATCGTATAATTATACTGACCAGCCAGCCAGGTGTCAGTGAAAACATATTGATAAGCATCCCCACTGGACCATGTCATCGCGTAGTTCCCCTGTGCTTCATCAGGGGAAGTAATATTTACACTTACGTTGCTGACACCGGAACCTGTGTCAATCACATCCGCGATAATCGTCACATTATACCCGAAGCCAACGGTGTGCGGTGCGGCAGATACGTTAGAGATCTGCGGGTTGAAATCAATGGTGACGGTCCGCGTCTCAGTTTGACTCATGTTCCCCGAGGTGTCCATCGCGTGTGCAGAGTACGAATAATCACCCTCTGTTAAACCAGTGAAATTATAATACAACAAGTAGAGCCCGTTGTTGTAGGAAGCGTTAATCTCCTCACGGGACAGAGCACGGTTATAGAGCTGCGGCTCATCAAGCACTCCATCGAAGTACGCACAGTTCCCCATATGACCATAGGAGAGATAGGTGTGTTGATTGTTCGTGATGTTCTTCATCGAACCAGTGACACCTGAGTCATAAGCGCCATCGACGTAGATCGAATGATTCGTTCCCCTACGAATAAATGCGATGTGATGCCAAGCGGAATCAGTCACATCTGTTTCTCCGCTGAGAGTGATGTTGTTTCCGGTGGACTGCGTGAGATAGAGATACGGCGTGTTCTGGACTCCGAAAATGTATCCTTTCATGCTTGCGTCACTAGGTCGGTTGGTGAGAAGGACTGCTTTATTGTCATAGGATGTTTGATGGCTTTTCTCCCAGATCATGAAGGTGAAATCACCGGTGCCTAAGGAAAGACTGCTGTTGGCTCCAAGGTCTACATCATCGTCGTATCCATCGAACTCCAGGGCGGCTCCGAACATCCCCGTTTTAACATTAGTAGCGTTCATCCCACCCTCGAATGTCCCAAAGTTCTCATAGGATGAGTTGTCATATATTCCTGTGGTATTCGATAAATCCATCGGCCAGTATCCTTTCAGGCTGTAGTTCCAGTCGATGAACGCAGAGGTGTTCAGTGGATCAAGAACCGTGACATTGACATTTACCCAGTTTTGATTCCGGATAACATAATTCGAGGGGGTGGGTGTTTCAAAGGAAAGCAAGGG
>DAJP01000009.1 GCA_002496355.1 Euryarchaeota archaeon UBA346 | reverse complement strand
ATCAAGGTATTGGTGATTGATGAGGTTCATCTGATCCATGATCCCTCAAGAGGACCGACGTTGGAGGTGATCATAGCCCAGATTAAGGCACTCAATCCAGCGACTCAGTTGATCGCGTTGTCGGCGACCATAAAAAACGCAGTGGAGCTGGCAGATTGGTTCGGTGGGAAGCTCATCCAATCCGACTGGAGGCCAGTCATCCTGAAGGAAGGAGTGTTTTTTCAAAATACGATTAAATATAATGATAATTCGACAAAAAAGATAGCAGGGGATACAAAGAAGGCGTTAGAGTTATTAGTCCAGGAGTCCCTCAAAGATGGTGGTCAGACCCTGATTTTTGTGAATAATCGGAAATCCACGGTGTCTTTGGCAAACCGTTTATCAAGTGTCGTGGCTGAGTTGTTGACAGAGGATGAGAAAAAAAAGCTGAAAAAACTCGCCAGTTCCATGAAACAGGAACAAGCAGAGATCATCGGCATCGAACAGTCTCTTGTGACTAGTGTGGAGAATGGTGTTGCGTTTCATCATGCTGGTCTGGAGAGTAGTCAACGCCGACTGGTGGAGCAAGGCTTCAAGGACCATCAGATCAAATGTATTGTTGCAACCCCGACCTTGGCTGCTGGGGTGAACATCCCTGCCCGTCGGGTTATCATCAGGGATCTCTGGCGGTATGATGAGAATTTCGGTATGGCACCTATCCCTATCCTTGAGTATAAGCAGCAGGCAGGTCGAGCGGGCAGACCTCGTTATGATACGGTCGGTGAGGCGATCACGATAGCAAAAGACAGTAATCAACGGGATCAGATTTTCTACAACTATATATTAGCGGATACTGAGCCTATCTATTCAAAACTCGGCAGTCAATCTGCGTTGCGGATGCATCTTCTTGCAGCGGTGGCGACCCAGTTTGTTCATAATTCTGAGGAGATGTACAAGTTCATTGAAAGTACGTTTTATGCGTATCAAACAGATGAGTTCACCATAAAAAAAGAAGTAGATTCTGCCGTGGAGTTCCTCCTTGGTAATCAACTCATCGAACAGGTTGATAACCAGTATATGTCCACGTTGTTCGGAAGCAGGACGTCTTCATTGTATATCGATCCTTTATCAGCGATTCAGTTGAAGACCGCGTTGGAACGATCCAATGAAAAAGAGATAACATCGTTATCGTTGTTACATGCGATCTGCTCGACTCCTGATTTACGGTCATTGTATCTGCGAGGGAGTGATTCCTGGGTCGAGGAGAAAGCGGACTACATCAAACAGTCTTTGTTGTTGGATGTCCCTAGTTCTACTAGTGATGAGTATGAATGGTTTCTCAGTGATCTGAAAACAGCGTTTCTGCTGGAGGATTGGATCGATGAGAAACCCTATGATGCACTTGTTCAAAAGTACAACATCTGGCCCGGGGATGTCCATACCATTGTGGAGATGGCGGAATGGCTGTTGCATGCGACCAGGGAATATGCACGGATGTACAATTTCTCAAGTGTCTCAGATGTCAGTGATCTCTTGATACGGGTGCAAAATGGTTGTAAAGAGGAATTGCTCAACCTTGTGACCCTGAAGGGGGTTGGGCGGGTGCGTGCGCGTACCTTGTATCATGAAGGGTTTAAAACCGTCAATGATTTACGCAATGTCCCATTGGAGCGCCTTTCAAAGATAAAGGGGATTGGATCGGCTGTTGCCAAGAACATCAAACAGCAGATCGGTGAAAGCGGTGTTCGTGGGAACAAACCACTTCGGGGGTCTCGTCGATGATGACGGTGCTCGGAACTCAGGGAACCATCAAGGATATCGAATCATTCGTCCAGCAGCTCAATGAATTTTCTTTTCAGGAACAGCTCGTGATTCAGGCGTTTGATGCGAAGGGTATCTATGGGAAGGACCATGTGGTTTCAGCAGTAAATCATGCGAAACGAGCGTTTCAACAGGGGATGAATGCGACAAACACCCTTGCGTTGGAGATACTGCTATATGCTGCGGGTGAACGGCAGATACAGAAAGCTATTAAAAAAATGGGGATAAAAAAAGGGAAACAAGGAATCGTTTTTCTTTTGACAGATTCAGCGAATCATATAAAGAATCCGAATGTCGATGATGCTGTGATTCGAAGACTACTGAAAACATTTCATCTTACACTCGATGAGAACGTGATAAAAGGCGACAGAGGTACGTTGAAACGCTTTGGTATCACTGATGAAGAATTGTCAACGATTCCTGAAGAGAAATACGGTGACCTTATCCTTGAGAAAGTCGCTATGGTCGATATCATAAAATAAGGTTGTTGCTATCTTTTATCTATGGTGGTGTTTCTCTGATATCCTTATTAAAAGTTGAAGACGTATATCGATTAGCGATGAATTTTTGAATTTTTAAGAACACGTTTTTATAGAAGAACATTGTTATAATATATGATACTGAGGGCGTAAAAGGGTTATGGTAAAAAGTACTAAGGCACAGATACAAAAAGATGAAATGAAGCTGCTGGCAGAACTTCAGAAAAACTCCAATGAAAATATCGACACGATCGCGGTACACTGTGGATTCTCACGACAAAAAGCATGGAGAATGATCAAACAATTAGAAGCAAATAAACTGATTTGGGGATATACCACTGTTTCTGATGAAAAGAAAATGGGGCTGATACATTTTATAATGATGTTGAAATTAAAGGGGATAAAAACAGAAGAAAAAGATGTTGACACAATCATTTCAAGAAAAATGGAAGAGTCTGCCGCAAAGCTAGGAATTATAATGGAAACCAGTGCTTATATCCATGGTGAATACGACTGGATTCTGACGTTTACCGCTGAGAATCTTACCCAAGCGAAAAAGTTTTCCGATACAGTGATTTGCATGTACCCTCATTCTATCCAGAAGATAACGATGATGCAAACAATGATATTTATAAAAAAACATTACGTCCTGAATCCAGATAGAAAAATGTTGAAAGAATTCATGTAAACCGTGTCAATACTTGTCCGATACAATTATATAAAGATTTTTGTTTTCGGTTCTTGTTGTGGTTTTATCCCCTTTTTGTATTGTGGGTAGTAAAGAATCACACATCCAGCCCGTATGGGGTAGCTTGGATATCCTAGAGGCCTGCGGAGCCTCAGACCCGGGTTCGAATCCCGGTGCGGGCGTATATAATAATACTTAAGAATTCATACCTTTAGAAAAAATAAAAATGAATTTTTTGTTTATATAATTCATTTCTAAAAAATTGTACATTTATCTGATCTTATAGAGAAATATTTTTAAAAAAAAAGAGAGAACGAGGGGTGGTTAATACCCCACGAGTTGTCGGAGCACTGGGAACGCATTTGGGAATCGCTCGAAGAGATGCTCAAGAAGCTGCAGGAACAGGAATCTGAATTGGTAGGAAGCGTCCTTTGGCATCGTGATGTCTAATGGTTCTGACCAGTCGGTCTCTGCGCCCCATACATCTTTCGCTTTTACTTTGATAAGGTATTGCCCTTTGGTGCTATAGGATTTCTGGGCACTTCCCACACTTCCTGAATTGAATGGTCCGAGCCATTCGCTGATGTTCCCATCGCCCCAGTCCCACATGTAATACACTTGGTCCCCTTCCGGATCTATGGTGGTGGTCCGGTAGTTGTACGTGGTGCCGGGTTTTCCTTTTGCGGGTCCCGTGGGTTTGTCAGGGATGTTCGGCGCTTCGTTTTCAGGGTAGACGGAGACATGGAGAACTGGGCTGTACCACCAGGTCTGTCCATTTATCTCTTCGATACCATCAGATCCTTCTAATATTTCATGGTATGAATCATTGGTTCGTTCTTTGATCATCCTGAGATACGGGTTGTTGAGGTAAACATCTGGTCGTAGCACGTTCTTGTAGACTTGATCGACCTGAGCTTTTGCAACAAAATAATATTCTCCTGGAACGGTGAAGGTGAGTTGTTCTACATAGGTTGTTCCATCGGTTTGTCCGTTCAACGCGTTGTCCCACCCCGTACCACCGATATAATCACCACTGTGCTCATCATGGTCAGTTGTGGTATACGTCCATGTTTGAATCGGATTTGGGTTGTTTCCGTATTGGAGGTAGGTATGGTCGACGACCATGCTTCCGTTCACCTGCCAGGTGAAGTTCACTGGTGTGTTAGTGATAACGATATCATCATCTTGAACACCAGATTGCCAGCGGAGGTACGGTTGTGCTAGGTCGGTTTCGTGTAAGATCACACGTCGGATTTCAGCGCCATAGCGAGCAACGGTATCGTTTCCGAAGGTATCCTGACCAGGGTTCTTTGTGTTAGACATCTCCGGAGAAAGCCAGAGTACTCCTGCACCATAATAATTGCCCCATACTTCATCTTGAACATATTGGTCTTCTACTGGATTTTTCTCGACATCTGCACCATACGCCCAGGGACAGATTCCACCGCCTACGGTATATCCAACGGTATCAGGGATTGTCCCTATACTATATTTATCGAGGTTTCCCCCGTAATCACCAATGTAGTCCCCTAATCGAAGGCTAGAGGCGTCATGGAAGTAAAAATCTGGTGGAGCATAGTTATACGAATACCCTGTGATCGGACTTGTCCCGACTATGTTGCTATGCATGTTTCCCCAAGAATAGAGTAACATGCGTGCACCACCATGGAAATCAGCCCCGAGTCGAATGGTATGATTATCAACGAAAGCGTGGAGTGTTTTACCATTGACACTCGCCCATATTCCACCAGTTGGTTCACCCGGGTCCCAGTTCATATCTGCTTCTCTGTTGAGGTCCCAACCATGGGAATCGTACCGTCCATCTTGATCAAAACCATAGGGATTGTGAGATGCTTCGAGGTAGATTTCTCTGTTGTCGATAAACCATCGCAGCCAGTCTTTTGAATAATACGGGCTTGGTTCGTCGGTGAACGCCATGCGCATCAACCAATCCGTGAACCAGAACATACCGATGGTTCCAACGGTTTCATCACCATGAGGACCACCGAGGAAGAGCACCTCTGGTTTATGTAACCCGAGTGATTCATTGGTGATTCTGATGTAGTAATCATCATACCCATTTGGGATTGTCCCGGTGTTGTATAGGACGTTTGCTTTGAAGACTTCGATGTAATCTGGATATTGGGTTTCAAGTGCTTGGTACCAGCTGATGAGCTGTGCATAGGTCGATGGTTTGTTATACCAGCTTGGACCGAAATTGCTGTTCTGTTCGGTTTCTTTGGTGATTTGTGTCGTTGTCGTTTGTTCTTGCATATCATTTGAATATGCAGAAGTCGGCAGGATGGTGGTAAGGAGCGTGAGAGCTACGATACCTGAGATTATTATTTTTAGGAAATGTTTCTTCATAATATCCCCACATGTAAATATACCCCCTTCTGATATAAAACTTTCTATGGAGATTACGAAAAACGATTATCAGGAAATTTCAATTTTTTTCCTTTGATTGTTTTATTTGAAATGCCTTGAATATTCCTGGATGATCTCATTTAAAGAAATCTCGCCAATGAGTTGACCTGCGTCATCTACTACCGGAAGATGTTTAATTTTCTGTTCCTTCATTTTTACAAGGATGTCCCTGATTGTCTCATCGGGAGATGACGTCACAGGTTTTTTAGACATGATTTCTGAGGCCGTGATACTTACTCCATATTGTATCGATCGAGGATCTGGGTTTTCAAACGATTGAGACGATGTTAAGGGTGGGGAAAAAAATGCAAGAGTATCTGATTGAGTAATGATTCCAAGAAGATGAGTTGGCTCAGTACTATCCATTATCCATACATGGTCCTTGTTTTTTATATTGGAGAGCACAATTGCTATTTCTGCAGTCTCCTCGATACATGTGATATCAGATTTCGTAGAGACCATGATATCTTTTACCTTTATATCATAGAAATTGGTTGTTGATTTTTTTTTCTCACACATCTTCTATCACAGCGAAAATCATTTTAAAATATTTAAAACCTATTGAGGAACAAATCGCATGCTTTTATATATGTGTGTTCGATACGTTGTATAATCGATGGGATGCTGGCTCTATGCTGCTTGAAATTACTTTAGCGATTATATTTGCTAAGATTTTCGGCATAGCATTTGAAAAAATTAAACAACCAGGTGTCATTGGTGAAATCATTGCAGGAATCGTCCTAGGTCCTTGTTGTCTAGGATTGCTATCCGGATCATCCCTCTCTCTCTTTGATACATCTGTTTTTGAATTCACCCTTGATTTAACATCACCTGAGTTCAAAGAGATCGCGTTTATCGGTGTGGTGTTTCTCCTATTTATTGTTGGTCTTGAGACAAATCTGGGCGATCTGAAAAAAACACGGAAAACAGGGATAAGTGTTGGTGTTTTTGGGATTATCATCCCTTTTCTCATCGGATGTGGTGTGGGTCAGTTGTTCCATTTGAGTGTTCTGCAGAGCATGGCGATTGGCACGATTTTTTTAGCAACATCAACGACGATTGCTATCAGAATTCTCTCAGACATGGATTTATTATCATCTCGGGTTGGGTTAACGTTACGTACTGCCCTGGTTGTCAATGATGTTCTTGCCATGGTTTTTTTTGCGTTGGTCTTCGGGGTTGGCAATTCGTTCGTCCTTCTGTTTCAGATTTCTCTTTTCTTTATCCTTACCATTCTTGTTGGTTTCCTCTTTGTTCGTTATTCAACGAGCAGGGATACAAAACGTCATGCTCCTGTTATCGCCCTCACAATTGGTTTAGGTATTTGTTTTTTATTTGCAGCTTTTGCCGAAAATATGGGATTGACAGCGATTATTGGAGCGTTTATTGCAGGGGTTTTTTTCAAAAAAACACCACAGGCTGGGACTCTAGCTGAATATATCAAAACCATTGGTTATGCATTTTTCGTCCCCTTATTTTTTGTATGGGTTGGGGCTAGCTTTAACTTTTTGTCGCTCTTTGGGTCAAACCAAATACAATCCCTGTTGATATTTTGTGCTGTTTTTATCGTCTTTGGGATGCTTGGAAATTTCCTTGGCAGCTCGATCGGAGCACGGATTTCAGGGTTTAAACGACAGGAAGCGATTAGTGTGGGTATTGGGATGATGCCCGTAATGGGTGTTGCATTAATCATTGTCTCAACTGGGATAGATCGCGGTATCTTTGGTGACCCCGGTGGTTATCTTGCGAATCAGCTGAGGACTGCTACTCTCTTTCTCATATTCACCAGTTGTCTCGTGTCTCCTATATTGCTCAAACGGAGCATGGGATCCCCATTGGGGAAAAGAATTGGAAAAACGAAAACAAAACTATCGTCCTATCATCATCCTCATTGTCCAGAATGTTTCTCCGCGTTACGATTAGATCCTGTAAATAACAGATGGTTCTGCGATAACTGTAAGAGGTATATGGAAATATGGAGAAAGGCTCCTTTGCATAGTACAGCAAAAACAAACCGTCATATCACATACATCATAGGGGTAGGTACGATTCTTTTATGTGGGTTTGTGATCCAAAGCTCTGTTGGTATGACTGTAATTGAAAAATTATCAGCGCTCATAGGGATCTTTCTTGGGACTACTCTTGCGTTTTTTACTTTGAAGCTGCTCTTTTCAACTCAGAAAACCCTAGGATAACTTTTTAGTATTTTTTTTTTTTCGCGAATCTTTAAATTGAATAAAATCATTGATGTTGATACCGAGGCAGGCATATGCTAAATTTTAACTACAATGTTTCGACAAGAATCTTTTTTGGGAGAAATTCGATTGAACATCTAGGAGATGAACTGAAGCAGTATGGTACACGGGTTTTGTTTGTATCTGGTCAGGGGAGCATTAAAAAAACTGGTTTATATGATACAGTTATTGATATTTTCTCGCAGAATGGTTTGGTATATCATGAGCTGTCCGGAGTGCAGCCAAACCCACGGATTTCTCTTGTGAGGCAAGGTGTTCGTCTTTGCAGGGACCATGATATCCAATGTATTGTTGCTGTTGGTGGTGGTAGTGTGATTGATTCGGCAAAGACGATTGCCACCGGGTATTATCACGATGGTGATCCCTGGGATCTCTTCGTGTTGGGCGATGCTTCTGTGAAAAAAGCTCTTCCAATCGGGACGGTGCTTACGTTTTCTGGGACGGGCTCTGAAATGAATGGGAATGCGGTGATATCAAATGAGGAAACAACAGAGAAACTTGCGATCCATAAGGATGTCCTGCGGCCTCGGTTCTCTATTCTTGACCCCACCTATACCTTCTCAATGTCAGAGAATCAAACCGCGGCAGGGACTGTTGATATCTTCAGCCATATCCTTGAGCAGTACTTCAGTCCGACTCGGGATGCATTTCTGCAGAATCGATTGGCGGAGGGTCTACTGAAAACTTGTATCCAGTACGGTCCCGTTGCTCTCGAAGCACCTAGGGATTATGAGGCGCGGGCACAATTGATGTGGACTAGCAGTATCGCACTCAATGGTCTTCTTGGATATGGCCGGGTGAGTGATTGGGCGACCCATGGGGTAGAACATGCGCTTAGTGCGATGTTTGATGTGACTCATGGGGTTGGTTTAGCGATTCTGACTCCCTATTGGATGGAGCTTGTTCTGAGTGATGAGACGATGAGTAAATTTGTTGAGTACGCTCGGAACGTCTGGATGATTACGGGGAACAACGATCGGACGGTTGCCAAGGAAGGGATAGAGAAAACAAGGGAGTTTTTTACTGCTCTTGGGATGCCTCAGAAACTCCGGGATGTTGGGGTTACGCAAAACGCTCTTGTGGTAATGGTTGAAAAAGCAGTGGTCCATGGTGATTTAGGGAAATTCAAAAAACTTGGGAAACCGGAGATATTAAGTCTTCTGAATAACGCGTTCTAACACAATGTTTCTCATTTTTTTCTCTGATTTCTTTATAAGATAATTGGATGTTTCTTCTGGTGTCTCAATTGGGCATACCGAGCGATCATCAGTAACAGCATCGCGATTGCGCATCCAATCATGAAGAATAGTACCCCTGGGCCTCCATATTGGTCGAAGATCGCTGCGACCGCAGGTACTCCTACGAACATCCCTGCGCTGATGACGATGCTGTATACTGCCATGGTCACTCCACGTTTTGTCTCTTGTGCCTCATCGGCGAGAGAGGAGAGTGCAGATGGTCCAAACGCGAGAGCCATGAACCCGAAGATAGCGAGAAGTGGCCAGAATTGGATTATGCTGTTTTTCACAGCCTCGCCATCAGTGGAAGGAGCGAGTCCGTATCCGATCCCAAGAACCGTCATTACTCCCACAAATCCTATTGCGCCGATAAACATGATTGGTAACCGGCCATACTTATCAGAGAGTCTGCCGTAGATGACTTGTGTGGTAATCAGAACGATTCCAGCTCCACAGATGATTCCTGAAAGAAGAATGGGGGAGATTGATAGGATCCCTCCTTGTGAGGTTGAGACGGTGAGGAACGTCATTGCTGCTCCGATGATCATAAACACGATGAACCATGGGAGGGTAAGGAGGATAACCGAGCGTTGTTTGAGCACATCGATGATTGTATGGAACCGTATTTTCTGACAGATGACGTCGTGTTTCTTGGGTTCCGTGATATTTAAGAAACAATAGAGGCATCCGAATAACGCCATTACTCCTGCGATAAGGAAGGTCTGCCCCAGAGAGCTTTTGAAAAACTCAAGGAAGAGGGCTCCAAGGGCGTAGCCGACGACCCATCCAAGCATGTTAAATGCATCGAAAGCACCCATCTCCCGTCCTCGTCTGTGCTCTGGTGCGTAATCGGTAAGGAGTGCTAATGAGGATACAAGGATAGCTCCCGCGGCCATCCCATGGACTGCGTTGAGACAAAAAATCAGGTAAAAATTTTTTGTCATAGCGAGGCAGAAGAGGAGGATAGCTGCAGTAATAAGACCGGTTAATAAGACAGGTTTTCGTCCATATCGATCGACGAATGCGCCGATGAATAATACGGTCCCCATCTCAAAGAGTGGGGAGGCCGCAGAAATAATCCCATAGCCTATGTATTGCGAGGTGATATTCAGATAAATGGGGAGGGTGGCTAGCATGATTCCAAAACTAGCTCTGATAAAGAATGTCGAGATGTACAATGAGGAAAGCAGTCGAAGATAGAATCGGTCATGCATAGTGCTCAGGTCAGATAAAAAGTATTGCTATAAATAGGTTCTTCTCAGCAACACTTCTGAAAGGAATTTTTTTTTTTTAGCTTACGATATGGTAGTGGACTTTTTTCGAATCGAATTTTTCTTTTATCATCTCGATTTGCTCTCTTCCAAGAGTCTGGAATGTGATGATGATTTTCACATAACCAACAGGTACTGCGGTCGTGATTCGGTCATGGTCGATGGATGTGACGTTCGCCCCGACATTACCGAGGATCGCAAGGATATCTTTGAGCACCCGTGGTTTATCAAGAGCGGTGATCGATACTTTCACCAGGAGTTTATGGCGCATCATCCCTCGTTCAATGATCTGAGTGAGCAGGGCGAGGTTCACATTTCCTCCGCTGAGCACTGCGACGATGTTTTTCTTAGGAGCGGAGATTTTTTTGCTTAACAATGCAGCAAGGCCGACGGCTCCAGCTGGTTCTACAACGAGTTTTGTCCTCTGCAACAGAAGATACAAGGCGTTTGCAATCTCTTCATCATTGACGGTAACCACCTCATCGATGTATTGTTCAGCTAAGGCAAAGGTCAGGTCTTTTGGTGTTTTTACAGCGATTCCGTCCGCGATGGTCATGATGCTTTTGAGAGGAACTATCTTATGTTGTTCTAACGATAGTTTCATGGATTGTGCTCCCTCTGCTTCGACACCGATGATCTTTACTGTTGGTTTGAGTGTCTTGAGTGCAAGGGCGACGCCACCAATGAGTCCTCCGCCTCCGATGGGGATGATGACTGCATCAACAGTTGGTAGATCATTATAAATCTCAATGCCTATGGTCCCCTGCCCTGCGATGACGTGCTTATCGTTGAACGCATGGACAAACGTGAGTTTTTTTTCTTCTGCGTATTTTTTTGCTGCTTGTGCAGCATCATCATAGGTTGCTCCTTCAAGGACTACTTGGGCGCCATATGATTTTGTCGCGATGACTTTTGCAGGGGATGTGTAGATGGGCATGTAGACGGTACTTTTCACTTTCATGAGGGTTGATGCAAGTGCTACTCCTTGAGCATGGTTCCCTGCTGAGGCGCAGACGACACCTTGTTTTTTTTCTTGCTGTGTTAAATGATAGATCTTGTTGTAAGCACCCCGGATTTTGAATGACCCCGTTGTCTGGAGGTTTTCTTCTTTCAGGTAGATGTTTGTTTTAAGAAGGTTTGAGAATGTTTTTGATCGGTCTAAGGGTGTTTTTCTGATCACGGGTTTGAGGATCTGGTATGCTTCTTCGACGTCTTTGAAGGTGACCATGAGGATTCCTCAGAGGAGTTTTTTTAGGAAATCCGTTGCGTTCATTCCTTCAGTGAGTCCTTCTTTTTTTGCTTGTTCTGATACTTCAATGATGGTCGTGTTGAGAACATCTTCGAATGTCTTCACACCAGTGACTTTTCCAGCAATGTCCCCTAGTTTATTGGCGGTGTTCATATTGAGATATCCGCACATGATGTAACCTTTCTTTGCTTGGATGATGATGAGCGGGGCTTTCCCTAAATCAATATGATACCCGGTCACCTGTTCTTTATCAAGTTTCAGTTTCTGTTCTTTCATTTCAGCCTCACCTCTTTTCTATCCCTTGCTTTCTGTGTGTTTTCTTCCATTTTTTTTAGAAAAATCAGTAGTTTTTTATAAACTCTACTTATGTTTTTTTGTGTTGGAAGTTGGAGAGTGCATCTTGTGTGTTTATTTTCTTTTGAGTTTTCGTATTTTGAATTCCCCGATGGATGCGGGTATTATCTCTAGGTCGTCTCCGTCGTTGATGTCGTGTGCTTTTGCCAGTTGGCTTGGTATTGTGATAACGAGGCTGCTTCCCACTATGCGTGCCTTCCGTGTTAGAGGCATGAATCCCCTCCTGCAAGAGTAGGTAATGTATAGCTAAATATATATATGTTTCTGTTTTTTCAAATATATCTTTATCCATATCTCTTTTAATGAGGATGTCCATGATTCACTCTCCTGATTAGAAACCAAAACATTATCAATTATCACCAGATATCGGAGGATAACGTGAGGCATTATGAAACTGTTTATCGACACCGCAGACTTAAATGAGATAAAGGAAATCGCATCCTGGGGGATCCTGGATGGGGTCACCACCAACCCAACGTTACTCGCCAAATGTGGTCGATCCTTCCAAGAGGTGGTTGATGAGATCTTCACTCTTGTTGATGGGCCGATCAGCCTTGAGGTTGTCAGTGAGAAAGCAGAAGAAATGGTTGTTGAAGCAAAGCAGATCATCTCAAAAATACCACAGAAATATCGGAAGAATATCGCGATTAAAATACCAATGAACCCTGAGGGTCTGAAAGCAGTTAAGAGGCTCTGCAAGGAAGGCGTTAAAACCAATGTCACGTTAATCTTTTCCGCGAACCAAGCGCTGCTGGCCGCAAAAGCGGGTGCGACCTTCGTCAGCCCATTCATCGGACGGCTTGATGAC
The DNA here is from genome assembly GCA_002496355.1 of Euryarchaeota archaeon UBA346. GTDB lineage: Archaea > Thermoplasmatota > E2 > DHVEG-1 > DHVEG-1 > SM1-50. Next base: position 3,099 of record DAJP01000009.1, on the reverse strand, counting down.
AATGGACAGGAGGGCATGCAGCTCATCGAGGAGATCATGGAGATCTTCTGTAATTATGATATCCCGACCGAGGTGATTGTTGCAAGCATCCGACATCCTATCCATGTGATTGAATCCGCAAGGCTCGGTGCAGATATCGCTACCGTCCCACCGGAGATCCTCCGAAAGATGGTCAAACATCCACTGACTGATGCTGGGATTAAAAGTTTCTTAAAAGACTGGGAGAAGATAAAAAAATAATAACTTACTGCTTCCGGAGACTGGACAGATACCGAAGTCCTTTCTCTGTTAGTCTTACTTCGTTTTCGGATTGATATTGCAGCATCTCCATCCTGAGGAGTTTTTGGACCATGGATTCAAATTTCTGCGGGGAGATATGAAGGAGGTTCACGGCAGAGCCTCCATCGAGGTCTCGCCGTCGCATCATCTCCAGGAGTTCCTGTTCTTTTTCTGTCACCTTCAACATCGTTGTCTTTGGTGATGCCATCGTTAGTTGTCTGTGTGATTCGGTCACCCGCTCGACATAGTCTTCGACGATGAGATCCAGCTGCAACGTATCTAATAATCTGCCCTGAGTATCATACAAAAGACAGACATTATCCTTATACTTCCATGTCGAGACGGTATCCCAAGTATAGACTGATTGTTCCAATTCTCCTTTTGGAAACGATGGCGATGATAGGTGTGGTCCTTTGGTCTGAAACCGTAAATGTTGCTCTGATTCAATACGTTCTAATTGGATCCCTCTCTCCCGTAATTCATCAATTAATACGTCCCCTAGATGTGCCTTGAGCTCTTTGATAAAATACAATCCGACATCATTGCCAATGTTCTCTGTTAATTCCAAGTAGATGATACGAAGCAAAGCATCGAGTGCTTCACCGAGTTGAGACGGATCAACCTCATCAAAGGTCTGATCAAAGGTGGCGTGAATACCGTCCTCTGAAAAAAGATCCTCATGAATCGTGACAAGGCTAAGAAAATCATATTTTTTTTGTAATTTCTCCAGGGTTGTTTTTAGGATTTGAACCGCGAAACTATCAAGAGTACGCCGTCCGATCACCTTGAAAAGTGCATCGAAAACCTGCTTGGTGAGTGCTGAGTTATTTGTTTTCGACATGGGTTCTAAGTATGTCGAAATAGCTCGTGGCTTATAAACTGTTGTCTCTCTTTTTTTACCAAATGTGTCCCCAGTCATGGCTTTTGCATTCCGGGCAAACAAACACGAAACTGTCCTGTCGTTTGAGCATTTTTAGTGGTACGAGGAAGTTGACGTCACAATTTTTACAATGGTACATGTTTATGATAGAATTTCGTCTCCCCTTCATCCAGGTTACACAACAATTGCAGGTTAAAATAACTTTCTATTAGGAGATTATCATCATCTTTAGAATAATAAAAAAGAAGAAAATGGGGGTAGTCCTAGCTGTATTAGGAATATCCACCAAACAAGAGACTTGGGTCTCCAAGGATCGCCCAGTTGGTGATGACGAATGCTTCCGTTTGTTGTACTTCTTCTTCAGATAGGAATTTCTGAATTGCTTGGCTATGAGCCTGTGCGAGATGGGTAGATCCATGACCAATCTCATAGAAGAAGTTCGACTCCAGTTCTCCACTGAGGCTCACGGCATACCCGACATATCCGATTCCATATCCGGTACTGCCCGCTGAAGCGATCGCTCCACCATGGTTTTTCAATAGGAGACCCGCGCAATAGCAGACTGGGACTGGCACTCCGTAGCAGAAATACCTGGTCTTCGAATGGTTCCTATCAAGCATTGCAGGTATCATCGACACATTGTACATCGCATTGTGGCAGCCTCCGACGATCACGACTGGTACTTTATTGCCATTAATGAGGAAGGGATAGTCAAAGATGTTAAAACCACCGGTCCAATCCTTTGGGTACTCTCCATCGAACCAGATCGTATTCCAGGAGTAGGGGTTCCCATGGCCTTCGAAATCAACGAATCCTGCTCCTTCATTTATGGATTTCAGGATATCTTTTGAGACTGGTGTTCGTCCCCCGGTATCACGATTCGTGGTGTAACACTTGGTGAGCTGTAACTCAGGGATAGCAAGTTTTGTATAGTTGTAGGCAAGGTCGCAGAGGTATTCTCCATCCGGTTTTCCCAGGTAATATTCTCCTGTTTTCCCACCGACTCCAACAAAGTTGGCGTACCAGGTTTTCTCATTTGGTCCTGTGTTTTCATAGGTCATGATCTTTTTTACTGCTCCTTTGACTTCACGGAGGGTCACTGCAGGGATCCGTGCAACGTAGACTTCTGGGTAAAGGTCGAATGTGTCTTTTAAGGCACCTGGTTTGTTCCAGGCAGCATAGACGCCATCAGCGTTAGAATCCCAGCTGTCAAAACCACCGGTCGCATTGTACAAACAACCATAGTAGAGATCAGATAAGCATCCCTCGTCGTCCTCATAGGGCATATTTACATATCGGACGGGGACCCACCAGCCAGTCCAACCGCCTGAGGTGGTATCCTTATCCTTTGCGAAAATATGTGACTTCAGACCACCGACAAGTAAGACATAGGTGATATTTGAATTATCAAACTCGTTTCTGATGAATTTTTTTATCTGTTCAGGAGCATCATATCCATCGTACTCACTCAGGATAGATTCAACAGACTTGAACTTCGTATCGACGCCTTTTCCAATCTTAAAATCAATGAGCGATTGTAGAGCAGAGCTGAACTTCTCAGGAGCAATGATCACCATATCATATTCTTCTGCTGATGATTTCAGAGGTCCCAGTGGCTCATCATAGGTAACTGTGATCTCGAAGCTTCCCGCTAGTGATATCTGATTGTTCATCGGGGAGTATCGAACAGGATAACAGATCACCTTCACAAAGGTCACCTGCTGACCTTTCTCATTACGTCCTGCACCAAGATCATATGTATACAAAGATGCTGGATAAAACTCGGAACTCCCATAAACCGCAGGATCCTTCATATACGTAGACTGTTCATTCGCCTCTGTTACTGAAGTGATACGAGCAGGAATAACCTCTTGGGTCAGATATAACGAGCTCATGTCCTTTGCAATGCAAACAACCTGAATGTCGGTCGACCCAAAGGG
>DAJP01000080.1:5975-7870 GCA_002496355.1 Euryarchaeota archaeon UBA346 | reverse complement strand
TCGACAACGGTGAGGACTTTTTCGACTTCCGCGTTGTTCTCCCGCAGGATCTGGATGGTTTTTACCACGGAGCCGCCGCTGGTGGTGACGTCTTCGACGATGAGGACGTTTTTTCCTTTGACGTCGCCTCCCTCGATCTGTTTCCCGGTGCCATGCTCCCGTTTTTCCTTTCTGATGATGACATACGGGATGTCTGTTTCCAGGGCAAGAGCGACAACTAGGGGCACTGCTCCTAGTTCCATGCCTGCTAACATGTCGTATCCTTTGGTGTACTCGCTCATCTCCTCTGCAATAAATCTGAGGGTTTTTGGTTCGGTGCTTGCTTTTTTGATGTCGATGTAGTAATCGCTGATGGCTCCTGAGGTAAGCACGAATCTGCCGAATTTGATGGCGCCGCAGTCCTTGAGCTGTTGGATGAGTTTTTCTCGCTTCATATGAAACCAGGGTATTGGTTCAGGTGCTTTATAATTTTACTTTTTGTTCCAGGGATCATATTTTTCAGAGGGAAGGATGGTATTTGGGAAAAAACCGTTACACAAGAGTAGTTCAATGAGGAATGCAAGAAGAGGACGGGTGGCTCCTCCGTAGATTTTGCGAAGATACCAGACGGACTTCTTTTGGGGTTTTGTTTTAGAGGAGCGGTGTGATAGAAACATGGATGATCTTGACGAAAAGAAGAAGAATCCGAGAGGGCATTCGGTATTGATAGCTGCTATGGTTGTGACAAGCTCAATAAAAGATCTTGATCGGCAGAGTCCCTCTGGGTTGAGCATTCAGACTCTCACCTTGTTTAGTGATGCTGTTTTTGCTATCGCGATTACATTGCTTGCTATCGACATCAGAGTCCCGCAGCTTGCAGAGGAGCTTATCAAAGCACAGTTAAACAATGAGATCATCGGGTTGGCTCCGAGGTTCATTAGCTTCATCCTTACTTTTTTCATCATCGGGAGCTACTGGATTAGTTATCATCGTACTATGCATCAGATGATACGGTATGACCGTGGACTTATTTCTCTGAACCTTTTATTTCTGATGTTCATTGTCTTGCTGCCTTTCCCGAATGATTTAATAGGAAAATACCCGACTCAGCAGGTGGCGGTGATTGTGTATGCTATCATCACTGCGGCTACAGGAATCAGCTTGTGTCTGCTCTGGCTTCATGCTTCGAAGCGGTATCGGTTGATTGATGAGGTACGTCCTGCAGGGTATATCAAACGACTTACCGTACGGCTTCTTATTTCACCAAGTATTTTTTTGATCTCGATACCTGTTTCTTTTTTGAATCCTCTGTATTCGCTGGCCACCTGGTTTTTTGCGTTCCCTATCGGTGTTTATTTTGAGCGAACCTACCTGAAATAAGACTGGTAGGGTGAAGGGGAATTTTTAGAGAAAATTTTTTTGTTTACAGGGGAAAAAGAGGACTATTTACACCCGTTTGAGGTGGTAGATGTGTCCCTCCCCTAGTTTTTGATTTGGGAAAAACCGAACATAAACGCACAGTATTTAAAGGATGTCGGAGATAATTGGTTAGTAAGAAGTATGACAAAGATCACCTTAGACCGTGAGACGTTCAAAGCACTGGCGTCTGATACTCGTCTTGATATTCTTAAGACCCTGGATGGGAAGAATATGGGTCTGAACGAGATAGCGAAGGTGACGAACCTGAACAAGGCGACCTTGCATGAGCATCTGGCCAAGCTGTATGAGGCAGGGTTGATTAAACGCAATGAACGTGATGGTCATAAATGGGTGTATTATAAGCTCACGTGGAAGGGTGAGAGCCTGTTGCATCCGGAGAACACCAAGATCGTGGTGTTGTTCGCGACAACGATTGTCGCGTTATGGGTCGGGCTCATCCAGTTTTTCTGGTACATCAAGGGGACTGTTACGAATTT
>DAJP01000080.1:0-5615 GCA_002496355.1 Euryarchaeota archaeon UBA346 | reverse complement strand
TTGCCGGCAGGGTACCCTGATTTTCTGCTCCGGGCAAAACTTGGTATCTCCCAGTGGATCCCTTTGGGGAAGGACATCACGGTCATCACCGATAAATCTGATACGAATGGAGTGACTGTTGGGGAAGGTGGCAGATTTGTGATCGACCAGTCACAAGGTGTGATTCAGGCTGTGTATCAAAACCCGGTGTTTCTGTATGCCGCGGTTGGTTGTTTTGTCGTTTTTTCCGTCTTTCTGGTTGTCGGTCTATGGCGGTTCTGGGAGAACCGGACCGTGAAGATTTAGGAACGGAAAAAAATATGTTTTTTTTATTTTGCGAGCGAGGTCTTTCGTTTTTTTTCTGCCTCAAGGTCGAAGAAATCGAGTAATGTTTTTTGCATCCACATTCACCCCATTTAAATGGAATGCGGTGGTCTATTATATTCTTTGCGATGAGGCATGATGGTCCTTGATATTTTGTCAGGAAAGCTATAAATAGAAGCACTGATAATAAATATCATGATATTATATGTCATTATGGTGTTGGAGAGGTGACAGACGACCATGACGATCCACAAGCACTTGATCCTCATACAAGAGCGCAGGCGATATCCATGACAACAATAACATACGCACTTCTCGGGTTCGTGGCAGGATTATTCACCATGACGATCATCAGTCTGTACCGATACGTCATGAAAAAAACAAACACATAAAAAAAAGAAAAAAAATTTTTTTGATGTGAATCGAAGTGACTTATTCGTACGGCGCTGCTTCTTTCAGTAAATCCACCTGGGAGATGATCATCCGTCGACAACAGTACCGCTCCACATCAAGGCTGTCCAGGATCTCTTGTGGCGTCTCCTTTGGTTTCTCACCAGCAGCAACTGCTTTTTGGTAAACCTCACAACGTTTCTTGTACTCCTCGTACAATGAGGAAACCACTTTCCCGCAGGTAAAACATCGGACTGGGATAATCACCCTACATCACCTGTATGATTTCTGCCTCTTCTTCCGAGCACCACGCCCGAGAGGCTTCTTACTTTCCTTAATCCGTGAGTCGCTCACGAGCAAATCTCGATCATACCCAAGGAATTGAAGTCGTAATGCTGGGTCAGCGGTGTACTCCACCAGACCCTTCGCAATCGCGGTTCTCACCGCGTTAGCTTGACTCATGAACCCACCACCATGCACGTTGATGTCGATATCAACGGTGCTCGCATGATGCTCCGCAAGCTTCAGTGGCTCCATGATCTTCCATCGAGCGATCGCAGGCTCATAAAACTCAACAGGGATATTGTTAATCCGGACACGACCAGCTCCTTTCATGACCGTTGCTTTCGCAACAGAGGTTTTCCGCTTCCCGGTGGTATTGACGACTTTCTTACTCATAGTGAATGTTCGCTCCTAGGAATTGTGCGATTTCTTGTAACGTCATAAAATCAGCAGGATGTTTCTCAGCAGCGCTGATCTTCTCAAAGGGTTGCCCTTTGAACTCCTTTGGCACCCCGATATAGCATTTCAGTCTTTTAAACGCTGTCCTGCCATGTGGCTCTTGATACGGGATCATCCCGCGAACACAGCGCTTTAAAATCCGATCAGGCATACGAGGATAAAACGGACCTTTCCGATAGGTTCCGACCTCTCGTTCATGTTTATAATGCTCCTTAATCATGGTTTTCTTCCCAGTCACAATCGCTTTTTCGCTGTTCACGATGACGATCTCTTCGCCATTCAGGAGCCGTTTTGCAACCGCAGTACATAATCGTCCGAGGACTGCGCCTTCCGAGTCAATGATAGTAACCATAGTTATCCCACGATCCTTATGTCTTTTCCTTTCGGATTGTTCTTCAAGAGTTCTTCAATGGTGAGGGCCTTACCACCTGCTTTCTTGATCTTCTCATGAGCTTTCTCTGAGAACGACCAGGCTGCGATGGAGACCTTCTTCGTCAATTTCCCTGGAGACAGTACTTTCCCAGGTATTAACGCGGTTTCTTTCTCATGAACATATAAGTCAATACGATGTAAATTGACCTCAGACCAGTTCCGATGTGGTTTTTCTAATCGCTCTGCGATATCTTTCCAGATGGGCGCCTTGTTCTCATAGGCTGATTTTTTCAAATCCGCAATCAGGCTGATAAGCGCCGGGTTTGTCTTTTCAATGTGTCGTGCCATAAGCTGGTTCCCCAGTGTTGATGAATGGTAGGAAAACAAAGTCATATTTATAAGTCTTATGGGGGCTCATATGTCTTTGCGTTGGAACCTCCAGACTGACAGGATGAAGAACACGATGATCCAGACCACAAGGATGGTTAAGAGCAAACCAGTGGAGTACCATGAGGGGTTAGGGATGAACCCTGAGCCGGTGCTGGTCTGCACTGGTCCAATCGCGAGAGTGATCAATGTCGAATACACCGAGATCGGGTTGAACAGATTCAGCACGAAGTACCAGTCCGGTGCAGTGATCGTTGATGTCATGGTGATTTCTGAGAAATCGATAGTGGTCATGAGCAGCCCGACAAACACAATGGGGAGAATGATGTTGAACAGGAACCACAGGAAGATCGCTCCCCCCAAAGCAGTGGATCGTTTCGCAAAGATGGTGGAAAAACAGATCGCGACCGTGAGAAACACCAGTCCGAAGAGCATGGTCAGTCCAATGAATGCGAGATATTCCAGGATGTCGACGTTGGAGACGTTCAGTGCAATGAGCAGTCCAGCGAATCCATAGCCGACCAGGATCGTGAAACACAATACTGCCCCCAGGCCGAGCCATTTACCGACGACGATCTCAAACCGGTTCGCAGATAAGGAGAGCATTGCGCTCATCGAGCCACGCTCTATCTCCCCGATGATCGTGGCGTACCCCAACATAAAAGCAACAATGGAGATTAAGAAAGAACCTAGCTCGGTCATCCCTGAGATCGTGTTACCCAGGTTCTGCCATCCGCTGGTCCCCAGGCTACCGAAATAGGAGACGACCAGGGTCAGGATCGCAAACATGGCTGCGACCAGGATGATCCATTTGTTTCGTACGTTATCCATGATTTCTTTTTTCGCGATGCTGTAGATGATGCTGGTTTGCATACTTAGGCCTCCGTGTACCGCATGAAGACTTCCTCAAGAGACGGTTCCTTGGTCTGTAGGTTCTGGATGTTGGCTCCCGCGTTGGTGATGGCGAGGATGACTTTTGCTTTCATCGCCCCGTCACAGATGATTTCCAGGGTGTTTCCCTTGCTTACTACATGTTCTACACCAGGGAGGTTTCGTACTGCATCCTCAACAGCGGGTGATAGTTTATCCAGGGTGATGCTCATCTGAGGTTTCAGGTTGAGTTTCTTGCTGAGGCTTTCAACGCTATCCTGGGCGACCAGGACTCCTTTGTTGATGATGCCGACCCTGTCGCAGATCTCCTGGATCTCACTGAGAATATGGGATGAGACGAAGATCGTGGTGCCTTTCTTTTTCATCTCCAGTATCTTGTCACGGATGAGGACGACCCCACGAGGATCTAGTCCTCCACTTGGTTCATCAAGGATGAGGATCGGTGGACTGCCGAGCAAAGCTCGTGCCATGCCCAGCCGCTGCAGCATGCCTTTGGAGAACTTCCCGACCCGTTTTTTACCGGTGTCACCAAGACCTAGCTCGTTGATGAGGCTGACGCATTCCTGTTTTGAGGCATGTTTAATCTCAGCGTAGAAATTCATGTTCTGAATCGCGGTGAGATTATCATAGAACGCGACTTTCTCCGGCATGTAACCGACGTATTTCTTTGCTTCTTTTCCCCGGGTGCGGACATCGATGCCGTTGATGGTGATACTCCCTGCATCCGCATGAATCAAATCAAGGATGGATTTAATGGTCGTGGTCTTCCCCGCGCCGTTCGGCCCGAGGAATCCGAAGATCTCCCCTTTATTGACGCTGAAGGAGACGTTATCGACCGCGGGGACATGATTATAGGTTTTTCTCAGACCAGACACCTCAATTGCTGTCTGCTGTGAGAGCGTGGGTGCTGTGCTTTTCTCCCCGGGTATGGTAAAGACTCCTTTTTGCTCGCAAGAGGGACAGGTGATTGATGTTTTTTCACCAGGTTCCCCTGTGATTATCATGATTGTTTTACAGGATGGGCATTTCACGGTTTGTGAGACCATAGTTGGTTTGCTCCTCATGGTTTTTTGGTCATATATTCTAGGGGGCTATTTAGGTTTATTGGAATCCGGCTGAACATAATGTTCTCCCAGGGGTATGGGGAAAGAAATATTTTTATAGGACTTGTTGTTATTAATATATAGATTTGGAAGGAGGCAAAAAAATATGAAGCAAAATAATATCATAAAACAGGCTGTCGTTTTGCTCCTTATGGCACTGATGGTAGCATCATCAAGTGTCGTATTAGCAAATACAAACACACATGAATCGGTAAATCAACCCCAAACATCAACATATCGAGACTTAGTTTGGGATAACGTGTTGGGCGTGGCTGGGTCACGTGGTGGAATCATTGTAGCCACGGTGAGAACCGAAGGGACTGCCTTCCCTGCCGATGATTTTCAGCTGACTACAGAACAAACAGTCACGAGTATAGCCTGGCAAGGAGGATATTTCCAGTGTCAATTAGCAGAAGGCCAAAAAGACTACCACTGGGACTGGAACATTGTCTTCTGGACGGACAACGGTGCTGGAACCACGCCAGGTACAGAGATTTATAACCAAACTATATCTGACGCATCGATCACTCGAAGTTTTTGGTTCAATTACACGCGCCCGGATAACGGAAATACGTATTGGACTGCTAACTATTCTTGTGATCTCCCCGAGCCGATAACATTCACCGCGGACACAACGTATTGGATCACGATTCATGCGATTCAAACACCAAATACCTATCCACAAGGTTCCTGGTGCCGACACAATAGTTCACAGAGTCCAATTCTCCTTCATGAAGCAATGTTCAAAGGAGTATATTGGGGTTACACAGATTGGGCGACGATTATGACATTATTAGTCGCGGGTGGAGATCCTAATCCACTTCCCCATGATCTGAACTTCCAGCTCTTTGGCGGCGAAGCTACTGATGACACTCCACCAGTCACCACCTGTGCAATAACTGGGGAAAACCCGGTGACTATCACGTTGACCGCGACCGATGATATGTCTGGTGTCAACCACACCTTCTACAAGATTGATGATGGCACCTTCGCGACATATACCGCACCCGTACAGGTCACTGTCCCTGGAGACCATACTGTTTATTTCTACTCCACTGATATCGCGGGAAACATTGAGACTGAGAAGAGCCAAGACTTCACCGTCGCAGCACCACCACTCACCGTCACCATTAAAGGCGGGTTTGGCGTGTCTGTTGTAGTGAAGAACACGGGGACAGCAAATCTGACGGACATCGCCTGGAGCCTCAACCTGGATGGTAAGCTGATCTTTGTTGGAAAAGCAAAATCAGGGACCATCGATGCATTAGCACCTGGCGAATCATTTACCATAAAAGATATGGTAGTCGGGTTCGGCAAGACCGGTATCACCGCATTGGTTGGTGATGTTGAGACCACCGCATCAGGAATGGTCCTGCTTGTCTTCGTCCTTGGAGTGAAATAACCACTCCCCCTCTTTTTCTTTTTTTT
>DAJP01000061.1:12489-17232 GCA_002496355.1 Euryarchaeota archaeon UBA346 | reverse complement strand
AAAAAAAAGAGAAAAAAACTATGTCTGATGCAACGCTGCTTTTTCTGATTCAATGGTCTGCGCACGCTGACACAGATACAGATGAACCGTGGTTTGTGTCATACAGAGATTAAATACGACCTGTGGGCTGGTTGGTCGCCGTTCATTTCCGACCTCAACCGTATATGCAAGTGCGCCTTTCTCACGGTACAACCAATTCTCAGAACTGCCCAGAGTACCCCCATACAGGGGGATGAGGCGATCATTTTTTACTAACAAATAATACCCATTGATCAATGAGATGTTCTCACCAACCGATCGGAACAACATCTCATCAGGTGTCTGTTTCGTGGTATGCATCCAAGGATAGATGATGAACTCACCATATGAATGATACGAAATCGAAATAGAGAAATTATGGGCCTCAGTAAAGTGTTTCACCGCTTGGGTCTCATTTTCCGAAAAAGGATAAGGCCCACGGTAATTGAAGCTTGCATCAGGAAGGATCATCGGGAGGTAATACCGCAAAGGAAACAGATAAGCAAGGAACCAGGGATCATCATAGTTCCTGTTCAGGTTCACTCCATAGGAGGTAATCGTAGGTTTCTTCCCAAAAGGACCATGGTTCGGTGCACAGTTCTTGCGTGTATCCGCGGTGACACCATCCGGGTTCACCATCGGAATCAGATAGATTTGAGTCGTATTCAAGACGTTTTGAACCTCAGGAAGACTACTGTTCTGGGCATTCTCCAACATATAACGGATGAAAAACAGGCAGATCTCCACACCAGGCCATTCGTTCCCATGATGCGCTGCCATGAACAGGACACCAGGCTCTTCTTCTTCAGTTTCGACATTATCAGACAGTTTCACCATCCAGAGATCCCTTCCTTCGTAGGTTTTCCCAATTGAGGATAGCGACATCAGAGAAGAGTAATTCTCCTGCAACGAATGCAGCTCGTCAGTGAGTGCATCATAGGTATGATATTGATAAGGTTCAGTTACCGTCTGACTGGATGTTTGATCTGAAATAGCACTCGTAAAAGGCACAAAAAGCATAACCGCGATGCAGAACCCAGCTGTAATACCAAGTCTGATACGAGCAAACGAAGCCGTCTTCATATATTTATTACCCCCATCTGTACTATAGCTATCGAGTATATATATTTTCTTTTTGTGAAAAAAAAAGAGTTAGAAATGCAAGTAAATCTTTGCAAGGACCACTACTGTCGATACGACAATGAGCAATGCAAGGAATTGTTTTACTCCTGAATCCATATTCTATGACCTCACATCCGATTATGTCCTTCATTCTTTATATACTGTCAGAATTCGTTTGGTAAAAACCAAACAACCAAAATAAGGGGACAATTCCAAGAAATCCTAATGCATTACTTTTTAAATAAGACAAATCTATTCTCTTCTCAATGAAACCAGTCTTACAGGTAGCATTAGACCTTCTTAACGCAGACAGAGCACTCACCATTGCGAAAGATGCAGTCAGAGGCGGAGCAGACTGGTTAGAGGCAGGGACCCCGCTTATAAAAAGCGAGGGCATGGACATCATCCGCCAGCTTCGAGAACAGTTTCCGAATACGACCATTGTCGCAGATATGAAAACCATGGACACCGGTGCCCTGGAAACAGAGATGGCAGCAAAAGCAGGGGCAGACATCATCAGCATCCTTGCCGCAGCAGACGATGCCACCATCAAAGACGCGAGCGCCTCCGCCCGAAAATACGGTGCGAAGCTCATGATAGATCTCATCGGTAACCCGGCGATGATTGAACGAGCAATACAGGCTGAGAAACTCGGTGCCACATATCTCTGCATCCATATCGGCATCGATGAACAAATGCAAGGAAAAAAACCATTATCACTTTTAAAAAATCTCGTCAGGAACACCAGTTTACCAGTCGGTGTTGCTGGAGGATTAAATAGTGAAACCGTCCCTGAAGTCGTCAAAGCAGGTGCACAGATCATCATCGTTGGTGGGGCGATCACCAAAGCAAAGAACGTCACCGAAGCCACACGCAGAATCAAAAAAACAATACTTGAGAAAAAAGCAGCAAAAACCGTCCTATTCAAAAAATATGAAAAAACCGAGCTCAATGCAGCTTTCATGATGGTTTCCACACCAAACATCTCTGATGCGATGCATAAGCAAGGCGCATTGCAAGGGATACGACCCATCCAACCAGGGTTCCATATGGTCGGTCAGGCTCTGACTGTGCGCACTATTGATGGTGACTGGGCAAAACCCATCGAGGCAATCGACAAGGCAGTCAAAGGGACTGTCCTAGTCGTGGATGTCAACCAAGGCAGAACTGCAGTCTGGGGCGAGCTTGCGACTTGGAGTGCTAAATTGCATGGTCTTGCAGGCGTCGTCATCGACGGGGCAGTCCGTGATTACGATGATTTAGTAAAAATCAAATTCCCTATTTTCTCCCGGTATATTGTCCCTAATGCAGGTGAACCGAAGGGACTGGGGGAGATCGGAGCGGAGATCACCTGCGGGAATCAAACCATACGTTCTGATGATTGGGTCATCGGAGATGACTCTGGAGTCGTTGTCGTCCCACAGGAAATCGCCCAGGAAATCGCTAACAGGGCACTCGACGTCAAAGAACAGGAGAACCGTATCCGTGAGGAGATCAAGCAAGGAGGATCACTTGGGAGTGTTCTCAAACTGAAAAAATGGGAGAAAAAAATCGGATGACCCAAGTAGTGTTCTTCACAGACTTTGCAGCACTCCCCAAAGCACTCTCCTTTTTTCCGCTCAAAGGATTCACAGGAAAAAAAGTCCCTGTAAAACTACACATGGGAGAGAAGGGCAACCCGTATTTTGTCAAACCAGAATTAGTAAAAGGCGTTATTACCGAATTACTTCAGGTTCGAGCAAAACCGTTTTTACTTGATACGACGGTTGCATACCATGGATCTCGCTACACCAAAACCGAGTATCTGAACCTTGCCAAACTTCATGGGTTCACTCGAAAGAACATCGGATGTAACGTCGTCATCGATGACAAAGGGATATCGACCATCATCGAAGGCAGAACCTACGAGGTTGCTGAGCATCTAAAAAACGCGACCCATGTCTTCACAATCACCCATGTCAAAGGACACATCCAGACCGGGATGGGTGGGGCGATCAAGAACTTTGGGATGGGTGGGGTTACCAGGGAAACAAAAATACGGATCCATGACAGCAGCTACCCGGTGTACCAGAAGGATGCCTGCACCTTTTGCGGGGTGTGCGCGGAAGTATGCCCGTTTCATGCCATCACTGTTAACGACGAATGGGTGTATTCAGAGGACAAATGTTTCGGATGTGGCGCCTGCGTCGATGCCTGTCCTTCAAAAGCACTCACCTTTCAAGACGCTGATCTACAGTATCTACTCGCCTGCTCAGCAACAGCCTGTCTGCAGGGAAAAATCGTGTTGTATCTCAGCGAGTTAAAACGGATAGCCAAAGGCTGTGACTGCGACCCGAATGCAGGACCGATCATCTGCCCTGATATCGGATATCTCCTCAGCGATGACCCGGTAGCGATCGATAAGGCATCACTCGACCTTATCCACAAGGTAAAGGAGAACGTGTTCTACAAAGTCAATAAGATCGATCCTCTGAAACAAATAACCTATGCAGAACAGATCGGCCTGGGCTCATCAACCTATGAACTGATAAAAATCTAAGAAGAGGGAGACTAATGAGTACCAAGAAATTCGTCACTGCTATCAATTGCATGGACGGTCGTGTGCAAATTCCCGTAATCGACTGGATGAAAAAACACTTCACCGCTGATTTTGTCGATATGATAACAGAACCAGGGCCAAATAAAATCCTTGCAGAAAACATAGAGAGAACCGTTATAGAGTCTCTCAAAAAAAGAGTCGAGATCTCTGTTGTGAAACACGCATCCATCCAGATAGCAGTTGTGGGTCATTTCGATTGTGCAGGTAACCCGGTTGACGAGGAAAATCAACTCCAACAACTTAAGGATGCAACTCTTACGATTCAATCCTGGGGTTTCAAGATCCCTGTGATCGGCCTGTGGGTTGATGATCAATGGACCGTCCACAAAATATTGTAAAATCAGAAAAAAAAGAACAAAGAACGATTGTGTGTTAGACAAACGTCTTTTTGTGTTTGTGATGTTACGAGGTTTTCTTTTGAGTCGAATCCTTGTAGATAAGAGCGAGTCCAGCAGCGATGAAACACATGATCGCAGCAGGTATGAACGCATATAAGAAGCTCATACCAGCATCCTGAACGTACCCTGCAAGCAAGGGACCGACGGTTCCACCAATCCCATATGCGGTGAAGATGAATCCATAGTTCAACCCCAGGTTCTCTGCTCCGAAGGAATCAGCACATGCAGCTGGGAATAACGCGAAGTTCCCACCGAAATTAAAACCGATTAACGCTGCCACAATATAGAACACATAAGGACTGGAGGTCGTATAGAAGAAGACGATCATCATCACCGCCTGGAACAGAAACATGAACAAGAGTGCTTTTCTTCGCCCGATCCGATCTGAGACCTGACCCCAAACGATCCTTCCAGCACCATTAAAGATAGGGAGACAAATCGCCGCGCCTAACACTGCGAAATCTGCAGCCTCTGTCACACTGAATCCATTGGCGGTGAACCCGTCTGTCGGGCTTTTCGCAAAGTTCTGGACATTACCGATCACCATGAGCCCTGCGAGAGCCCCAATGATGAACATCATCCAAAGGAGATAGAATTCTCTCTTTC
>DAJP01000061.1:11511-12067 GCA_002496355.1 Euryarchaeota archaeon UBA346 | reverse complement strand
AACGCATAATCGACGTTCGCGATGGTATACGCACCAGCCTGTTTGGTTATCAGCCCACTGAACCCAAGGATGCTTGGCGGGTTTGCAAGCAGAATCCAGATGAACGCGCCAAATCCAAAACCTGCGACCGCCAGACCACTGACCAATCCCTTCTTATCCGGGAACCACTTAACGCCAACCGCAATCGGGACTACATAAGCTAATCCAATGCCTGCTCCTCCGATGATACCGATGCAGGCGAGTTTTCCAATGAATGAGGCTCCGACAAAACTTGCTAGGATATACCCTAGGCCTAGGAATATCCCGCCGGTTAACGCTACTTTCATCGAACCATATCTTTTCTGCAGTCGTCCTCCGATTATTGTAAAAATCGCAAACGTAAGCAACCCAGCGCTGAAGATCGCCTGGGTCTCTATTTTGCTAAAAGCAAACTCACTAGGGCTTCCAGTTGCACCTTGTAATGGGGTGGTAAACGCGGACCAGGCGTAGATCGCACCAAGGGCGAGTTGGATAAGGATCCCCCCAAGGACAATAAACCATCGATTCATGATCTTTG
>DAJP01000061.1:5148-11130 GCA_002496355.1 Euryarchaeota archaeon UBA346 | reverse complement strand
GTGTCCTCTTAGACGTTGAGTTATTTCCAAAAGATAACAACAAATCCTGTTAAGATCATTCCAAGAACGATGAGAATCGCAATGACTTTGATCATCCAGCTTCGTAAAATCTTTCTTGTTATCCTCATATTTATTTCCTCTCAAGTTCCACATAATATCCATCAAATGATATGATGGTGCTTCCTTTTTTACCTTTTACACCTACCTCACGTTTCATCTGCAGGTATCCAGATTTGTTCAACGCTTCCTTTGTTTTTGTCTTTATCCCGGGGATCTCCGAGATAAGGACATCTTTTCCATTCTCAATCTTCGTTATCAGTTCCTCTTGATGAGTCTTTATCCATTGGACGATACGGGAGCTTTCATCCTTGAAGGTCGGACCGAGTTTTGAAAACACGGGCTCTACTGCGGTGATGGTCTCTTGTATCTCTGGTTTTCCGACAATGAATGCGTGCGTCGAGGGGAATCGCAGCGTTGAGAAAATGATACGCCCATTTCCTTTCAGTCTGTTGATGATTTCTGAAGACGCATAGGTCGCAAGCGCTGGTATTGGTGCATTCAGCGCGATCCCTTGTTCGCTTTTCCATGCTCTGATCTTCGCGATGTACTCTTTGACGGTCTCACCAGCTTTCTCTTTTTCCTCGTCGATGAGGATTGACTCAGGCCATGCTGAGAGATGGATGCTTACGTCGCCTTCATAGGTTTTGTAAGAACCCTGGTATATCTCTTCGGTAATGTGAGGGAAGAACGGGGCAAAGAGCTTCAAGACTCCCAATCCGATAGTGTACAAGGTATATTGGATACTTTCCACGTTTTCTTTATTATAGAGTGATCCTTTGATCATCTCCAAGTAATGATCTGCGAGTTCATGCCAGAGGAAATATTCAATGTCTTTCATGGCTGCTGAGTACTCAAACACATCCATCTGCTTGGTGCAGTTGGTCACCAGTTTGCTGTATTTCGTAAGAATCCATTGGTCTATTTCCTGGTTTTTCTTTGGTTTTTGTGGTTTGCCTTCTTTGATGATGTTGCCTATGAACTGCTGCACATTCCAGAGTTTCCGGAGCAGTTTGGTGCCTCGGACAACGTCTTTTCTCCGGAACGGGTTGTCCTCCCCAAGGGCGCAGCTTGCTGCGTAACAGCGGAACGCATCCGTGCCGTATTCATCGATGACTTGGAGCGGGTCGATGACGTTACCGAGGCTCGCATGCATCGGAGTGCCATCTTCGGAGAGGATGAATCCGCCCATCATGATGTTCTCAAAGGGTTTCTCATCGGTGAGGAGCGTGCAGCGAAGGATCGTGTAGAACGCCCAGGTGCGGATGATATCATGAGCTTGCGGTCGGACAGACATCGGGTACAGGTGTTTGAATTTCTTCTCATCACGATACCAGAACGTGTTGAACAATGGGGATATAGAGGAATCCATCCAGGTGTCAAAGACATCCTCGCAGCCTATCAGATGACCCTTGCATTTCGGACATGTTGGAACCGGTGGTTTGTCGATGGTGGGGTCAACGTAGCAATCCTCGATTCGTGCCAGGACGACTTCCTCACATTTCTCACATTCCCAGAGCGGAATCGGTGTTGCGAAGTAGCGTTGTCTGCTGATCACCCAGTCCCATTCCAAGGAGTTGACCCAATCCTCCAGTCGTATTTTCATAAACAGGGGGTACCAGTGCATCGCGTCACTTGCATCAAGAACTAATTGTTTGAACGGGATGGTTTTCAAAAACCATTGTTTGGCGTTGATGAACTCGACTGGGGTTTTACATCGCCAGCAGACCCCGACGTTCTGCGCGAGCGGTTCTTGTTTCAGGAGCAACCCGTCTTGTGTCATATCCTGGATGATTGTTTTGCGTGCATCCTCAATCTTCAGCCCCTTGTATTTACCAGTGATCGCAGTCATTTTTCCTTCTTCGTCGATGCTCATCTCCAAGGGGAGTTTGTATTTGAACACCCAGTTGAGGTCTTCCTTGTCTCCGACCGTGCAGATCATGACAAGGCCGGTACCAAATTCTGGGTCAACCGCGTCGTCTTCGACGATTTTGACTTCTTTATTGACCGTGGGGACACTGACAGTCTGGCCGACCAGCCAGGGTGCCCGCTCATCGGTCGGGTGCACCGCGACAATCTGACAAGCAGCGAGCATCTCCGGTCGGGTGGTCGCTATCTCGATGTACACACCATGAGTATCTTTTCCTATCCCATGGAACTTCAAAAGTTGTTCATCCTGTGGTTTGGAGAAATAAAACTTAATGGTGTTCAGTTTCGTGGTACGGTCGCTGTAGACGACCTCTGCGTCCGCCATCGCGGTCATACAGCGGGGGCACCAGTTCACTGGGAATTCTCCTTTGTAAATATAGCCTTTATTGAACAATTCTATAAAGGAGATCTGTGTGATCCTCCGATAGTACTCCGCATCAGTCTGATAGTAAATAGACGGGTCCATGCTCTCCCCCAGTCTGATGAACTGGTGGGTCATGGTCGCAATGTTCTTCTCAGCGAACTCAGAGCAGAGTTTAGTAAATTCATGCCTGTCGATGTCCTTTCTGGTGATGTTGAGCTGTCGTTCGACACGCTCCTCAATCGGGATACCATTGACATCAAAACAAAGCGGGAAGAACACGTTGTAGCCTTGCATCCGTTTATAACGAGCAGCAAAATCAATATGGGTGTAATGCACCGCATGACCAGCATGCAGTGGACCAGAGGCATACCGCGGGGGCACATCGATACTGTATGGTTTCTTTGTACTTGAAAAATCGAAATGATAAATCTTCATTTCTTGCCATTGTTTCTGCCATTTTTCTTCTAAGACTTTCTGATCATAATCTGTCATAGCGGTGTCCTCATAAGGAGCAGGTTCAGAACGCACAGTAGATTTTTCCTTATAAATATTGCTTTTGTTTTTTTACAAAAAAAATAGCGGTCTTTTATATCCTCATGCAATAATTTTATAATAACCTTATCTATTACCGATACCGGATGCAGCATCACTCTCCATCGGAGGGATATTTTGCCTGAAGCAATCGCCTATGAATTAGCAAAAAAACAAAAAGAAATCTCTGTAGCTGAGTTCTTCGAACGGAACAAACATATCCTTGGTTTTGGGAACCCGACACGGGCGCTCATCACCAGTGTGAAAGAAGGAGTTGATAACAGCCTTACCAAAGATATGCCTATCGTTATAGAAGATAATTCGGTTGTAAAAATTGAGAAGATAGGGGATCTCATTGATCAAAAGATGAAAGAAATCAAACCTGAGAGTCTAAAAAATGGACAGTTAGAAAGATTGAAAATCTCAGGGTTAAAAACACTCTGTTTTAATAGAGAGAATTTAACATTAGAGTTAAAAGAAATATCAACGCTTTTTAGACATAAAGTCAATAGCGATATTTACAGAGTTACCCTTAAAGGAAATAGGTATGCTGATCTGACAGACTATCACAGTATTTTTGGGTTCAGAGATGGTCGTATTAAACCTATGAAAACCTCGGAGTTAAAAGAAGGGGATTATCTGGTTGTTCCAAATGGGAAATGGGATACACCATTAATATTAGAAATAGACTTATTGGAAGAGTTATTAAAATTAACACCACAAGAAACAGAAAAAATAGGTATCTATGGAATTAATAAGATTTTTCTTGATATTCGAGAACAACTCTTAGCCATTCTTCCATATAATAAGAAATATAGAATTAATGATTTTAGAAAATGTGATAGGATCCCATTCAACATTTTAAGAGAAATAACTGTAGATCGAAGAATTTTCGATCATTGCACAGTAGACTTCAAGTTTGGAAAACATAAAATTAAAACGAAAATACCGATTACTAAAGACCTCGCTGAATTCTTAGGCATCTATATAGCAGAAGGCAGTATCTCTGGTGGACATAAGGTAAATCTCTCATTTGGATCACATGAAAAAGACCTAACAACTTATGTAAAAAATCTTTTTAAAGCGGTTTGGGATCAAAAGGCAACAATAGCTAAAGCCCATCATACAGCTGTGAATGTTGTAATAAATTCAACCATACTTGCTTTCATCCTTAAAAAGATCTTTGAAGTTGGAAACAAGGCAAACACAAAAAGAATACCAAAATTTGTTTTTAATTTTCCAGTAAATTACAGAGAAAAATTCCTCATGGCATATTTAGCTGGAGATGGATACCCAAGTAAAGAAATATTTTCATGCATGGAAAAACAAGAAACATTAACAAAAATTCAGGTTGAACGAATAACGCTTGCTACTGCGAGTAAGGACCTTTGCTCGGATTTATTTTATCTATTATCATCTATAGGAATCGATTGTACATTTGATGTCAACAAACCAGAAACTAGAATATTACTGGGTAAAAAGGCGAATTTTTCCGACAGTTATATCCTTTATATCTACATAAAACAAGGAATATCAGACCTCCATAAAATGCCACTATCAGGGATTGTTGAAAATAACAAAGATAGCAAACTTCAGTATAGTATTAATTATAATAATCAAACTCAAATCACAGTGTTACATGCTTTAAAACTACAGAAAAATGAATATTTATCATTAACTGAGGTTGGAGAAAAACTAGCTCATAGTCAAATCGGCTTGTTAAAAGTAAAAAATATCGAGAAAATCAATTATGACGGTGAATGGGTGTATGATATTTCTGTTCCCGGTGAAGAAAATTTTATGAGTGGTTTAGGACCTATTGCTTGCCATAATAGTTTAGACGCATGTGAGGAATCAGGGATTCTTCCTGACATCTATGTCGAAGTAAAGAACCCCACTGAAGAAGAGTGTATTGTGATCGTGGAAGATAATGGTCCAGGCATTATCAAACAACAGATCCCTCATATTTTCGCTCGACTGCTCTATGGCTCGCGGTTCCATGCAGTCCGACAGAGCAGAGGACAACAAGGGATCGGTATCTCAGCAGTCGTCCTCTACGGGCAGTTGACTACGGGAAAACATGCAAAGATCATCTCTAAGATAGAAGAAAATCAACCAGCAGTTCTCGTTGAACTTGCGATTGATACAAACAAGAATCGCGGAGAAATCCAACATCAGGAGATCACGCATTGGGACAAACCGTCAGGGACACGCATCGAAGTCAGTTTAAATGCAGACTACAAACGAGGGAAACGGTTCGTCTACGACTATCTACAGAGCACATCGATTGTAAATCCGCATGCACGGATTGTCTTTAAAGAGGCGGACGGCACAGAACATCTCTTCGAACGGACTGCAGATATATTACCAAAGAAAAGTGAAGAGATTCGACCGCACCCGTATGGCATCGAACTCGGAACGTTAATCAAGATGTCAAAGGAGACAAAAGCAAGGAAGCTCGCATCATTTTTAAAAAACGATTTTAGCAGCATGGGTGATAGGACCGCTAATGCGGTCTGCGATGAAGCGAAACTGGATCGAAACCTCAATCCAGCTGATATGTCTCGTGAACAGTTTCTCTTCTTATATCAGGCGTTTAAAAAAGTCAAAATCATGGCACCACCAACGGAATGCCTCTCCCCAATTGGTGAGACCCTTATCCGTCGGAGTTTGAAGAGTGAAACCCAAGAAATCTCACCAGAGTTCATTTTTACGGCCTCACGGCCTGCATCAGTTTTTTCAGGGAATCCGTTTCAAGTAGAGGTAGGGATTGTGTATGGTGGAAATCTGCCGAAGGATAAACCAGTGAAGATTCTTCGGTTCGCGAACCGAATCCCCTTGCTGTATCAGCAGGGTGATTGTGCGGTTACCACTGCGATTGCATCGATTGACTGGCGCCGGTATGGCCTTGACCAGCCTTCAGGGACAGGAATCCCTATTGGTCCTGCGATCTTTCTTACTCATATCGCGTCTACCCAGATACCCTATACATCGGAGTCTAAGGAGGCGATTGCTGATGTCGAGGAGATTGAAAACGAAATTAAACTTGCGTTCCGTGAGGTCGCTCGAAAAGTCCAGATGCATATCAATAAAAAAGTCCG
>DAJP01000061.1:0-4744 GCA_002496355.1 Euryarchaeota archaeon UBA346 | reverse complement strand
GAGGATCTGGTGGAGTACGAAAAAGTCAGAGGAAAACAAGTACAGACTAAACTGGATGTGAACAACCCAAAGGGGCAGACTGAATCTGGAGGGTGGATTGCAAAAAGCACGATTATGGTGGTGAACTATAAAGGTAAGCCACAGAAGTTCAGTCTCTATGCTTTATTCCCGAAGAACGCAACCGTTGGTGAGGTGAAACCAAAGCCAACGAAAATCACTGATACGTATATAAAATGGAGTCTGGAGAGCATCGATCCAACCGATAAGATAGACCTGTTCTTCGAGCTGGCTGGGTTGAACAAAGGGGATTTTGATGAAAACGATCTGTATGTGCAGAACATCAACCCGACCTATGTGATCGGGGCGGACAAATGGGAAGGTGAGTAAAACCATGCAACGAGATTACTCAGGTGTTATTACAAAAATCGATTCCATCGCAGCAAAGGTGTACGCTGATCTTGAGAAGGCAGAGATCCCAGCGCTGCAGCTGTCGACTCGGACGAAGGCGAACATCAGGTTTGATGATGATCTGAATGTCTGGAAATATGGGAAGAACAAGACAGAGCGGTCAGCGAACTCCCTTGATGGCGCTTATATGCTGCTACGCACCATGTACCTTGTTGATTTTATCAAGGATATGATCAAGGAGAAAAAATCATCCACTCTAAGAGAAACGTATTATATCTCAGAGGGGTGGAATCTTGCGAAGTTTTCCAGTCAGAACGAATCAGACCTGCTTGCGGAAGACCTTGAGGTCATCACCGGGTGTATGCGGGAGGACTTCAAGCTCAGACCAGAGGAGGATGGTGCCCGGGTGATTGGGAACCTGGTTGTCGAGGAGATGACCCGGAATAATACCAAGAAGAAGATCCATTGTCAGGATGATGTCGGTGATGCTGGGTATGGGATTCCCTATAATGTAGAGAAGGAAAAACTCTCCTTCAAAGAGGTTGATGCTGATTTTATTGTGGCAATTGAGACCGGTGGTATGTTTGACCGGTTGGTAGAGAACGGGTTTGACACCGATTCCCGAGCCGTTCTTGTGCATCTGAAGGGACAACCAGCTCGGTCGACACGTCGGTTTATCAAACGGTTGAATGAGGAAAAAAAACTCCCGGTGCTGGTGTTCACTGATTGTGACCCTTGGAGTTTCCGTATCTTTGGAAGTGTCGCGTATGGTGCGATCAAAACTGCGCATATCTCTGAGTATCTTGCGACACCAGCAGCGCAGTACCTCGGGGTGACACCCTCCGATATAGAGAACTATAAACTTCCGACGGATACGTTGACATCGGAGGATATCGCTGCGTTGAAAAGCGAGTTGGATGACCCACGGTTCCAGGATCAGTTCTGGAAACATGAAATCAAACTACAGCTGAACCTGGGGAAGAAATCAGAGCAGCAGGCGTTGGCGAAATATGGACTCGATTATGTCACCGATACCTATCTCCCAGAAAAACTCGTGGAAATGGGGATGCTGAAAAAATAACAAGGTATTACTGTTGTTGTCCCCAGAGGTCATTTGGGGGAATCATCTGGTACCGGATGTTTAACACCCGGTCCTCATCAACGAGGATATAGGTTTTACTGAAGATACCACCTTTCGAATCAGCAGGGATGGTATAGCTATGTACGAGTTTCCCCTGAACATATTCTTTCTGATTCTTTTGTTCAGGTTGTTCCTGTTTCTTCCTCGAAAGGGTATATCGAATAAGGAGGACGAGTTCAAGACCGATGGCGATGGCTATCAGAGCAATCGCAGTCAGAATCCATTGCTCCATGCTGAGAATCGCCCATTTATTCCCCAGCTCAAGGAAATAGACACCCAGAATGATAATAGCGATCCATAGGGTATAAAGAACGGTGATTAAGATGAAGAATTTTGTTGCTTTGAGCAATCGTTGTTTTTGTTGCTCTTCACCCCAGGATTGTTCTGTCGCTTCCATTTCCTACCAAATCTGTTATGATTCATTGACTTTAAAACTTTTTTGATGCATTCTTCGATAGCTGAGAATATGTTTATATACGATAGTTTCTTATATTTTGTAGCATAGAGGGGGACCATGAACGTACGGGGAAAAACAAAATATGTCATCTCATGGCTTGTTCTTTTTTGTTTTCTTGGACCATTTTTCTCGCTTTCCGCTCTGTCCGTGGAACACCCAGTTCTGAGTACAGCTCACACATTATATGTCGGTGGATCAGGACTCGGAAACTTCACAAAAATACAGGATGCCGTGGACAACGCCTCTGATGGTGATATTGTGTTTGTCTATGATGACTCAGCCCCCTACTATGAGGATGTCATCATCAATGTCTCTATTCAGCTCCTTGGTGAGAACCGGAATACGACGAGTATTGAAGGAGGAGCCCATGCTGTGTCGATTCGAGTGGATGGTGTGACGGTCAGTGGGTTTCGGATAAATACGGTGGGTGATTTTTGGAATTGCTGTGGTTTTTATGTCATCTCTGAGAGTAACACGATTTCAAATAACAATATCATCAATAATCTTCGGATGAACGGGATTTATCTTGATGGAGCATCGTATAACACCATCTCGGGGAATCTGATTGAGAATAATAAGTACCATGGGATCAGAGTGGAATATGCCTCTCATACGGTCATACAGGATAATATGATTGTGAATAACCGTGGATATGGTATCTATCTCTATGAGGTGCAGGATTCCACGATTATTGGCAATACCGTCAGAGAGAGTTTCTTTGATGGTATAATGCTCGGTGGTTATTGCATCAATAATGTCGTGTACCATAACAATTTCATTGATAACCCGGGGAGCGCGTATGATACAACAGGGAACATCTGGGATGATGGAGCAGCAGGGAACTATTGGTCTGATTACGTGGGTTCTGATAGTGATGGAGATGGGATCGGTGATACACCCTATCTGATCCCAGGGAATGCGAGTCAGGATCGGTTCCCGTTGATGGAACCATTTGAAAATCATCCTGTGGATGTTGTGATAACGATATCAGGTGGTTTTGGTTTGACGGTCTCTCTCAGAAATCAGGGGATTGAGGATTTGTTGCATGTTGATTGGAAATCTCGTTTGACAGGTGGTTTTCTTTTTCGTCCCTCAGAGCGGGTAATGCAAGGGTCGATTATCTATCTGGGCTCTGGTGAGGAGCTGATGATTCAACGGATTGTTCCATTGGTTGGGGTGGGTATCATCGAATTGTCTGTGACCGTGGGAACCACTACGGATTCACAGAAAGGGCTGCTTCTGTTTTTCTTTTTTATCCCCTTTAACGCATGATACGTTTTTCGGAAAATCTCCTGGAAAAATCCATCTGAGGATTTTTTCAAAACATTTATATCCAGGGACTGACAAATAGATACATGCTAGTAAAAATCTAGCTTAGAGGAGGTGAATTCCGCGGATATAAAAATTGTAGGGGCTGTCACTGACGAGAGTGCCCTTGAAGAAATTGAGAACATCGCAAAAGTCTTTGCCTATGAACAACGCATGAAAGATTATACACCGGTTCTCAGACCACCGTATCAAGCAAAGAAAATTAAGATAATCAAGGAAAAAGAAGTGGGGGAGCAAACAAGATTAATTCAGAACACATCACCACGCGTTCTTGTGAAAGGATTGTGTTGATACCAAGTATACTCCAATGCTTGGTCCTCAAAGACCATCAGAGTTTTTTTCCTCTGTATGTTCTCTTTTTTCTTCGAGTATTTGTTTAATTGAAAAAGTTTAAATTCAACTACTCTTTTCTTGCAGGCAAAGAGGTAGACAATGGTTGAATTTGAGACACTGAAAGCAGAGGAAGTAAAATTTGGAAAAAATAATTTCATCGAAGTTGCACGGAAGAAAGCAATCGGTGAATCATTATCGAAAGAATTCGTCGCGATTTCCCGTGGGTTCTATCTTTCTGATGGATCGAAGAAATGGAAATCATCTATCACGCTCCCTGACGAAGAAGATAAAAGAAAACAAATCGCAACGCTAATTAATGATCTATAAAAGAAATAAAGAGTACACCGCAACTCGTTTCCATAAACCTTAGCTGAGTTGCCTGTTCTTTTTCTCGTACTACTAGTTGACTACTTAGTTGTATTCAACTATAGAGTATTGATTGACCATATTCAAAGAATCCTTTCCCTTTTTTTGATTCTATCTTTTTTGAAAGAGGATAGCTTTATTAAGGAGAGATTCTATTGAAGCAATTAAGACGATAGTCAGGGGATTTACAATATGAAGAAAACATTCATTGCACTTGGTTTTTGTGTTCTCTTACTATGTATGCCGATAGGCATCAGTGACACCAGTGATTGTGGCTGTTCGGCCCCAGAAGATACTCTCTCAAGGTCATTGTCCGACACGCCATGGATTTCTGATGCGGATATCACCGCGTTACAACAACAAGCGATCGACGAAGAATGGACATTTACTGTTGGAAAAAACCCAACGACAGATCGCCCTCTTTCAGAGCTCT
The DNA here is from genome assembly GCA_002496355.1 of Euryarchaeota archaeon UBA346. Taxonomy (GTDB): domain Archaea; phylum Thermoplasmatota; class E2; order DHVEG-1; family DHVEG-1; genus SM1-50. The sequence continues at coordinate 277 of DAJP01000061.1, read as the reverse complement.
GTGGCCTTGTCGAACCAGACAACTGGTGGGCTGATGTCTCATTTGATCCCTGTGTCCCCACGACAACCCTGCCAGATCATTTCGACTGGCGGGAACTGGGAGGCTGCACCTCTGTGAAAAATCAAGGGGGTTGTGGTAGCTGCTGGGCGTTTGGCACCATGGCGCCTCTTGAGTGTAATATCCTAATCAAGGATCATAAGGAAGTCGACCTCTCAGAGCAATGGCTTGTCAGTTGTAATCGTAACGGATGGGGCTGTAATGGAGGATGGTGGGCTCA
>DAJP01000082.1:716-17390 GCA_002496355.1 Euryarchaeota archaeon UBA346 | reverse complement strand
TCACCTTCCGGTTGTATCGCCTCTTGTAAGAAGTTCAGACAAACCGCGAGCACGTCAGCATCAATCATTTCGACGATCTTCCCCGCATTCTGGAGGATCTGTTGTTTGTCCCAGAGGACCATCTGGGATGCACCGATGTTCGCGATCTTGAGTGGGATGTCGTATTCCTTGATGATGCTGTAGGTTTCCGCAAGTTTCTGGTTTTCAAGGGCGGCGCGTTGAGAGCCGACCCCCATACCTATCTGGAAGGTGGCTGCGGCTGCCGCGAGATGTTCATTGATTTTCTTGCCGTCGGAATACCCTCCGGTCATGCCTGAGATGATGAGAGGGGCAGAGAGTTTCTTTCCAAAGAGTTGTGTCGACAAATCGATTTCGTTTTCATTTATTTCAGGGAGTGCGTTGTGTATCAGTTTGACGTCATCCCAATAATTATGATGAGCAGACACGTTCTCCTTTAATGAGATCTGGACGTGTTCTCGTTTTCTTTCCTCCGTTTGATTCATGGTTTATCTCCGTAAACGATGGTGGATCGAACCTTTTTCCCCTTTAACGTATCGTATAATCGGTTATGTATATTCCCATTCAACAGGATGGTGTCCGTACCGGTTTTTGCTATCTGTTTGATGGTATGAATTTTTCCTTTCATCCCTTCGGTCACATCCGCGTGAGCATCAGCCGATGTGGTGAGTTTCTCTAACTCTCGCACCGTAGTGTGTTCAAAGAAGGCCGCGTTCTTGTCTGTCTTTGGATTGGCGGAGTACAGCCCGTCCTCGTCGATGACGAAGATGACTTTTTCTGGTTTGAACTCTGCTGCGAGCAGTTGGATGAGCAGGTCACCGGAGCAGATGGAAAAACCGAGTTGGTTATCAAGGGCGACGTCACCAAAACTCACCGGCATGAATCCTAATGCAAGATATTTTTTGAAGATGTTGTAATCGATCCGTGCGATGGCATGATCTGAGAGGGAGAGGATCGCGTGTGGTGGGATGGAAACAGCCGGGACGCCATGATTCTGTAGCGATGCTAAGACAAGATTGTTTAACCGCTGGACCGTCGCCTGGGTCATTGCGAAGCCTTCCACCTGTTTTTTTTGTTTGTAGCCGTCATTGAGTTTGTATCGTTTAGCCAGGATATGGCCGAACGACCCTGCCCCATGGATCACAATTCCTTGCTTGTTTGCCTTTTTTATCTCCTCAGCAAGTTGGTCCATGATCTCTTGTTTGAAGCAGCATTCTTTTGCTTTGTTGGTGATGACACTCCCACCGAGTTTGATGAGAAACATACGTTACCTGCATGAATCTGGCTGTAAAAAAGGATTTTGATAGTATGTAAATGATACAGCTGTCACAGACGATGTATCATTCTTTTCTTCGTGAGAACGGTGGTTTGTTCTTGTTCTGCTCCTGGATGAGCCACAGGGAGATCGGCATGGCTGCTGATGAGCGCATAGTGCTTTGGGACCAATCCATAATCTCTTGATCTGGTGTGTTCGTCCGACAGTCCTCACAGATGAAAAACTTATCATCAAAGACCAAACCGCTCTGATGCTCCTGGAGATGGAATTTTTGTTTGCACATCTCACACATTTTTTCTGAAATACGTACTCCTCCTAAACCACTTCCATGTTTTCGGTTGTGATCACATTTCTTTATGAGATTTATATATAAAACTCTTTTGGATGAAAAGGAAAAAAAAGAAGAGAGGGATGGGATGCAAAGGGAAATGGAAAGTGGCAGATATGCCAGCAACCGCGGCTGGCAGATCCTCCGTAACTTCAAGTCAATTAATTAGAGAAGGGTCGTCCTAGCTTATAAACATCGAGTGGGGGTGAGTGAAAGTATTCATCGATGTTTGCTAAAAAAAATTCGTGGTATTACGGCTCAAAGATGACCGCGATGGTGACATTCACTGGTGCCCCATACTGGGACATATCATCAGATTTGTAGGGTGTAAAGGAAGCTGTTATGGTGTCAGTCCCAGAGAAATCAAATGGTGGTGTCACCATGAGAAACATGAAATTACTGCCATTCTCGTCTAAGATAATATCATCAGTGATCAATATATTCCAATCATTCCCAGGGGAATCAATGATTTCTGCTCTTACAACCGTTCTCGCATTTCCATGATTTATGATATTGAAATACAGATGCGACATCTCGCCAGGGATGACATCCATATGATCACTCTCGGGTTCGACGATGATATGAGGGAGGTACCCTGGTAAACAATTCAATGTACATGCCTGGGTGCATCCATTCACTAGAGGTATAAGACCAAATGGACCATGGAGCGTTTTTGCTTCTGTCTGAATCGGGATCGCACAGAGCCTATAAGCAGGGGCATGCTCATCCACTGCAATAGAAAGAGAGACGATCTGTGAAGAAGGAGTTTGACTCACAGGAAATTGTATCTCAGAAGTTGAAAGAGACGCTGTACTCCAACTTGGGATCTCTCCAAGATCCATTGTGACTGTGACATACTGGTGTGTGACAATGCAGTAATACAGAATTATCTTACCTATAAGGGGATAGGAAAGAGTAGTGAGATAAGTGACCGAGAGGTTCACAATCCGGGGTGCTCCCCCTGGTTCAAGTGGTGTCTGTGTATCATTCGCATTCCAAGAAATGACTATTACACTATCCAGAGAAAACCATCCCTTATTTGAAAAATCCTTGTTTAACCCATGGAACGATGGTTTCGTCCCATCGAATTTGAATGCAGTGGCTGAAGCACCACTTGTTACAATCAAGAGGAGAATGATTACCATTATGATTCTTTTTTTATCCACTGTCTTTCCCCCGTATTATTTTATATAATATTGTTCTCCTATAAATATATTATTGAATCTTATTTTTAAGAACAACTGAAAGCGAATGAATTTAATAATCACTTAAATATGACAGATGATAGAACAGGAAGAAAACCCCTATGACGACACTCTTACGAGAAACACTTCAAGAACTTAGCCCCGCAATCACAGAAACTATACAGACGGTTTTCTGGAAGAACCTGTATGCGACTAAGGCAATCGAACAGACTCTTAAACTTCATCCAGACTGGGAAGACGACACACGAGCAGTGTTTTCTGACACCATCTATGATCTCATCCGATGGTGGAGGCCACTCTGGTACATCCTCGACAAAGAACCATCACCGAATCAGGAAGAGCTCCTAAAGCTCCTCACCATCTATCTGTTTTCAAAGAAAGGAGATCTCACTGCTCTTCAGAACAAAAAAGGCTTAGACACACCACAGCTGTTCCAACGGATACAATCCACAAAACGTTCACGGGCGTTACGTGAGTCCATCCCAGACTGGCTTGATATCCAAGGAGAAAAAGAACTGGGTATCCGCTGGGAACCATCCCTTGCCGCTCTGAATACAAAACCTGAGCTTTTCATCAGAGTAAACAGCCTGAAAACAACACCAAAAGAGCTACTCTCGATCCTCCGCAAAGAAGGAATCATCGCTGAACCAATCGAAGGTAACCCAGACGCACTGCTCATCAAAGAAAAAACAAATGTCTTCAAACTCCCCAGTTATACTGCCGGACTCTTCGAAGTCCAGGACGCTGCCTCGCAGATGACTAGCAGGATTCTTGATCCCCATCCAGGGATGCGGGTGATCGACGCTTGTGCAGGGGAGGGTAGCAAAACACTCCATCTCGCTGCATTACTACAGAACAAAGGGAAGATCATCGCCATGGATACTCAAGAATGGCGATTACAACAACTTCGAAAACGAGCGGCAAAGGCAGGGGTGGATACCATAGAGACACGACTCATCATCTCCACAAAAATCTACAAAAGAATAAAAGGAACCGCTGACCGACTGCTGCTGGATGTCCCCTGCTCCGGGCTGGGGACGCTACGGAGAAACCCGGACATCCGATGGAAACTGACCGAAAAGGACCTCATCAGACTGAAAAACCTACAGCAGGAGCTCCTAGAAAACTATTGTACACTCCTCAAGCCTCAAGGCACCATGGTGTATTCCGTCTGCAGCATCCTGCCCTCCGAAGGAGAAAAGCAGATCCAACAATTCCTCAAGAACCACAACGACTTTCGCCTCTTAGATGAAAAACGATATTGGCCTGACATCAATCTAACCGATGGGTTCTACATCGCACTCCTCCAACGCACCGCATAACATTCTATTCAAAACAATATAAAGGGAAAATGAAATACTGAATAATTCCGAAAGAAAAAACAACGGAGGCATTCTCAGATGAAAATACTCTGCTGGAACGTCAATGGAATCAGAGCGATCGATAAAAAAGGGTTCTTCCCCTGGCTCATGAAAGAATCCCCAGACATCATGTGCCTCCAGGAGATAAAAGCAACACCAGAGCAGCTCCCACCCCATCTCAGAAACGTCCCAGGCTACTATCTCTCCTGGAACCCCGCAGAAAGAAAAGGCTACAGTGGGGTCGCAACCTTCTCAAAGCAAAAACCGCTCACTGTCACAAACGGCTTTGGAAAAGAAGAGTTCGACAATGAAGGACGCATCCTGATCTCCACATATCCTTCCTTTACTTTATTTAATATCTACTTTCCCAATGGTAAAAAAAACAAGGAACGACTCCAGTTCAAACTCGATTTCTATGACGAGTTCCTCAGCTACGCAGACAACCTTAAGACAAAAAAACAAAACATCATCGTCTGCGGTGATCTGAACACCGCACATAAAGAAATAGACCTTGCCCGCCCAAAGGAAAACGAGCATATCTCAGGGTTCATGCCCGTGGAACGCGCATGGATCGACACATTCATCGACCACGGCTATACCGACACCTTTCGTCATTTCCACTCAGAACCGAACCAGTACTCCTGGTGGGACTTGAAGACCGCTGCACGATTACGCAATGTCGGCTGGAGGATCGATTATTTCTTTGTCAACAAAGAGTTCATTCCGAAAATAACAAACGCGTTCATCAACCAAGATGTCATGGGATCAGATCATTGCCCGGTCGGCATTGAAATCACCCTCTGAAAAAAAGGAGAGAAACCTATGAAGGAATCACTGAATTATATCTATAAGGAACAAAAAGAAGTATCCATCTATGGAGGTATCGCCGCACTGCTCGGATGGGACCAGATGACCTACATGCCATCAAAAGGAAGCGAAGAACGAGCAGAGCAACTCTCCCTTGTCTCACGCCTCGTCCATGAACGCGTGACGTCAGAGACACTCTACAACCATCTTAAGAAACTCAACGATGTCGCAAACAGCCTGACAAAAAAAGACAGCCTAGTGGTCACAAAATTGCTCCGCGATGTCGAAAAAGCGCGAAAACTCCCAGCAGAGTTCGTCGAAAAAATGACCAGAACCACATCGATAGCATACGGCATTTGGCAAGAGGCGCGAGAAAAAAACGACTTCACCTTGTTCCAACCACACCTTGAACAGATCGTTGAGCTTGAAAAACAATACTACGACTACATCAAACTCCCCGGTCATCCATACAACACCTTGCTGGATGATTATGAAGAAGGCATGACTGTTGAGGTCCTGCAAAAAGAATTTTCCATCCTCCGAAAACAACTCGTCGAACTCCTCCAGACCATCACCACAACCGAACTGTACCAAAGACAACGACCGGTACCGCTCACTTTGAACAGCATCCAACAAAAAGAGTCCTGCAGCATCTTGTTAAAACACATGAACATCCCCTTCGACCGAGCACGCCTTGATATCTCCACGCATCCCTTCACCACCTCCATGGGAGACGATGATGTCAGATTCACGACCAACTACGAACGAGGAGGATTCTTCTCCTCTTTTTTCTCCACAGCACATGAGGCAGGCCATGCTCTCTATGAACTGGGGATCCTCAAAGGAGAATACAAAGACACCATCATATCAAATGCACCCTCCTTGGGGATCCATGAATCACAATCCCGGTTCTGGGAGAACATGATCGCACGAAGTAAACCATTTTGGAGCTTCTTCTCCCCGTTATTCCAAAAGATCGCCCCGGATGAATGTAAAACCATGAACACCGAAACATGGTATCAAGCAGTCAACCAAGTAAGACCATCGTTCATCAGAACCGAAGCAGATGAATTGACGTACTGTCTGCATGTGATCCTTCGCTTCGAGCTCGAGCTCGATCTTCTAGAGGACAAGATCACGGTAGCGGAGCTACCCGCAAGGTGGAATCAGAAAGTCACCGAGTTCTTAGGGATCACCCCAAAAAATGATCGAGAAGGTGTCCTGCAGGACATGCACTGGAGTGGAGGGGACTTCGGATATTTCCCCACCTACGCCATCGGGACCATGTACGCTTCACAACTCTTCAGACAATTCAAAAAAGAACACCAGACAGCCAACGATGAGATTTCACAAGGTGATTTTTCAAACATATTGCAATGGCTCTCCGACCATGTCTACCAATATGGTTCCCTGATGACAGCGGATGAAATCATCAAACAAACCTGCGGGGAAGGGTTAAATTCTAAAATCTTCATCGGATATCTAAAAGAGAAATACTATCCCTTGTACGAGGTATAAAGAGGTGAAAAACGTGGCAACACTGGCATTGGTCAGACATGGGCAATCACAATGGAACCTTGAGAACCGGTTCACCGGCTGGGTGGATGTCCCACTCTCCGCAAAAGGAAGACAGGAAGCCACATCAGCGGGAAAGAAACTCAAAGACATCCGGTTTGATACCATCTACGTTTCCCATCTGATGAGGGCGATTCAGACCATGCATTACATCCTGCTGGAGCTCTCAGATGAACGGATCCCGATCCTCTATCACGAAGACGGAAGAATCCATGCGTGGGAACATTACGCTGGGCCTCGCGAAAAAGAGATTCCTATCTATCAATCCGTGGACCTTGCGGAACGATACTATGGTGATCTGCAGGGACTCAACAAGGCGGAGACTATGAAGAAATACGGGGAAGCCCAGGTCCATCTCTGGAGACGCAGCTATGATGTGAACCCACCTCGTGGAGAAAGCCTCAAAGACACCTGCGAACGCACGATCCCCTATTACAAAAAAAATATCGAACCAGAGCTGCAAGCAAACAAGAATGTGCTGATCGTTGCCCATGGGAACAGCCTTCGGTCCATCACGAAATACGTTGAAACCATCTCCGATGAAGAAATCCCGAAGGTTGAAATCCCCACAGGAGTCCCCATTGTCTACACCTTTGATTCTCAAATGAAGGTCCGACAAAAGATGCTCCTCTAAAATTTAAGCCTAAACTTTTATAAAATATTCTGCATATTAAGTAAAAAAATATAGAATGTCAGGGATGAATGTCCTGGCATCCATTTTAAAACATGTTTGTTTCTTCGTCAGGTTTTATTGAACTGCCACCAAGCCTCAAGATATATATCGTCATCTGTCCGCAGGATGTTGCCCTCAGGATCTCTGAACGCAGCATACACTCGATAGGTTCCTGCTCCATGGGTCAGATCCGATGCTCTAACATGACCATTCAAGATTGTGTCGAGTGCAAGTTGATTGCCGCTGATGATGGTCCGTGGGGTGGTCTCATTGATGGTGTCGTTATCCACGAGCCATTTCCCTTGCGTTGAATTGTAGAATTGCACCTGGATTAAGAGATATCCCTGGATGTCCGTATCACCTGTGTTCTTGATCTTCGACTGGTTCCGATAGGTGATAATCAGCTTTGGAACGTATCCTGAAGAAGGAGCATTGGCTGAATACACATTGACATATTCATTTCCCGTTGGAGCGGTACTACTGATATCCCTGCTGCTGCGGAGGCAGAATTTGGTGATCCCTGCTTCATTGATCCAATCAAATTCAGTGAGGGAGATGTTGTTCCGCCCGTTCATAAAGTTGACCGTGTTGAGACTCCCGCCGTTCCCTGAGTAATATCCCTTAGCATAATCACCGATTTGCAGAGGATTATGCGGATATGTTGGTTGCCCGTTCTGGATGGTGAGATAGAAATCCGTGGTTGAATAATCATCCTTCTTATACAAAGACAGTATCGCATTATCCAGGTACGCATTCGATGGTAGTGAAGTGGTGTTGAAGAGGACGAACCCGCGGTAGACGTAATAGGTAGGACCGAGTGCTACTTTTTTCTGTCCTATCGTCAGATATTGTGATGAACAGTCTATGGTACCACTGGAGGCACCCCAGGCAGTGTTATAAGTTGTACTCGAGTTGGAGATAAATCCATCATTAGAGAGTGAATTAACCGACAATGTGGGATCAATCACCACAGGGAACATCATTGCATTCAAATCAGAGATTTTCAACCCGGAGAGCAGATAGGTGTTGCCATTAAGGTGGATGATACGGTAGGTGAGTTGTTGCCGAGCAGATTGGTTATTCAACTCATATGCTTCGCCAAGTGGGAGAGCGCATTTGAACTGTCCAAGGGCATCCTTCAAGTCAACTCCCGTATCAGATATCGTCACGTTTCCAGTCAGCATCCCTGAGTCATCGTAGAGGTTGAGGTTCTGGTAGTCGATTTTGGTGATGAACACCAGGTACGAGCTAGCATCATTGAGACCATATTGCGATGGCGGATGGTTCTGCAACAACGTCTTCGTGGTGTTGCTCAGGGTGATCTCTTCTTTCAGACCAGTGTTCCCATAGCTCCAGATGACATCCGTACCACTGAAGACACCAGGGAACGTGATGGAGCAATCGTTTATTTGTCCTTGACTACTCTGCGCATTCTGCAGATATTGGTATGCCCAGTTGCTCTGCGGGTCAACATATCCAACTCCTACAAGCTTGCTTCTGACGGCATGGATCGTTGGATCATTTGACTTGTTATAGGTGAATGCCACAGGCCAATCTAATTGAGCATTTGATTTAAAATATGCTCCGTACAACCCACGGTTATTTCCACTACGATATCCATACACATATGCGGGATGATTTTCAGCGAGCTGATTGAGTGTGTCGTTGATCGGTGTCCAGATACCATTTTCTTGGTAATTTATCGGACCAGCACCTACCTCAAGAATATTCTGCCCAGTGATTGCATCATAATAGCTATCCCAAGTGGACCCACGGTCAACGAGGGTATAGTTCTCAGGAGGGTTTGGCGGGTCCGTGATATTGATGTGCTGGCTGCCGCCGTAGCTGTCCTTGAGGGTGGCGATGCTGATGGATGCCTCCGCGGAGACATGGAAATGACTGCTTTTCTTCTCATCAACCAAGTTATCATAGTTATCGACCGCCCAGATGTCGTAAGAATATTGCCCCACGAGCCAAGAGTCATCGAACACATACTGATAGGTGTTATTCGAGATAAGACTCATTGTGTTATTCTCTGATTTTCCACCAGGGTAACCGATGACCACGGTGACGTTCTTCACCCCGCTTTCATTGTCAACCACATCCGCGGAGATTGTGATATTACCGCCGAATCCGACGATATGTGGATCCTCAGAGACATTTGTGATCCATGGTGGGTTCGTATCGTTCCGATACCCGCAATAAATTGAGTAGTAACTCGTATCAAGGGAGAATGCCGCAGGATCTGGGGGTACACCATAGGTATGAGAATCGTATCGCCCTTGGGTTGTCCAAGGGATATGATCGTAATATAGGTTACATGGACCGTCGCTCCAACAGACAAGCACATATTCGGTGCCTTCCTCTAAAACCGGATATGGTTCTGTGAAATTATAGATCCTCCATTGAGGTGTCGGGCCAGTTGCGGGGAGGATCTCAATGGTTCTTCCTATCAACTTAGAATCGTTCTTTCGATAGATCATACACACCGAATGGACCGGGGAACCTGATGTATTTGCTTGAACATAAGCAGTGATGTTCCGTGCGGTCCCATATTCATTTGCCGTGAAATATGAGCCACGAATGATATCCTCAGTACTATGGGAGAAATCACCAGGTGTTGGATTTCCAAACGGATGATACAAATGGAACGAATCTGACTCTTGGATTTCATTCGGTTCATCATCGCTTGAATTAACGATTTTATTAATTCGTCCTGTTGAATTGTAAAGGCGAAGTTGAAGTGTATACTCACCTTGTGCATCTGTATCAGGGATCGTGATTGTAATGTTATAGGGATGTGATTGACTGAGTGTTGTTATCGTATAGTTCACGACTTTCCATGCGACAACCGCACCATTGTCGTTCTGGTCACGGAGTGTTGCGTTCACCATGACCTTGTCACTTGGTAGAATGGAGTTAATTGAGAACTCCGCCCGTATAGTATCAGGGAGTGTATCTCCATCATTGGGTGAATCAAACGTTGTATAGGATACACCTTCATCGAATGAGCAATCCGGATTGACAATAAAATATTTCGTCATATTCCACGCTAGCTCAAAGGTTACATTGACATCAGTTCGATTGATATATTGAAGTGAATCCCCCTCTTGGTAATCACCACCTACTTGATGATGTCCATCCCAAGTATCGCCTTCTTTTTCGATTAATATCGTATCACAAATATCTTCCCAGACATAGTCTTCCGCTCCATCCCAACCTGTTTTGGATGCAAGATTTATGTATTGAAAATATTCACTGTTCATTCTGTCTTCGTAATCCGTCTGATTTTGAATTGCACAAAGATAGGGATATAAGTCGGGGTTGTACGTAGAAAGAGTAAGATTATGAACAGCATCACTTGGATAATGAAAACCAAGTTGTTCAAAACCTATCCAATATTTATAATTATATTCATCTTTTGGATGACTATCGACATAATGCTGTGCCCCTCGCATCCCGTATTCCTCACCAGTGGTGAATAAAAAGGTGAGGTTATATTTCGGGGTGATGTCATTGTCTTCCATATATTTTGAAATACCTAGGAGAATCGCTCCAGAGGTACTGGCATCGCCCGGGCACTCAGCCCACCAGCTGTCCATTCTGTTGCTAAGTACGACAATCGCATTATCTGGGCTTTGAGAAATATTCCGATACGCGACAACATTATGACTAATCACTCCAGGATCGTCTTCAGTTTGTTTTTTATATTCCTGGGTGATGAAACCATCAACAGTGATACTTTCTTGCATAACATTAAGCATTTGTCCAATTGTGCCGCTCACTGAAAATATCGGGAGAGAATATCTGTTAAGATATATTAAATCAGCCCCAGTAAACCAAGACCAACCCCGTACAGTATAGGTCATATAATGAGTATCCTCATTATAATTACACATGATGGCTCCTTTGCATTTTTCACAACAACTCCATAACCAAAGGTTAAGCCAAAAAGAGGGTAATGAAAAATCTGATTCGGATTCGAGATAAAAAACTGCTACCCAATCAGAACCAGAACAACATGATTGGCCACTACAATTGGAAAACACTATTGTTTCACTATCTTGTATATTATCGGCAACAAATACCGAGCCACTTTGTATCTCTTCGATCACTGAAGAAAAATTACTATCCATTCCATCGAGTTTCGCAATCGTAAAATTGTAATTTGAGCCATTATTGAATGTCCAACCTTTGAACTATCTTCAATAAGGATGCATCCAAGCGCATCGGAGAGATTATCAAGTTTCTCTTCAGATGATGGTTCTTCGTTTAAAATAAAAACACAGTCTTGATTCTCAGGAACTATATCATTCGTATCTAAATATACAACTGGACCAACCATAGTAGTATATTCATTGAGAAGGTCAGCTGGTACAGTATAAAAGTCTTCAACATTATCTCGTACATGAATATCTTTCATAATAATTTCCGCATCATTAATTTCAAATGTATCATCAAGATCTTCTTCTGTATGTATACCATGAGCAAAATTGAGATTTCCAATACCCATAGGAAAAAGTTCACTAGACGGAAGCTCTAGATATGGTTCCCCAAGAAAGTTTATAGTAAGACCATAATCTGTGATATCAATTTTGCTGGAATATTGTCTTGATCTAAAAAAAACTTGATCAATGTATCCGATAGGGAGTTCTTTGTATCCCGACAAGCCACATGGTTTATCTGTCCCGTTCATGGCTGGTTCCAAAATTCTATCTACGGTAAAATTTTCTCCCTCTGTACCCCATTCTCTTCCTTTTTTTATATCATTAGGCCAGTTATTTACGTTATAGATTACCTCACTAAAATCTTTAGTTCTATTCCAAACCCAATCGTAATCAAGATTCATCCCTGGATCTTGTGGTTCTTCGTTTGCTTTAACAGTGTCATCTTCAGAAAATATCATTGTGGTCATTACACTGGATACCATCAGCATGACGATACAAATTCCAATCATTTTTTTATTCATTTTTTTACCTCCAATTCAAGCATGGTTCTTCTTGTTTATATAATTCAATTGGGGGTCGATGAAAGTATTCACTTTTTTTATGAAAAGAATAATAAAGAAGTTCTTGGATATTATCACTGGGGAATAAGAATAATGAGACTAATATGGTGGAACTTCTCAATCTATTTGATGTTCTTTATCATGTGTAGTCCAGGTGTGAATCCATTTGTATTTGATTCGAGTGGAAAAACCTCTGTAAGCACATGTGAATTACTTATTCCTAATTATCTAGCCGATTGGCACGTACACGTTAACGATTCTTTCCAAGATGCCGTACCAAGTGTTTCTGGTTTTCAACAAAGACAAATGATCCTTGTCGAATCAAACAGTGTTCCAGAAGATACTGGCCGGGACGGCCCCATGGATTCTGCCTGGCCGATGTTTGGACATGATGTGGTTCACACCTGTCGTAGTCAGTATAGCACGGATAATAACTCTGGTATGGAGGTTTGGTGTGTTCGCGGTGATAGATCCAGTGAGGTAGTATGTTCTGCATTAGTAGACACCAATGGAATGATCTATTTTGGAACCATGGGTTCTGATTCTTCATTATATGCATTGTATCCGAATGGATCACGAAAATGGAAATTTAATGCCAATGGTTTAATTTGGGCAACTCCAGCAATCTCAGAAGAAGGAATGATTTATTTTACAACATGGGGTGGAGACCGTTATTTCTATGCCCTGAATCTGGATGTTGGAACAGAAGAATGGTCAATAAAAATTGAAGGATCTTCAACATGCTCTCCATCTATTGCAGCAGATGATACGATTTATTTTGGTGATAATAGCTATATTATTTATGCGCTAAATCCTGATGGCACAGAGAAATGGCGATATGCCACGGGTTATATTGTAATGGGTTCTCCTGCAATAAGTATCGAAGATGGTACGATCTACATTGGTTCCGGCGACTATTACCTCTATGCATTGTATCCGAATGGAACGCTCCGATGGCGATTCGAGACAGGTGACCATATAAAAGGTTCAGCATCCATTGCAACTGATGGTACAATTTATATTCCTTCCTTTGATGGATACCTCTATGCATTGTATCCAAATGGGACACTCAGATGGCGAGTATCCACAGGAGATAGTCTTGCTGCGGCTGGGGTCGCCATTGGGAAATTTGGCACGATTTATGTCGGGACAGAAATGCTACGAGCATATAACCCTGATGGGACATTGAAATGGATGATAGATGTCCAGGGTTACATCGAAGGAACGGTCCCCGCGGTCTCCGCAGATGGGACGATTTACGTCAGTGCAGACAACTGTCTTGTCGCGGTTAATCCTGATGGGACCGAGAAATGGCGAATACCCTTATCCAATGAACAGGTTCGTTCTTCTCCCAGTATTGGTCCTGATGACCGTGTGTATGTTGGTTCTACAAAAGGTAATTATGGATTTCTTCATGCCCTTGGTATCTTAGACCCAAATGCACCTACAGCCCCGACCATCATTGGGAAGATAAAAGGAAAAGTAGAGAGATCATATGATTATATATTCCGCTCTACCTCACCAGTAGAAAATGATGTTTTTTATCAAATCGACTGGGGCGATGGTTCCATCACTGAATGGCTTGGACCATACGACTCAGGTAAATCAATAACAATGAATCATTCTTGGTCCGAGAAAGGAACCTATACCATCAAGGCACGAGCAAAGGATACTGACAACCTCTGGGGACCCTGGGGTGAACTTAAGGTCACCATGCCGTACTCCTACGAACCACCACATTTCCATTTCATCCAATGGTTGTTAGAACGATTCCTCCATGCATTCCCGTTCCTCAGATATATCCTCTAATACTAGGAACAGAATGAACCGTTTTCGTCTTTCATTTCATCATTTTTTTTATAATTCCATCACATCTGTCTATATCGTTCATTTTAACGGATAAAAGCACCAATCTTTTTTAATACAAACAAAAATCTCCCCATATTTAAATAATCATTGACGAATCAATCCCCCCATAATAAAAAAAATCACTACGCTGTACTTTCATTCAATAATCCAAAGTAAAAGTATAGACAAAAGCCTTCTAGAGGATAAAACCTAAATACCTGTTTTTAATCACGGTTAAATATAAAATAGAACAAAAGAGGAAAGATATGATAGAGCAACGGTTCAAATGTCCAAACTGTCAAGAAATCGCTACGTTCTATGGAAACCCGGGGGAGACAAAAGTGGTGACCTGCGCAGCTTGCAACACGAAAGGACGCGTCATCATCCCTGGAGAGAAACAGGACAACAACGTTGCTATCGAGGTTTCTCATCTAAAAAAAGTATACGATGACCTCATCGCGGTAAACGATATCTCCTTTACAGTAAAAAAAGGAGAGATTTTTGCGTTCCTTGGACCGAACGGGGCAGGGAAGACAACCACGGTTGAAATGATAGAATCCATCCGAACACCAACCGCTGGAGCCATCAGGCTATTAGGAGCAGACACAAAAACAGGATTCAACCAGATCAAAGAACGCATCAGCATCCTACCTCAGGAGTTCCATTCATTTGAGCGATTCACGGTTCGAGAGACGCTGACCTATTTCTCAAAACTCTATAAGAAACGAGCGAACATCGACGAGATTCTGGATGCAATGGACCTGCAATCCCATGAAAAAAAATTGTACAGAAACCTCTCCGGTGGTCTGAAACAACGAGTTGGTGTGGCCTTGTCACTTGTCAATGACCCGGAGATCGTCTTTCTTGACGAGCCGACAACAGGGTTAGACCCGAAAGCGCGTCGGGAAGTCTGGCAGGTGATCGCCAATCTACGGAACAAAGGAAAAACCGTTTTCCTCACCACCCATTACATGGAAGAAGCAGAACATTTAGCTGATCATATCGCAATCATCCATAAAGGAAAGATCATCGCAGAAGGATCCTTACAAGAGCTGCTTACTACGTACGGTGAAAAAACGACATTGTATATTAAAAACTGCCATTCAGAAGATGCGCGACAACTATTAGAGGAGAAAGGATTTGAGGCTCATTCAAGTGGAAATGGAGACATCATGGTGAAAATCGATTATAAGGAAAAAGTACTTGAGGTGCTCTCAGAGCTTCGTCATGAATGCATCGAATATGATGGTGTGGATATCCGCGGTTCGAACCTCGAGGAGGTCTTTCTCCGCTTGACAGGAGCACGACTCACAGAGGAGGCGGAAACATGAATTTGAAAATCGTCGGCACTGACTTCCTCTATAGTATTCGCAGCTGGACCCGCAGCAGAGGCACCGTGTTTTGGTCTTTGCTGTTTCCTGTGATGCTGATTCTTCTTTTCGGAGCTATCTTCTCCGGGATGGGGGAAAGTAAATACACCTTGTACGTACAAGATCTTGACAACACCGACATGTCCCATAGCCTCGTCACCATCCTGAACAAAACCAATGTCCTCAACATTAAAAACGTAACGAAAAACGATGACATCACAAAATACATCAAAGATAACAACATCAAGAATCTCATCGTCATCCCAGAGGGGTACGAAAATGATATCACCCGTTCATTTTCTGATCCTTCAGCAAAAGTCAACATCACCTATTATTTTGATCCGACTGAAACACAAACCAACCAGATTCTCCGTAGTGTAATCTCCAGTGTGCTGGAGGGGCTAAACATGCAGCTTACCCAGGGCAAGACCATTATCGGATTGACCGAACAAAGCACTGTTACGGAAAACTTTGGTTTTATTGATTTCTTCATCCCAGGAATGATCGGATTTACCATCATGCAACAGAGCATCTATGGTAGCATCGAACGGAATACGAAATTTAGAAAAGACGGCATCCTGCGAAAACTGTTGACCACACCGATCACCCGCTCAGAATGGATCCTAGCAAAAATGCTGTTCATGCTGTTTCTCGCGTTCATCTCCACATCGGTTGCAATCGGAGTCGGAGTCCTTGCATTCGGAATCAAAGTCAATATCAACCTGCTGACTATCATCATTGTCATAGCCACGAGTTTTCTGTTTTCAGGGATTGGGATGATCATCGGTCGGTTCGTCAAAGAAGAAGAAACAGCGGATATGGCTGCTGGGGCCATCAGCTTCCCGATGATGTTTCTCGCAGGCACTTTTTTTGCTGTGGAGTCGATGCCCTCGATTATCCAGATAATCGCCCGTGCCCTTCCTCTGTACTATGTCAATGAAGGATTGCGGAATGCCATGATTTACATGAACCAGACAGAAGCATTGATCAATGGCGGCATCGTTTTGATCTTCGCTGCGATCTTCTTCATCGCAGGAGTTATCTTAACAAAGTGGAAGGAAGACTAAGAATAAAGGACGATTGAAAGACCAAAGATCCTTCTTTTCATCGAGTCAATATAGAAGAGGTTATCTCTCCAGAGGCACCGGTATGGTCCATTCAGGACTATAGATGAGAAGGCCAGGGTCACCATAGATGTTGGGATG
>DAJP01000082.1:0-358 GCA_002496355.1 Euryarchaeota archaeon UBA346 | reverse complement strand
GGACCAATACGATCTCCTTTAATCAGCAGGTCATCCATGAGCAGTTCATTTTGCTCTTCTAATAAATTATTGTATCCTGTCCCTTCGTTTC
The DNA here is from genome assembly GCA_002496355.1 of Euryarchaeota archaeon UBA346. Taxonomy (GTDB): domain Archaea; phylum Thermoplasmatota; class E2; order DHVEG-1; family DHVEG-1; genus SM1-50. The sequence goes on along the minus strand of DAJP01000082.1, from coordinate 267 downwards.
CAACCCAACACACCGCGCCATGGTCCAGGTACACCAAGGGACCATTATTATCTCCCGTATAAGCGGATGCATAAAAGATTGCGTTGCTTCGAAGGTTCTGCAGCTGCTGATCAACCCATTTATAATGAATGAAATCATACAGCATAGGCGGTTCCGGATTATACCAGACCACCCCATTATCTCGGGGGGTCTTCCAATTATCATACATATAACCCCGCCAACCATCCCACCAGATCTGTTCAGGATAATTGGAATAATTTGTCTGAA
>DAJP01000066.1 GCA_002496355.1 Euryarchaeota archaeon UBA346 | reverse complement strand
TATTCAAAAATATTTCTATTGCCGTTCTAGAACTGTTATTGTCTGGGATAAAAAAGGGTTAAAAACTCCTGACTCTTACATTGAGGCACATGGAGTACATTTCCGGTGAGATTCTTACAAAAGATGGTCTTGTTACCGGGTATCTTGGATTAGAGGATAATGTAGTGGCAGGCGATAGAGGAAAATGTTCACCGCCGAAAAAACCATTGGCAACCGGTGTGATCATCCCAACGTGTATCAATGCCCATACCCACCTTGGCGACTCATTCATCCGTTTTCACCATCTTGCGCTCCCCCACAATGTCAAAGAACTGGTGGCGCCACCCGCTGGTTTGAAACATCGATTATTAAAACAGGCGACAGAACAGGAAATCCTTGCAGGAATACAAACGTCTCTCCAGGAGATGAGAACCGCAGGCACCTCATGTTTCTGTGACTTCCGGGAAGGGGGGTTCCTAGGAATTTATCAGATACGAAAAGCCTTGAAACACTGTCCGGTCGATGCAGTCATCCTCTCACGTCCAGCCCAAATGGTCTATAATAAGGACGAACTGGACCAACTCTTGGAAAACTCCGACGGGATTGGTCTGAGCAGCATCTCTGATTGGGAATCCTCTGAAATCGAAAAACTCTCCTTGCATGTCCGAAAAAAGAAAAAATTGCTTGCGTTGCATGCCAGCGAAGTAGAACGCGAGGATATCGACCAGGTCTTAGATTTAAAACCAAATCTGCTGATCCATATGATCGCAGCGACAAAAACAGATCTTGAGCGAGTCAATGATGCATCCATACCGATTGTCATCTGTCCTCGTTCATACCTGTTTTTTCGCCTGAAACACAACCTTGAGCTTATGAAAAATACCGGTGTAACATTACTCCTGGGCACAGATAACGCCATGATCAATAACCCTAATATTCTCGAGGAAGTCAAGGTGTTGCAAAAAACAAAAGTATTCAGTCTTGAAGAATTGTTGACAACTATCACGTTCACTCCAAGGAAAGCTTTAAATTTAACTGACTGCATTCAGGGTCGCGACCTATCAGAAAAATACATCGTTTTAGAGAGAGACTCTTTAAAACTATTATATGCATCAAAATAGGTAGGGACGAGAGGGATAACAATGATGAAAGTAGAAAACGCAATGGCAACAGAATTAATCGTAGGATACGTGCCAGGAACCATCCGAGACGCATTGAAGACTCTAGCAAAACATAACGTCTCTGGCATGCCGATCCTGAAAAAAGACACAAAGAAAGTCGCTGGTGTTCTAACTCGTTCTGATATCTTCAAAAACCCTGACGAAGAGCAAATCGCGCTCATCATGAGCACAAAACCTTACACCGTTATGAAAGACGATGATCTTTCCACCGCAGCAAAACTCCTCTATGAAAACCGGATTCATGGTCTCCCTGTCATCGATAAAAGAAAAAACCTTGTTGGCATCATCAGTCCCACGGACGTCCTTAAAGCATTGGATGATTCCTATGATGATATCGTTGATAATTATTTCACACGAAACCTTGTCCCGGTCTACCAAGAAACACCCATCACCATCATCATGGAGATCATCAACGTCACCAGTGAAACCGCACTACCGATTCTGAACAAAGAATGTGAGCTGGGTGGTATCGTCAGTGAAGGAGATCTGTTCAAACTCAGTCATATAAAAGAAAGTGTATCACAGACGAACCTTGGCATGGGTGGCGATGAGGATGAATGGACCTGGGAAGGAATCCGGGATACGATCCGTCTGTATTATTCAACAACAAAGGTCGATCTCCCGCCAGTCGCTGTCAAAGAAATCATGATTACGAACGTCATCAAAGCATACAAGAACGACCCGATCTCTGAGATTGCCCGTAAGATGATAAAAAACAAAATCAGTCATGTTCCCGTGGTCAGCCCTGAAAACAGACTCCTGGGGATGGTGACCGATATCGATCTGATGGCATGCATGTTTAAATCCTCCAAATGAATTCCTTTTTTCTAACACAGGAGATTTCCACTGATGCCTCAGGATATCTACGATAAAATCATGATGGTGGCCAAACGAAGAGGATTTATTTACCCGTCCTTTGAAATCTATGGTGGTATCGCAGGGTTTTATGATTACGGACCGCTCGGATCTCAATTGAAGAACAATGTCGAGAACCTCTGGAGACGCTTCTATCTTTTACAGGATAATTGTGTAGAAATCAGCACACCAACGATAACATTGTACGAAGTGCTCAAAGCATCTGGTCATGTGGAGGAATTCACAGACCTTACCGTTGATTGTAGTCACTGCAAACGATCCTACAAGGTCGAGGACATCATCGAGAAAGGTATAACCATCGACCAAGCGATAAAGGAAAACAAGATCATCTGTCCGACCTGCAAAGCTGAATTACACGATGCTCATCCCGTCAACCTGATGTTTTCAACCACGATCGGTATCGGGGAAGGACGGAAAGCGTTCCTACGGCCGGAGACCGCCCAAGGTATTTTTACGAACTTCCATCTTCTTTACCAGTACAGTCGGAAGAAACTCCCTTTCGGGGTCGTCCAGATTGGTAGAGGATACCGCAACGAAATCTCCCCCCGACAGGGGACACTACGTCAGCGGGAATTCTCCATGGCGGAAGCAGAGGTTTTTTTCGATCCGCAGGATAAGACCCATCCATTATTTAGCACAATTAAAGAAAAGGAATTGTTCCTTTTCGATAATGAAAAAGAAATGAAAATCTCGGTTGCTGATGCAGTGAAAAAGAAAATCATCAACAACCAGGCGCTTGCATATTATGTCTATCTAACCCAAGAGTTTCTCTTCACCGCCGGGGTGGACCCGAAGAAGTTCCGATTCCGGAAACATGCGGCTAACGAGCTTGCACATTATGCAGCAGAATGCTGGGATGCTGAACTGTATAGCGAACGGTTCGGGTGGGTGGAATGTGTCGGGATCGCGGACCGGTCCGCCTATGATCTTAACGCTCATATCGAATCTTCAAACGTGGACATGTTCGCATTACGGGCATTTGAACAACCCAAGGAACTCATGATGAAAAAAGTGGTTCCCAAGATGAATATCCTCGGTCCACGGTTTGGTGGAAAAGCAGGCAAGATCAAGGATCAACTCGAAAAGATGGATGCAGCAACTGTCAAGAAGATCATGGTCACTGTTGATGGAGAATCCATTGATATTCCAAAAGAATGCTATGAAATCGTTGAGGTCAAAGAAAAACAAACAGGCGAGAAATTCGTCCCGCATGTGATCGAACCATCCTATGGGATTGACCGAGTCTTATACTTCCTCCTTGAACATAACTATGTCGAGGAGAAGAAAAAAGAAGAGGAATACACGATATTGAAACTCAATCCCAGGGTCGCACCAATTAAAACTGGTGTCTTTCCATTGATTGGCGATGAGAACCTC
>DAJP01000081.1:3118-4846 GCA_002496355.1 Euryarchaeota archaeon UBA346 | reverse complement strand
AAGAGGCGATACAACCGGAAGGTGAAGCACAAGCAAAAGGCTGCCTTGCGACCATCGACATGTTATCACGAGAGTTCGGTCGTCCGATCATCATCAAAGAAAGCGGCGCAGGGATCTCCGGTAAGATCGCGCATCAGCTGAAAAAGACGAAGATCTGCGGCATTGACGTCGGAGGCGCTGGCGGCACATCCTTCTCTGCGGTGGAGTATTACCGAGCAAAAATGAAGGGGGACACTTATGACATGCGTGCTGGTCAGACATTCTGGGACTGGGGGATCCCAACACCCACCAGCATCCTTGAGGTGGGAAAAGCGATCAGCTGGGAGCTGCCCATCATTGCGACCGGTGGGGTCCGCCATGGACTCGATATCGCAAAAGCATTGGTTCTTGGAGCAAACGCCGCAGGTATGGCACATGCCCTGCTCAAACCAGCATTAAAGGATACGAAAGCCTTAGAACAAGAGCTTGAAGTCATTACAAGGGAACTACGGATCGCGATGTTCCTGGTTGGTGCTGATACAGTCGAAAAGCTATCAACGGTGGAAGTAAGATATGGATCTGCAGATTGAACTCATAAAACGAGCCGAGATGTTTAACACCTATTGGCAACAGTACCTCCGGATAAAAAAACCAACGAAACTGTACGAGGCCTCACAGCATCTCCCCGCCGCTGGCGGGAAACGGATCAGGCCGTTCCTGACGTTAACATCCTGTGAAAGCGTCTCGGGGGAAAAGGAGAAAGCACTCCCGTTTGCCGCGGGACTCGAACTGATACATAACTTCACCTTGGTTCATGATGATATCATGGATCATTCCTTGCTCCGACGAAACCTCCCCGCGGTGCATGTGAAATTCGGTGAACCCGCCGCGATCCTCGCTGGTGATCTGTTATTTGCGAAAGCATTCGAATCACTGCTAGAGATATCCGTTGATTTTCAGACCTTCAAACTTCTGCAGCAGGATTTCATAGACGGCATCATCGCGATCTGCGAAGGACAACAACTGGACATGGAGTTTGAATCACGCAAAACAGTCACTGAACAGGAATACCTGAATATGATCGGGAAGAAAACCGGTGCGTTATTCGAACTGGCAGGAAAAGGTGGTGCGTTGATTGGTGGAGGCAAACCACCTGAGATCGCTGCCTTGCAGACCTACGGAATGACACTTGGATTGGCGTTCCAGATTTGGGATGATTACCTGGATATGAGCAGCACAGCAACGACACTGGGTAAAGACATCGGCAATGACATCAGAAATGGGAAAAAGACACTCATCGCTGTCCATAGCCTGACTCATGCGACCGGGAAAGACAAAAAACTCCTTGATGATGTGTTCGGCAACCATGCTGCATCCGAACAGGAGGTCACGCTTGTCTATGGCCTCTTCAAGGAACTCGGATCCATCGAGTACGCACAACACCGTGCATTACAGCTCGTCAACCAGGCAAAAGATGCGATAGCTATCATAAAACCATCTGATGCCAAGGAACTGTTATTTCAACTGATTGAGTATACCATCCAGCGAGAAAAGTAACCATGTCTGTTCAGCGGATACAGTGTGAGGCGCGGAAGTTCGCATTACAGAATGCGGTGCTATTCAACGGGAAGGCAAACGAAAAAGCGGTGATGGGGAAGGTCATCGCATTGTTGAAAAAAGACGGGGTGAAACCCGGTCAAATCATCCCTGTTGTCTCTCAGATTGTGGCACAAGTCAATGCCATGTCCC
>DAJP01000081.1:0-2796 GCA_002496355.1 Euryarchaeota archaeon UBA346 | reverse complement strand
AAAGAAAAGGATTTTTCACTGCCTCCCTTACCGTTTGCTGAAAAAGGCAACGTTGTGACCCGTTTTCCACCAGAACCAAACGGGTATCTACATATCGGTCATGCGAAAGCAGCGATCATTGATTCCGAGTACGCCCGTTTATACGATGGGAAGTTCATTTTACGATTTGATGACACCAACCCGGAGAACGCGCTCCTTGAGTTTTATGACGCGCAGAAAGAAGACCTCCGCTGGCTTGGGATAGAATGGGATGCCGAATACCATACCTCCGACAATCTTCCGAGACATTACAAGCTCGCTGAGCAGCTCATCGGTCAACAGGATGCATATCTCTGCAAATGTTCACCTGAAGTCATCAGGGAAGGCAGGTTTCATGGAAAATCATGTGCCTGTCGAGAGCAGTTCACTGGACCTGTTGGTCTGGATCTCTGGAAACAGATGCTCACGTCCCGTGATATGACCTGGATTCTTCGATTGCGTGGGGAGATGAACAGTGAGAACACCGCGATGCGCGACCCGACCTTGTTCCGAGTGATTACTACTAGACATCCATTGACTGGTGATACGTACCATGTCTGGCCAACCTATGATTTCGCTGGTGCGGTGGAGGACAGCATCAGTGGAGTGACCCATCCGTTCAGAACCAAGGAATACGAGTTACGAGACCAGGTGTATTTCCGGATTCTCAACCTGCTGAAGCTACGGGCACCCCATTTGATGGAGTTCTCCCGGTTGTCCATTAATGGGATGCCGGTGTCCAAACGAAAGATAAAACCTCTCATCGAACAGGGCTTGGTCTCCGGATATGATGATGTCAGACTGCCGACCCTGCGTGGGTTGAAGAGACGAGGGATCGTTCCGGAGGCGATCAAGCAATTTGTGCTTCAACAGGGTTTTTCAAAGGTGGAATCGGTTGTTGATTTCAGCCTCGTCGAATCAGTGAATCGGAAATATCTTGATCCGCGTGTCAAGCGATATTACTTTGTCCCAGACCCGATTCAACTCGTTGTGAAGGATGCTCCACAAAAAACCGTAAAAATAGCACTGCATCCTGATGCGACCATGGGTGAACGGACCATTCACACCGCGTCTATCTTTTTCATCCCAAGACAGGATGCTATGAAGATGAACCTTGGTGAGGTATTCCGTCTGAAAGGATTATATAATGTAAAAATCATAAAAAAGAATGAGACGATCCAGGGTTCCTACAGTGGAGATGCTCTCATTGCTGAGACTGCGAAGATCCAATGGACCACCGAGGAGCATATTCCTTTGACGGTGTTTGTTCCTGGATTGATTTTCACTGGTGAGAACTTCAACCCCGAGAGTCTGCAGGAGCTCCATGGATACGCCGAGAAAGCAGTTGCTGAGGTTCCTTCTGGTGATATTGTGCAGTTTGAACGTGTTGGGTTTGTGTGCTTAGAAAAACAAAAGACAGGACTCGTTGGTTTTTTCACACATAAATAATGGTATACGGTCATGTTACGGCGTCTCTCAATTCTTTTTCTCATTGGTGAGATTAGCTTAGAAAACAGGACTTTGAAGGAAGGTATTTAAACATCAACGTGATTTGTTCTCCCTGCAGGGATGCAAAGAACGAAAGGATGGGAATCAATGCGCTTCATCACGAGAGCTGTGATTATAATAGTCTGTGTTCTTCTTGGATCAACAAACATTTGTCAGGCTGCTCCCGATCTTCAACCGAACATCGATATGACCACGATCGCGGTAATGATAACGGTCATCGCTTTGCTTCTCGCGTTTTTCTTCCTCATGGGTGGTGTAAAATATGTCACTCCTGAAAACGTGCTCGACACTGAGATACGTAAAAACCTCTATGAGTACATCGATGAATACCCCGGGAGTCACCTTCGAGAGATCGCCAGAGAGCTTGACCTGAAGCCAAGCAACGCGGCATGGCATCTACGGAAGCTTGAGCAGACGAATCTTATCAGAAGCCGAGCGATTGGTGGGAAAAAGGTCTACTATCTTGTTGAAGGCGGGGTTGAAGCAAAACAGCGTGCAGTCGCAGAGTCGATCCTGCGGAACAAAAACGCTCGGGATATTATGGCGTTCCTATCAGAACACCCCGGGAAACATCTCCTGGAGATAGCGCATGCTTTGAATATTAACCATCATGTGGTGAAATGGCATATCAACAAGCTTTTTGAGGCGGAACTTATCGAAGGAGACACCACGAACTCTGCGTACCCGATTTATTATCCCACAGAAATAGGACGGCAGTTCATGGAGACGTATAACGAGTTTTTGAAAACAACGGTCGGGAACGTTTCTTAGATTCTGCCGATGTCAACGACTTCGACGTTATCGACTTTCTTTATCTTCCCGAACTTTTCGACAATAGGATCAAGACCGCCCTCGACATCAGGGACTGCAATTGTCACATCAAGACCTCGGAGACCAAACGCGATTTGTTTGACTTCGACGCGGCCGAGCCGAGCTGGTTTTTGGACGACTTTTTTTACTTCTTCGGTGATTAAATCCATATCTTTGTCGGTGATGACTCCATCTGGCATGAGACGAATAAGTGCGATGACTTCCCCCATTGTGTAATCCTCCTATGGTCCTCTGAATCCGCATTTCGGGCAGAGATAGACAACGCTTTGTTCTCGGCAGTTTGAGCAGCGTCCAATCATGGTATCACAGGTTGGGCATTGGAACGTTGTCGAGCCTTGTTCAAGCAAGCCTTTTCCGCATGAAATGCATCGATCAGCTTTTTTCATAGGGAGAACGGTATATGCTTCTTATTTTTAAACCTGACGCCCTGGCCAGTAG
>DAJP01000074.1:7419-17441 GCA_002496355.1 Euryarchaeota archaeon UBA346 | reverse complement strand
TTCCCATGGTGTGATCATTGTCGCGGTTGGTGCAGATGAGTACAAACCACATACCTATCACTACGCCAAGGATTCCCGGGTGTTGACACAATCTGAGCTTGAAAAAGACCTCAGTGTCCTGAAAAAAGAGGATATCCATGATGGTGAGACATTCGTGATGATACAATGCGTGGAGTCCCGTGATGAGAAACGGCCGTACTGCAGTAGGATCTGCTGTATGCAGGCGGTGAAAAACGCTTTGAAAATCAAGGAACTCAACCCAAGAGCGGAGGTGTTTCTCATCTATCGAGACCTGATGACGTACGGGTTTAAAGAAAAATTCTATAAGGATGCTCGCGAAAAAGGTGTGATGTTCCTGCAGTATGACCCTGAGAAAAAACCAGAGCTGGAAGCAAAGAATGGACTGGTCGTCAAAGTTTATGAGCCGATGATCGGGGAGCTGTTGAAGATTCCAGCGGATCATCTGATCTTGTCGACCGGGTTACAACCAAATCCAGAGAACCATCAGATCGGGAAGTTACTGAAGGTTCCAGTGAACGATGATGGATTTTTCCTTGAAGCCCATGTGAAGCTCCGACCTGTTGATTTTTCAACCCGAGGGGTGTTTGTTGCAGGTAACTGCCATGTGCCGAAATTCATCAGTGAATCAATATATCAAGCACAGGCTGCTGCTGCACGGGCAGCCACGATACTGTGTAAACCAACGTTGAAGGCTGAACCTAATGTCGCCTTTGTCGATGATGATTTCTGTAGTGGATGTAGTATTTGTCTTTCCGTCTGTCCGTATAATGCGATCGAGCGAGTGGAAGAAACAAAAAAAGAAAAAACCGTGATTCATGCGAAGGTGAACGAGGGGCTGTGCCAGGGATGCGGGACCTGTGTCAGCGCCTGCCCAAGCAGTGCGATTCAGCAACGAGGATTCAAAGATAAACAACTCCTACCCATGATCGAACAAATAACTGAAACAACATAGATGTTCTATCTGGAAAAACCATAAAAAGAGAGGAAGATGAATATGGAAATGCAGATTCGTTTCCCGGGTGGGAAGAAAGTCGAGGCATTATATGATGATATGACCGTAGTCACTGACCAACCGCTTATTGATGGTGGGTTAGGGTCTGCTCCTTCACCCTTCGAGTTGTTCCTCGCCTCGATTGGGACATGCACGGGGTATTATGTACTGAGTTTTTGTCAGAAGAATAATATCCCAACAGAAAAAATGAAACTGACCGCACGTTTTCTAAAAAACCCTACGACTCATCTTGTCGAGAACATTCAGATCGTCATTCAGGTACCTAGGGAGTTCCCAGAGAAATATAAAAACGCGGTGATTAAGGCAGCGGGGGTATGTGCCGTAAAACGACATTTAGAGCAACCCCCTCAAATAGACATCACAGTGACCCGACTCTAGTCACTATCTTTATGTAGCTGTTTTCTATTCCGAGGAAAGGAAGGTTTATGTCGGTAACATTAGTGATTGGGACCCAATGGGGCGATGAAGGAAAAGGGAAGGTCGTTGACTATTATTCTAAAAACGCGGATTATGTTGTACGATTCCAGGGAGGCAACAACGCAGGTCATACCATCAAAGTTGGAGATGAGGTGTACAAACTGCATGTTGTACCCTCTGGTGTTATCCAGGGGAAAACCGGGATCATCGGTAATGGTGTCGTCATCGACCCCGAGATCTTACTCCAAGAAATCGATGAGTTGATTCAACGAGGGAAAAAACCAAAGCTGCTCATCAGTGACCGGGCGAACATCATCATGCCGTATCATAAGATCCTAGATGGTGCTGAGGAGCAATTTCTAGGTGATAAAAAAATTGGTACAACCAAACGAGGTATTGGACCTTGTTACAGTGATAAGGTGGCCCGAAACGGCATCAGAGCGATAGATTTGATCGATAAAGACACCTTACATCGCCTGCTTGCTCGCATCCTTCCATTGAAACAGAAGATGATCGATATTTATGGTATTAAGAATAAACTTGATGAAAAAGAAATCCTTGAGACCTACAATGCATTTGGGAAACGATTAGAACAGTATATCACTACGACACATATCGAGCTGAACAAAGCGGTTCGGAAAAAGAAAAACATCCTCTTAGAAGGCGCCCAAGGCACCATGCTGGATGTGGAGTTTGGCACCTATCCGTATACGACCTCATCTCATACGATAGCAGGAGGATCAACAATCGGTGCAGGTATTGGTCCTAAAACCATCGATGAAATCATTGGAATCGTCAAAGCGTACACCACACGGGTAGGTGAAGGACCGCTCCCCACCGAGCTACTTGACAAAACCGGTGAGCATCTCCAAAAAATCGGTCATGAGTTTGGAACGACCACGAGTAGACCACGCCGCTGCGGTTGGCTTGACCTTGTGGTTGTGAAACATTCCTGTCTTATCTCTGGTGTCACGAGTCTTGCGATTACAAAACTTGATGTCCTGGATGGACTATCAGAAATAAAGGTCTGTACATCCTATTCACTCCATGGGGAGACCATTGACTTTTTCCCCGCTCGCATTGATGATGTCACAGCTTGTAAACCTATCTATAAGAGCTTCAAAGGTTGGACGACCATGGATTCTTCGTCTAAAAAAGTCTCAGACTTACCAAAAGAAGCACAAACCTATCTGCGATTCATCGAAAATGAAACAGACGTCCCAATTGGGCTTGTCTCTATCGGACCAGGTCGAACAGAAACCATCGAGGTTTAAGATTTACACAAGTTGTTTAACGGACATCGCAGTCTGAATCCAACGGAGATACGAGTTACATGTTGCTCGTAGGGAACTGATATCCTCAGACTCGACGATCATCGTTAGTTTTTTCGCATCAATAAAAAACGTGATAGATGATTTTGGAATCTTATGTTTTATCTCTGGAGATAAAGACTGAGCGATGACAGAGGCATCCTTAGAAGATGGAAAGGAAAAAAGGAATGTCGCCTTCTTTGTCATACGCTTTTGATGCGTTTGGCAACCGTTGGTCGTTCCTTGTAGAACACCTTGCTTCCGCAGTATGGACATTGCATTCCGATGTTCTTCACATCGAACTGGACTGCTTTTTTACACAACCCACATTTGTACCTGGTCACTTGGATTCCTCCTCAGCAGGCATCTCAACAGGGAGCCCTTTGAGGATTCTTTCAGCAGTTACACCAGATGGTGTCGTAGGCATGTACGCACCACCAGCAAAGACATTGCCGCATTTTGAGCATTCCCAGATGCTGGTGCTTTTGCGTTGTACTGCTTTCTGACCGCATTGGGGACAGGCATGACGGAGTCGTTGTTGGCTTTCGACCTCCCGGATCATGGTTCGCGATTTCACACCGTATCGTTCTGCGAAGCGACCGGAGGTGCCGACTTTCTTCGTTCGTTTAGACATAGTTATTTCCCTATACTTTGATTCAGTGTCTTGCGTATTTCTTGCCCGTTATCGAGAGCTCCTTTTATAACTTTTTGTATCTCATCCCTGGTAAAACTCCCTGAAAGCCCTTTCTGCATCGCACGGATATCACCTTTATGGTCAGTTGCGACTGTTAAACGGGCATCAGCGATGACTTCCTCATCAAAACACGGGTCAAAGAAAACAAAATCATTGATTTTCACGGCAGTACAAGAGATTGGAGGTTCGATCATTGGCAGTGGAAAATCGTTTATTGCTTGTAGATTGTTTTTTGTGTCGCTAGCTCCGAATGGAACTTCATCGACTCCGGGTATTGTATACAAATCGAGAAGTTTCTGTTGCCAAGAGTTCCTATCATTTTCGTTCAACTCTTTTAAAAATCGAGAAACGGGAACCTTCGTCGTCAATAACGCAGCAAGCGCAGCAAGAGATGCGGCATCAAACAGATTACCATCATAGTCCAGTATATGAATATCAATGAACACCAACCATACCTTTTCACCAGGAGTGATACAGAGTTTTTCCAATTGGATAACCTGGGATTCTCTGACACCTCTGTCAACGACGCGTGCAAGTTCTATGGCATCCTCCCGAGGCGGACCAGACTCAAAATCAGGAGACGCTAAAGGTATGAACTCTGCAGCAGTACTCATCACTCCTGTTATTGGGGTGTCTGGGAATGGCTCTCCAATGTCCATTTTGATACCACAAAGAACCTGAGTATTGCCGATCTTCACCCGAGCAGAGCCTTCTGCCTTGTTGACGACATTCGTCTCAATTTCGATGTTCCGATACTGGTCAAAGCTTCTCCCGTCGATACGCTTACCTTGCTCACCAAGCTTTGTGATATAATCACGTTTTATAATAGGGACAATGGTCATTCTTGCACCTCCGCGGCAGCAGATTGATACTTTTGCATAATCGCTTTCTTCTGGATTTCTGAGACAGTTTGACAGCCTTTCACAGCAAGATCAAAGGCTTCGTTAAACTCATCAACCGTCAGATGACCATCCATTTGTAACAACAACACTTCCCCAGTTCTCGGTGATATTGCTATGGGAAGATCAGCGTCCCCAAAGTTATCTTCTTCTTTCCCAAGATCTAAGACTACTTTGCCGCCGATTTTCCCAGCGGCACAAGCGACAGGAATATCGCGCATAGGGATCCCTGCATCCACTAATGCGACACCAGCAGCGGTAAGCCCAGCACAACGAGTTCCTGCCTCGGCATCAAGTACTTCTATGTTCACATCAATACTTGCACGAGGGAACTGTTCTATTAGGATAACTTTTTCCAACGCCTCTGAGATCACCTTTGAAATTTCAACGCTCCGTCGGTCTGGACCAGGTCGTTTGCGGTCCTCGACACTGAATGCTGCCATATTATAGCGTGCTTGCACAATCGCTCTGAGCGGATTTTGAACATGACGCGGAACAGCTTCCCGGGGGCCATAGACCGCAGCAAGAACCTTGTTGCCACCCCATTCCAAGGAACAGGATCCGTCTGCCCGATGAAGCACCCCTGCTTCGATTTTAATTTTCCGTAAATCATGTGGACCTCGCCCATCATTTCGTCTTCCTTCACTGTTTATTAACTCAATATCTGATTTCATTATCTTACATCCTTTGCATCTTTTTTCAAGAATTCTTCCATTCTATCTGTTAGCCCAAATGTTATTGCTTCTCGTTCAATCATAGAAATCGCAGATAATACCTTTTCGATACCTTCTGCGTCTCCATCAATCCATATGCGCCCGTTCTTACCAACCTTAATACGACAACGGGTGTATTTTTGTATAATCTCAATCATTGAATATTTCTTTCCCATGATGCGACGGTACACCGATGGTTCAAATTCTATCAGATGACCGCCTTTCAATTTGAATAAATTGCGGTCATTGAGTGTTATTTGTAGTTTCTTTGACTCATCAATGGAGAGAACTTTCGCCAATATGGTATCACCTGTGTTTAAATATTTTTCTGTATCAGCGAATTCGATCTCCCAGGGAACCTCATGTACATGCAATAAAGCAGGGTACGGAGCATTGATATCAACCATCCAATTCGAAGTCGATGCTTCTTCAACGACACCGATGACAAAATCTCCGACCATTGGGTCGTATCGTCCTCTCAAAGGGATGATATGGACGAAGTTATCTTGAATATTCAGAACTCCGAGCCGCTCAGCAAGGATTTTTTTATTTTCCACAAATGTGCCACGACCTGGTCTAAGAGCTGGTGTTTCACCGAGTATCTGACCGGGAATGACTACTTGACGTCCTTCATTTGACATAAAATCCAATATCCTATTTCATACACCTATTTTAAAATTCTTGTTTCAACGTTTCCCTTTGTCAATGTATTCAGCCTGTCATAAAAATCTGTTTGCATGCCTGCGGGTAATTTCACGATTCCAATCCATGTACCATCTGACTGCCATTCCTCCCGTTCAAGGGTACCAAAGCTACGGACAGCACCGTACGCTTTCCCTACATGTTCTGGTGGGATTTTCACAGAAATTCGTGCCTGTTCCATGGAGATCGGAAGTAAAGGTCTAAGGACTTCAATGATGGTTTTCATCTGTTGGTTCACTGATTTAAATGGATCGATATGAACCTTTGCTTCATCCATAGCAAGCTCGATGCGGGTCCTCGGATGGGGCATCTTTGTTTTTGGATCCATCGCGTTTTTTACGATTAAATCAACAATCCGTTTCTTTTTCTTCTCCTGCATCTCCCGGCGCTGCTCTGTTGTCAGCTGGATTTCTCCCTTCTGAATGATCTCCTTGGCAATAGTTGAAATGTCAGTGGTGTTAAAGTGTTTCTGAAGAGACTCTACCGGGGCATGCGTTCCTTTCTTCGAATCACTAAACACCGCATCTATCGCTAAAGTTGAGAGGATATTATCTGTTTTCCCCTCTATGATCTGCTCTGCCTCATGCGGGTCAACGAGGACTTCGAAGCGATCTGCTCCTTTATGTAACCGTGCAATCACTGCGTTTTCTAAACTAACCAACTCTATTTACCTCCGATAGCTTTGGTCACAAAGGTTTTTGTTTCCGCGGCGGAGAGAATATGGAATTTCACACCTTTTTTCACGACACCAATCTCGATAGCATCGGGATTGAGTTTTCCTTCAGTTCCTTTATGTAACGCTTTTATACCAAGGTCGATTGCTTCTTCCATAGAAACGTTCTCTTTATAGTGTTCCTCGAAGTATGCCATCGCTCCGGTTCGTCCGGCTCCTTCACTTGCCGCTTTATATTCCATAAGAGCCCCAGAAGGATCCGTGGAAAATAGTCGTGCACCGGTTTGATCGACACCAGCAATCAACAATGCGGTACCAAACGGTCGTACACCCCCGTATTGGGTATAGGTTTGTTTGAAGTCACAAATCCGTTTCACGAGGGTCTGAACCTGAATCTTCTCGCTATATGTTATTTCATTAATCTGTGCGTCTAAACGGGCGCGATCAATCAAAGATCTTGCGTCTGCAACAAGCCCTGAAGTCGCACAACCGATGTGATCATCAATGACAAATATCTTCTCAATCGAATCAGGTTCTATCAGTCGAGAGGTAATACGTTTATCAACAATTAAAATAGCACCATCTCGAAATTTCACTCCCACTGTTGTGGTCCCACGTTTTACCGCCTCTCTGGCGTACTCTACTTGAAATAAGCGTCCATCTGGGGAAAAGACGGTAATCGCTCTATCATATGCCATATTTGATGGTTGCATTTTTCATTTCACCTCATCTTTTCTTCTGTTTTTCTCACTAATGTCTCTTAATTTCAACCATGAATGCACTTTTCATGTATATAGTTTGTGTTTACGTTTCTTCTCTAGAAAAAAATGAATGAAATATGACAGGTTCAGACGCCTTTTTTTGCCCCCCAAATAATTTTATGAAGTTGTAGTGACAATCGGATTGGTAATCCATCATGAAGGATCCATGATGCAAGCTTCTTTGTGTTGGTTCCCCACACGGGCTGGAAAAAAACAGGGCAAACTGGTTTAAATTTTTGAAGAATATTTTTTGCATAGAGGTAATCTTCTTTGTTTTTTATGATAAATTTGAGTTGATCTTTTTTTGTAAGAGCGATGATATTGTTCATGTTCATGTGTTCCTGTGACCCAGAAGAGGGACATTTTATATCAAGAGAGACGACTAACGATTTTTTTCCAACGAGTTTTTTAATATTGTAACTTCCGTTGGTTTCAAGACTGACCGAATAGTTTTTTTTAATGAGACCGTTTATTAGTTTTACTGTTTCTTTCTGGAGGAGAGGTTCACCACCGGTGATGCACACTTCATGACAGGGATATTTTCGTATCTCATCAAGAATCTCTTGTATCGTCATCTCTGTTCCGTCTCTGTATGCATAGGTCGTATCACAGTAGGTGCATCGGAGATTACACCCAGCGGTCCGAAGGAAGATACTCGGAGTGCCAATAAGAAGTCCTTCGCCTTGTAGTGAATAGAATATTTCATTTATCTTCATTCACGTGATGTATTTTGAACGTGAATTAAAATCTTTTCGTGAGCGGAAAAAAGGAGAGACACGGGAGCAAAATAAGATGTAAAATTATTTATAGGGGAAATTGTATTACGGGTAAGCCGTTCCAACGTTACTCGATATAGCGTATACTATATAAAATCAGTAAAGACTGTGGCCCATCATTGGGCCTGTAGCTCAGCTAGGTAGAGCATCTGGCTTTTAACCAGGTGGCCAAGGGTTCGAATCCCTTCAGGCCCGCCTTTCCTACCAAGGAACGTAGGAGGAATGTAGTATCGCAGCCCCGCCAAAAAAATATTACGACATCTTAGGACATAAGCTGGTTCCAGAACATACTATTTTGTCTGATAAAGAGAAAAAGGATCTGTTGGAGAAGTACCATATAAAACCAGATCAACTCCCACGTATTATGGCGAACGATCCTGCTGTGATTTCCGCAGGAGCCAAACCCGGTCAAATAGTAAGAATAATTAGGAAAAGCCCGACAGCAAAATATGCTACAGCCTATCGGTTAGTTGTTGAGAGTGACACCTCTGAGAGTTTTGCCTTCGCTGAGCCTTCTGAGGAATTCAGCACGACAAGTGAAGAGATGTAAAAAAAAAAGGGGATTATGAGGAGTATTTATGAGAGAACTCGTTGATGCGTTTTATAAAGAAAGAAGCATTGTCAACCATCAGATAGCTTCCTATGATGATTTCTTAAGACATCGACTACAACGGATCGTCGATGGAACAATCATCGGCCAGGAAGAAGAAGGAATGAAACGGGGATATATCTACCCTGAAATTGAAGGATATAAGATTAAATTTGGGAAAATCAAGGTTGGTCTCCCACAAGTGAAAGAGGCAGATGGAACAGAACGACCATTGACACCCATGGAAGCCCGACTGCGGGATCTCACCTATGAAGCGCCCATCGAGCTGGAATTCATCCCTGTGAAGAACGAGGTGGAATATGAACCAGAGATGGTCCGCATTGGCGAACTTCCCATCATGGTCAAATCCCTGCGATGTAATATTTCTCAAAAGGTCTTAGAAGAAAAGATGGACCGCCCTTTCTCGGATGATGAATACCGAAAGGAACTGCAGCAATTGCAGGAAGATCCCCTAGACCCCGGCGGGTATTTTATCAGTAATGGAACGGAACGTGTGCTCATCACCGTAGAAGACCTTGCCCCGAACCGAGTTCTCGTAGAGCGATCAAGTCGATACGGTACAGACGTTGAGGTCGCGAAGGTTTTCTCGCAAAGGGAAGGATACCGGGCCTTGACCGTCGTTGAAAAACGAAAGGACGGCATGCTCATGGTGAGTCTGCCAACCACCTATGGTCAAATCCCCCTCATCGTGTTATTAAGATCCCTAGGGATGGAAAATGACAAAGAAATCGTTGATGTCATTTGTGTAGACCCTAAGATGGAACCCTATGTGCTTGCAAACATCGAGGAATGCGCCAAGGAATACAGTATCGCGACAAAAGAAGAGGCTGTGGCGTACCTTGGAAAGAAATTCGCTGGTGGGCAGGCAAAAGAATACCGAGTGAAACGGGTAGAGACCATCATGGACCGACATCTCCTTGCACACCTGGGCAATGACCCAGAGGATCGTTTGAAAAAAGCCATCTTTGTCGCTCGTATGGGGATGGCAGTCTTAGAACTTGCACTGGGGAAACGAGAGCAGGACGACAAGGATCATTACGCAAACAAGCGTCTGAAGCTAGCAGGAGATCTTATGGAGGATCTGTTCCGGGTCGCATTCACCGCTCTTTGCAAAGATCTGAAATATCAAATCGAGCGGATCCATGCAAAAGGAAAAGAGATCAAAATCGCATCGTCATTACGCTCAGATGTCCTTAGCCAACGCATTCATCATGCACTTGCCACAGGGAACTGGGTGGGCGGCCGTGCGGGAGTCTCCCAGCTTCTTGACCGAACAAGTAACCTAGCTGTCCTCAGTCATCTGAGACGGGTGACCTCGCCGTTAACTCGGTCACAACCCCATTTCGAAGCACGAGATTTACATTCTACACAATGGGGACGTCTCTGCCCCAATGAAACACCAGAAGGACCAAACTGTGGTCTAGTGAAAAACCT
>DAJP01000074.1:0-7092 GCA_002496355.1 Euryarchaeota archaeon UBA346 | reverse complement strand
GGGATTAAAGAATTGACAAAACACGTCACCGGAGCTCGTGTCTACCTCAATGGGGATCTTATCGGGATGCATCCGAACGGATCAGATCTTGTGAAGAAATTACGAGAACGACGACGTAAAGGACTTCTGAGCAATGAGATTAACGTTACATATGATATCGAAGGAAACGATGTGATCGTCAACTGCGATTGCGGACGATTACGTCGACCATTGCTTGTCGCTGAAAATGGTAAACTCCTTTTGAACCAAAAGATTATGGCTGAATTAAAAGAAGGAAAGAAAAAATGGACGGACCTCATCAACGACGGGGCTGTTGAATACATTGATGCTGAAGAAGAAGAAAATGCATTGATCGCATTACGATTCGAGAATCTCACCCCGGATCATACCCACATGGAGCTGGACCCGATGTGTATCCTTGGAATCGGTGCATCACTCGTCCCGTACCCGGAGCATAACTCATCACCAAGAATCACGATGGGCGCAGGGATGGGGAAACAATCTCTTGGTTTTGGTGCATCAAACTACCGGATCAGACCAGATACCCGTGGCCACCTGCTCCACTATCCACAAATGCCATTAGTTCAGACACATCCAATCCGTTACATCAAATTCAGGGAGAGACCTGCTGGGCAGAACTATATCGTGGCGGTCGCCTCGTTCCAAGGATATAACATGGAAGATGCTTTGATCATGAGCAAATCAGCAATCGAGCGAGGACTCGGTCGAAGCACCTTTGTTCGGACCTACAACAGCGAAGAGAAACGTTACCCAGGTGGACAAGAGGATCATTTCGAGATCCCAAACCCAGACTGCCGAGGTGTCCGCAGCGAAGATGCCTACAACAATCTAGGTGAAGATGGACTGATCTCCCCAGAATGCAGTGCAGATGGCGGGGATGTACTCATCGGAAAAACATCACCACCGCGTTTCCTAGAGGAACCCACTGATTTTCTTACGCCACAGAAACGAAGGGAGACTTCTGTGACCGTACAACATGGCGAAGGAGGCGTCGTCGACAAGGTCATGCTCTCCGAGTCAGTCAATGGATCACGAATGGTCAAGATAAAAGTCCGAGAACAACGGATCCCTGAACTAGGGGATAAATTCGCATCAAAACATGGCCAGAAAGGTGTCATCGGATATGTCGTTTCCGCAGAAAACATGCCTTTTACCGAGGACGGAATGTCCCCAGACCTAATCATTAACCCTCATGCGATCCCATCAAGAATGACGGTCGCCCATGTCCTTGAGATGATCGGCGGAAAAGTCGGGTCACTTGAGGGACGAATCGTCGATGGAACCGCCTTTAGCGGGGAGACCGAGGATCAACTACGTACGGCGCTGGTGAACAACGGATTCAACCATGCTGGAAAAGAGATATTCTATGATGGACTCACGGGGCGGCCATTGGAATGCGATGTGTTCGTCGGATGTATCTATTATCAGAAACTCCATCATATGGTCGCAGGGAAAATCCATGCCCGATCACGAGGACCAGTCCAGATTCTCACCAGGCAACCAACAGAGGGACGAGCCAGAGATGGTGGTCTGCGTTTCGGAGAAATGGAACGTGACTGCCTCATTGGTCATGGTGCCTCAATGGTCATCAAAGACCGATTATTGGATGAATCAGATATCACGATGAAATATGTCTGTAACACCTGTGGTCATATCGCGATGATCGACCGTCATGGACGGCTCCATTGCTCCATCTGCGGGGACAAGGCAGATATCCACCCTGTGGAGATGAGCTACGCGTTCAAACTCTTGATTGATGAACTTAAATCACTTGTGGTTGTGCCACGGATCAAACTGGAGTCGCTGGTATAGGAGGTTAAAAAATGGCTGGACGAAACATCACAAAAAAAATTGGGGCGCTTGAGTTTTCAGTACTGTCACCAAACGAAATACGTAAGATGAGCGCGACGAAGGTTATCACCGCTGATACCTATGATGATGATGGATTCCCAATCACCATGGGATTAATGGATCAACGCTTAAGTGTCATTGAACCTGGTTTACGATGCAAGACCTGCGGATTAAAAGTCGGGAAGGACAAATGCCCAGGGCATTTTGGTCATATCGATCTTGCGATGCCTGTCATCCATGTCGGATTCGTCAAGACAATCAGGAACTCTCTCCGGGCGACTTGTCGGAAATGCGGTCGGATCCTCCTTACCGATAAAGAGCTGGAGGAGCACCGTAAGACCATTATAAAGAACAATAACGAGGGACGTGATAACGCCTATATATTTAAGACAATCATCAGTAGTGCGGTAAAAACAGAAGGATGTCCACGATGTGGTACTCAGAGTGGTAAAATCGATTTGGATAAACCAACCTCATTTCGGGAAAACGGCAAGAAACTGACTCCAACGGAGATCCGTGAATGGCTTGAGAAAATCCCTGATGAGGATCTACCATTACTAGATATCAATGTGAAATCTGCACGACCAGAATGGATGGTGCTGACCGTGTTACCAGTACCTCCGGTTACTGTACGACCGTCGGTGACCCTTGAGTCTGGTGAACGATCAGAAGATGACCTGACGCATAAACTCGTTGATGTCATCAGGATCAATCAACGGTTACAGGAGAACCGTGATGCGGGGGCGCCTCAGTTAATCGTCGAAGACCTCTGGGAGCTTTTGCAATATCATGTCACCACATATCTGGATAACCAAACCTCCGGGATCCCACCCGCGCGACACCGATCAGGTAGACCTCTGAAAACACTCGCGCAACGATTGAAAGGAAAAGAAGGGAGGTTCCGTAGCAATCTATCTGGAAAAAGAGTGAATTTCTCCGCAAGAACCGTCATTTCACCGGATCCAAATCTCAGCATCAATGAGATTGGTGTTCCCAAAGAAATCGCACGAGAGCTCACATTACCAGTTCGCGTCACAACCCAGAACCTGGAATGGTGTAAGAACCTGATTAAACAAACAGCTGCAGTTGAGAAACCAGGGGATAACTATCGACCTCGCGTGAATTACGTAAAACGATTCCGTGAAGGTGTCGAACAACGAATGAAAGTGACTGAGAAGAACGCAGATGACATCGCAGAGAAACTCGAGCTTGGATTTATCATCGAGCGACAACTCATGGATGGAGATATCGCGTTGTTTAACCGTCAGCCATCGTTACATCGGATGTCCATGATGGCACATCGGATCAAGGTCATGCCGAACCGATCATTCCGTTTTAACCTCTCCGTCTGCCCCCCCTATAACGCTGATTTTGATGGTGATGAGATGAACCTGCATCTCCTGCAAGGTGAAGAAGCGAAAGCTGAAGCGGAGATACTCATGAAGGTACAAGAGAACCTCATGTCCCCACGTTTCGGTGGGGTTATCATCGGTGGGTTACATGACCACATCTCAGGTTGTTTCCTCCTTACATACAAGGATAAAACCTTTTCAAAGGAAAAAACATCAGAGATACTTGCTACCTTCAAATATAAAGGGAAATTCCCTGAGATCCATGAGGAAAACGGTGAGAGCTTCATTTATGGAAAAGACATCTTCAGTGTTCTTCTCCCAAAGGACCTCAGCATTGAGTATAAAGCAAAAGCGTGTTTTCATTGTGAAGTCTGCGAAGCTGCGAACTGCCCTAATGGCGCCTATGTGGTTGTGAAAAACGGCAAACTGAAACAAGGGATCGTCGATGAAAACAGCATTGGGTCTTTCAAAGGAAGAATCGTCGAACGCATCATCAGAGATCATGGGACTGCCGCTGGCAGGATATTTATCGATGATGTCACACGACTCGGGATTGCGGTCGTGACCGTGATAGGGTTTACGACCAGCATCGATGATGAGGATATCCCAAACGAGGCGAAACGACAGATCGGAGAAGGATTGCAGAAGGCACAGAATAAGATTAATACCCTTGTCACCGCCTATGAACATGGTGAACTAGAATCCCTCCCGGGTCGGAGTCTGGAGGAGACCCTTGAGATGGAGATCATGCGAGTCACCGGTCGGGCAAGAGACATGGCTGGTGAAATCGCCAGTAAATACCTCGGGTTGAACAACAGTGCGGTCATCATGGCGAAATCAGGAGCTCGTGGTTCGATGCTGAACCTCTCACAAATGTCTGGGTGTGTCGGACAGCAGGCGGTCCGAGGTGAACGCATCTCCAGAGGGTATAAGTACCGGACATTGCCTCATTTCAAAAAAGGTGATCTTGGTGCGAGTGCAAAAGGTTTTGTTGCGAACAGTTACAAAAGCGGTCTGAACCCGACAGAGTATTTCTTCCATTCGATGGGAGGACGAGAAGGACTTGTGGATACTGCAGTACGTACTTCACGTTCAGGATATATGCAGCGTCGTCTTGTCAACGCTCTTGAAGACCTGAAAGTAGAAAGCGACGGAACAGTCCGTCATACCGGTGGGGAGATCATCCAATTCATGTATGGAGATGATGGTGTTGACCCCACAAGAAGCACGACCGGCAAGGCAGTGGATCTCGATCGTATTATCTATGATGTGAAACAGGAGGGATAAGCACATGGCAAAGACCGTTCCAAAAAAGAAAATCACTCCTAAAAAAACCGAGAAGAAAAAACCCGTTGTTCAAAAAAGTATCTCCAGTAAAACAAAAAAACCAGCAGTGAAAACAGAGTCAAAAAGTAAACCCTCACCAATGAAAAAAGGAAAAGAGGTAAAAAGCGTTACAAAAAAGAAAAAACCAAGCGAAGAGAAAAAGGGACCACTTGTCGTTGAGAAAAAAATAGAGAAGAAAAAAGAACCGGAACGAACATTTGTCCCACCACCAACAAAAAAAGAAGAAGAACCGAAGGAATACAAGACGATTCGAACAGAGATAAACAAAATCATGAAAAATAAGTACCTCCCCATTTCTATCATAGATGGTATAATCGAACGTGCGGCACGCGATAAAAAAATTGAAGCAAAAATAAAAAACATCATTGAAAAAGCTCTGGAAGAGTACACAAAAAACCTTATTGACCCGACCGAAGCATGCGGCATGATCAGTGCACAAAGCATCGGAGAACCAGGCACTCAGATGACGATGAGAACATTCCACTACGCTGGTGTCGCGGAAATTAACGTCACCCTGGGTTTACCCCGGTTAATCGAAATCGTCGATGCTCGCTCTACACCCTCAACACCTATGATGAACATCTATCTGCGGGACGAATACCGGATAAATCCTGATTTGGCAAAAGAAATCGCCAACAAAATTGAGATTACAAGACTCACAGATGTCGCGGATATCGAAATGGACCTCGTCAATATTTTCATCTCCATTAAACCGAATAAAAAAACAATGGAGAAAAAAGGAATTACTATCGAGGATCTCCTAGAACGCATTCAATCGGTTCGAAAATTATCCGCAAAAATCGAAAAAGAAAACATAAAAGTCACCTTAGACGAACCAGGATATAAGGCGCTCCAGAATACGAATGAGACGTTGAAGAATCTCAAAATCAAAGGTATTGACGGAATCAAACGAGTAATCATCAGAAAAGAACCGAATGAAGGATATGTGATTTACAGCGAAGGAAGCAACCTGAAAGAAGTGCTTGATATCGAAGGGGTTGATCCCTATCGGACCACCACCAATGATATCCATGCTATTGCCCGGGAACTCGGTATCGAAGCAGCACGTAACATGATCATCCAAGAGGCATATTCCACCCTATCAGAACAAGGATTAAACGTCGATATGAGACATATCATGCTTGTCGCCGATGTAATGACCGCTGATGGGACCGTCCGGGCAATCGGACGTCATGGTGTCAGCGGTGAGAAAAGCTCTGTTCTGTCACGAGCGGCGTTTGAGATCACCGTCAATCATCTCCTGCTTGCCAGCCAACGAGGTGAATCTGATGAGCTAAACGGTGTTGCAGAGAACATCATCGTCGGACAGCCGGTGAACCTTGGGACAGGTGCGATTGAACTAGTGATGAATCCAAAAAAACCAAAACAGAAGGGAAAATAAATGGTAGACGTAAATAAAGCATTAAAAGATGTATCAAAGAAAGGCACAATAATACTTGGTGAAAAACAGACGAAATCCGCGATTCAGAAAGGGACAGCAAAACTCGTGGTCATGGCAAACAACTGCCCGTCAGCTAAAACCATTACAACCCTGGCCAATGACAAAAAAGTACCATTGTTTACTTATACATTTACTGGTGTCGAGCTCGGATATACTTGTGGGAAGAACTATGCAGTTTCCTGCTTCGCAGTCCTGGAAGAAGGGGAATCCAACATCTTGCAGCTTGTCAAAAAAAGGAAATAAAGAGAATGGCAGAGATAACTCTATCGAACGAGACAGTCCAGTACATCAACCTTGCCTCTAAATATTCTGGTGCTAGCATCAGAGACTGTGTCGTCGAAGACGACAGGGTAATATTCATCGTCGAGAAAGGACATCTTGGAATTGCGAT
The DNA here is from genome assembly GCA_002496355.1 of Euryarchaeota archaeon UBA346. Lineage (GTDB taxonomy): Archaea > Thermoplasmatota > E2 > DHVEG-1 > DHVEG-1 > SM1-50. The sequence goes on along the minus strand of DAJP01000074.1, from coordinate 668 downwards.
TGGAAGCAAAGCAAAGAATCTTGAAAAACTACGGATGCTTTTTAAGAAAATCGTGAAATTTGTAGAGTTCGACGAGGATAAAACAAGGTTTGTCGAGAATCTCTGTAAACCCTATAATGTCACGAAGGTAACCTTTGATGAAAACGACGGGGTTAGTGTCGCTCGAGTAGAGGTTAACCCACGAGATAAATCAAAGCTCATCGGCAAAGGTGGACGAAACATCAACATGATTCGTAAAATGGCTCAGCGCCATCATCACATCAAAGATGTCCAGATTATTTAAAATATTTCATTCCTTAGAAATACATAACAAGTAGAATATTGCAGCTTGATAGGGGGCACAGCGTGCGCATACGGTCCCATCCGATTATTGATTTTAAGAAACGAAAGGAACTCCCATTTTACTTTCAAAAAAAAAGGATCGTCGGTGAAGAAGGAGACACTATCGCTTCTGCACTCCACGCAGCAGGGGTTCGGACCTTAACGAAGAGCTTAAAATATGATAGTCCTCGTGGTTTTTTTTGTGGTATCGGGAAATGCTCCTCCTGCCTGATGCGGGTCAACGGTGTTCCTAATGTACGGACCTGTATCGCACCCTTACAAGAAGGGATTGACGTTCAGATGCAAGATAAACTTGGGTTGTTACCGGAGGCAGAGTTCTTTGGAAA
>DAJP01000079.1:5921-18344 GCA_002496355.1 Euryarchaeota archaeon UBA346 | reverse complement strand
GCGCACATGCGACAGGCTGGTGAGAGAGAAGCTGTATAGGTACTGTCATGGAGCCAGGGTGTGATTTTCTTCATGGTTGCTTCCCGCTATATTACAGTGGTATTAAAAACTACAGGATAAAGAAAAAAAATAGGTTATCTGGGTCGTGAGAGTTCTTTTTTTTGTTCTAGGAGGTTTTGGTGTGCCAGTGCGACGTATGCCTTGTCGATTTCAAATCCTATGTAGTTCACACCAAGTTTTTGGCAAGCAAGTGCTGTCGAACCGGTCCCCATGAACGGATCAAGCACCAGCATGTGTTTTCTGATTCCATGAAAACGGATGCACATCTCAGGGAGTTTCTCAGGGAAGACTGTGGGATGGGATCGTGTTGTTTGAATAGTTTCGTAGGGGATAAACCACGTATTGCCTCTCCCGCGCAGGTCCTGTGATGCTTTCTTCCAGCGACCGATATTCGTCTTATCCTGGTATTTCACCCCGATCGCGAGCTGGTCGATGGGGATAGCACCGGTTTTTGTGAAATGGAAGATGTACTCATGACAGTTGCTGAGATACCGCATGCTGTTCACCGGCTGGTAATGCCCGACAGCGATGTCATCGGTGATCACGGGATAGTTCCCGACATCTTCCTTTGGGATGGCGATGGATTTAATCCAATGGATCGTGTTCTGCAGGATATAGTGGTTCCGGAAACGGTTGGCAAGGTCCAAGGCGATCCAGGGATCGGTTGGTTTTCCACCCACGTTGAGGAAGAACGATCCATTCTCCTTTAGTTTTGGCAGGCTTTGAGTTGCAATCGTCTCCATCCAATCCAGATATTCTGCTCGTGGCCGGTCATCGTTATAGGACCGATAGGGTTTTCCGATATTATATGGCGGGGAGGTCACAATCACATCGACGGATGCGCGGAGAAGCTGGGGTAATCCCTGAAGGCAATCCATCTGGTAGATTCTGTTATGTTCTAGCATTGTTGATTCTCAGTATGACAGATTGAGTATCTTAAGGTACTTGTTTGTTTAGGAATCCATATCCATAAAAAATTTATAATACGTACTGTTTCCAATGTTCGTATGAACCAACAACAGATAAAAAAAGAAATCGAAGCGCATCATATTAGATGGATCCAGATTCATTTCACAGACCTGATGGGTGGACTGCGGGTCTTTCATGTTCCCGCGGTTCGTTTTCTCAAAGAGGACCTCCTGAGTAACGGCTCTCGGTTCGATGGTTCTTCAGTGGGATTCCGCAAGGTGGAACGATCAGACATGATCGCGGTCCCTGACCCAGAGACGTTCTTGGTTCTTCCTCACCTTGAAGGAGAAGCGTTGATCCGGGCAAACCTCTACGATGTCGAGGGTAACCTCTATCGTGCTGGTCCGCGACATATCCTTCAGCGAGCAGTGGATCTTTCAAAGAGCCATGGTTTTGATAGAACGCTTATTTCCCCTGAAGTCGAGTTTTATGTCTTCAATCATAATGAAAGTAAATTTACTGAAATCAAAGAAAACCAGGGGTATTTTATCGCATCACCGCTCGATAATGCAAAAGAGTATCGGAAGAAACTTTCTGATGCATTGATGGACTGTGGGTATCAGGTGAAATACCATCATCATGAGTCCGGGAAATCGCAACATGAAATCGAGATATCAGATCTTGACGCGATTCCCGCTGCTGACTTTTGCTGCTTCTTCAAATACATCGCAAGGGACATCGCAACATTATATAATTTCGATATTACCTTCATGCCAAAACCGTTCTCGAACGAGGCAGGTAGTGGGATGCATGCGCATATTGCGTTATACAACAAAGGTGAGAACATGTTCGTTGACGAAAACGATCTGTTCGGGTTGAATCAGACCGCGCGGTATTTCATCGGCGGCATCTTGAGTCATTCTCGGGGGATCGCTGCGATCGCCAACCCCACTCTTAATTCCTATAAACGATTGATCCCGCATTATGAAGCACCGATCTATCTGGCCTGGGCGCCACATAATCGCAGCAGCCTTATTCGGATCCCTTCAAAGAAGAATGTGGATGTCGAGGTCCGGAATGCAGACCCTGCCGCGAACCCCTACCTATTGTTTGCAGCCTTGACCCATGCGGGTCTTGATGGAATAAAAAAGAAAATCAACTATGAACCAATCACCAAGAACATCTACAAGATGACAGAGCAGGAAATCAAAGACAACAACATTCAACGACTCCCGACAAACCTCATGGAAGCCTTAGATGAGTTCAAACAAGACACCGTGCTTATGGATGCGATAGGACGAGATGGCGCGGAGCTGTTCATCGATACGAAAACACAAGAATGGCATCATTATATGGGAGAGATCACGGACCAGGACTACAAGTATTACTTCCATTGTTAACAGAACATCCTCATATATTATAGATTATAATAGCGGATCAGGTTTCCTGGTTCATAAGAAGAAAGGACCCAAGGAGTTTATCACGGGAAAACGACAGTGGTACGCCCCACCAAAAAAGTAAGAGAGGTGGGCCCGGAGAGATTTGAACTCTCGACCTACCGGTTATCAGCCGGTTGCTCCAACCGATCTAAGCTACGGGCCCCGGTGTTGAAAAGGGGTAATACGCTCGTTCTATAAAAACGTAATACTTACAATCACCCTCATCATTCTTATATATACACTCTCGTATCTCTTGGTGTAGCTGATGAATGGATGCTCACTCTACTATATCTATTATTTTTCTTTCAACTAAAAGTTTAGAATATGATCGAGAAAAATTACTATGAAAAAACACAAGTATCCCGAGGCAAACCGAAGAGCACGATTCAAAAAAAGAAACCTGGGATATCTCCCCTTGTTCGATAACCCGTACCCGTTGTATGACGTTCGAAGTGTTGATATGCACCATATCAATGGAATGATCTGCATCCCGCTGCCTCACCGGACGCATATGATAGTGAAAGGCAGGAACCGCGAGAAACATAAGGAATCCTGCCAAGAATGGATACAGAAGCTTTTTCTTTTGGATCTCGAAGTGCTTTTCCGTCCTTAATCAAGTAAGCGTTTTTCCCCGGATAGTTTCTGTAGCTCCGCTATGTTCTGTGATGCTTCCAGGCAACCTAAGAACTTCCCCTGTGAGTCTCGTAAGGCATAATAGTCAATGAGGACTTTTTGTTTCTCCTGTTTCGGTCCAAGGGGAAGATCGATGTAGAAACGTGCTTTGTCCCGTTTGCCTGCTTTCATTTCATCCAGGATTTGTTCGACCTTACCAAGGCTTTTCTTCGGATGACAATTGCGTACATCCCGTCCGACGACCGCCTCAGGTCTCTTGAAAATACGTGTCGCGTGTTTGTTCCATGCTAGAACCTTTCCATCTTTATCGATGACTGAAAATTCTAGTGGAATAGTCTCTAAAACGGCCTGCAAGATGTCTTCTGGTAATTTTCCAATCATAGGATACTCCCCATTGTAAAACCAATGAAGAGCTATTGTTTTATATTTTTTTCTCATCCAAGCATTCGTATCGACATCTTAATACGTGGCAAGACAATTTCAGGTTTCAATGGATACAGAAAAAATCATCAGGGAACTTTCGATCAACGAAAAAAAGGTTCTTCTCACACTAAAAAAACTTCATGGAAAAGGCTTACCAGAGGATATCTTCAAGACAGGGGTGTTTACCCAAGAGGTAGAGATTGCGAACGCATCCTCTTGGCTGCAGTCGAAAAAACTCGTGATCGTCGAGAATCACATGAAAACCGTCTATTCCCTAGGTAAAGAAGGGAAGCGGTTTATTGAAAAAGGTCTCCCCGAGAGACGTGCACTTCAGCTGCTTGCTGATAAGAAAGGAATCCTTTCTTTAAAAGAACTTTCAGCGGTTCTGGAACCAGATGAGATTCCAGTCGCCATCGGATGGTTGAAAACGAACGGCTGGGCAATCATAAAAAAAGAAAAAGAAACGATCATCGAGATAACAGCGAAAGGAAAAATTGCACTCACCACTGTCACCGATGAAGAAAAACTGTTACGGCTCCTGCAGGAGCACCCAGAGCAGGAAATCGAAAAAAACATCGTCAAACCACTTGCATCAAGGAAGAATGTGATCAAAGAAAAAGACCTTATCACCAGTTCGATCATTCTTACCGATGATGGAAAGAAGGTCCTAGACGCAGGCTTTGAGATACAGGACGAGATCTCCCAGGTGACAAGTGCGATCATAAAAAATAATGATTGGAAACAGAAGACCATCCGATCGTACGACATTCACGCGTTCGCCCCAGCGTTGTATGGTGGGAAGCCTCATCCGTTGGTTCAGTTGATCTCGGAGATTCGTCAGATCTTTGTAGAAATGGGGTTTCAGGAGATTCAAGGAGATTATGTTGAATCGTGTTTCTGGAACATGGACGTCTTGTTCATTCCCCAGGACCATCCTGCTCGGGAAATGCAGGATACCTTCTATTGTAAAGTACCTTCGAAAGTATCGATCTCCGAGCAACAGTTACTTAACGAGATTGCCAAGGTTCATGAGAACGGGGGTTCAACAGGTTCGACGGGCTGGGGTTATATATTCTCAAAAACAGAGGGGGAACGTGCGCTGTTACGGACCCATACGACAGTTAATACGATCAGATACTTGTATAATCATCCGCAACCGCCCTGCAAGGTCTTCTCCCTTGAAAGGGTGTTCCGTAATGAGAATATTGATACGACTCATCTCCCAGAGTTCTACCAGATAGAGGGGATCATCTATGAGGAGAACGCGAACTTCAGGCAGCTCATCGGTATCCTAAAAGAGTTTTATCGGAGGATGGGATTTGAAAAAATCAGGTTCAGACCAGGATATTTCCCGTATACAGAGCCAAGCATGGAAGTCGAGGTGTTCTGGAACGGGAAGTGGATGGAACTAGGGGGCAGTGGTATCTTCAGACCTGAGGTGACTGAACCGATCGGTGTGAAAAACCCGGTGCTTGCCTGGGGTCTAGGTCTGGAGCGGCTAGCAATGCTTCGTTATGGCCTGACTGATATCCGCACCTTATATATCAGCGACCTTGAGTGGTTACGAAAAACCCCGTTACTTTAATACTTTTTTCGTATTATTTTATTACTTCTTTTAAGAGAACACTCCATCCATAATCTTATTAAATATAATCCTTATTATAATTAAACAAAGATGGTAAGTGTTGTAAACAAAGATTTATATAATAATAAGATAGATAGTTACTATCGAGGTTGAGAAGATATGCTAGCGCCCAAAGCGCTCAAAACACTATGTCTCCTATTCATCCTTATCAGTGGAACCCTCTTTCCAGCATTCAGCATGCCTCCTGTCAAAGCGGAGGACTCCACCGGGCAAACGACACTGTATTTCACGAATGCCCTCTCCTACCTGGAAGATGAAAATTATTCTGATTTTGGTTTTGTCTCCATGTCAGAATACCCGCCAACAAAACAAAATGACTCAAAGTATCCCCCGGATCTTCTGATAAAAAACACCTCAAAAATCATCCCCCGGCCCAGTCCGAACACCAATGAATTTTTCACGTGGTTCACCTCCTGGCTCTTCTACTTATTCCCGGAATTCAATTTAAGTGAGATCCCCGGTTTTGAAGGTTTCGAGCTCTTCCTACCACATCCCCTTCGGGTTGTTGAAGGATACTCCTATAATGGAACCGAACCGGTGACCATATCCGGAGATGTCCTCTACAATCTTTATTTTTCATCAGATGTCACACTAAAAAAATTCAGAGACCAAGTCAAAGTCGAACTGTATTCACTCAACATGGAATCCATGCTACCACTCCCAAAGAAGATAGCGAACATCACCGAAACTCTGACCCCGAAGTTATTCAGTGGCATCTACAAACAACAGATTACAATCCCCGACGTCACCTACACCCTTTCACCAGGGGACAGCCTGCTTTTTAGTGTCGAAATCGTCCCAAGTAACAAAACACTCCCATCGCTCATCACGAAATATGTCGATGTAGACCGATTCCTCGCACGATGGGAGAAACATGGGAACTGGTTAGAAAACCGCAGCAATCTCAAAAAACTGCAAAGCCTTGGGACAACACTCAAAGACATCATCTCCCTGGCAAAAGAAAGTCTTATGAATATCACCTCAGAGGACTTCGCAAAAGTCATTAATGCAATGCGATCATCCTCCTTGGTTTATAACTCCGTACTGCACCCATCCTCCGTCTCCATCCCCGGTAAAATCTCAAAAGACGATATCCGGATCTATTACCTCGGTCCGAACCAAGAAATGAGCATGACACCACAAAATGGGAACGCCTCAAAAACCAAGATAGGCACCAACCCAACAGTCTGGACCATAGACCAAGGACTTGAACGAAATAAAATACTCAAGGTACAAGACGTCACCGCAGAGCTATACTTCACCAGAACCCTCTGCATCCTCCCAAGAAAAGTCAGTGTCACCGTCACATTATACGATGAGACAAATACGACCATCGCAACCTCAGAAAAACAGTTGACAAAGAACGAGCTCCAAGGATTTCTACGAAAGAAAATAATCCCAGTCGTTTTTAACTTTACCGGGGTCGATAGAGAAATCCCGTACGGTAAAAAACTCTCACTAGGCATCTCCTTAAGCAACGGGACAAAAAGAGTCATCACCGCCTTAAACCTGCAACCCCCCTCCACTCAATACCCTTCACTACTAAGAGTAAAATACGAAGAGACACAAAACATCAAGATCCATGACCTCACCACCACACCATCAGATGGAACAATAATACCTGGTGGCAGCATTCAATATCTCTTCAATGTCACCAGTAAGAACTCAGATACCCTACAGATACACACCATTGAACAGGAAAAAACAGGAGCATGGGAGATATCAACACCCACCTCGGTTACAGTCGACGCTGGCAGCTATGCTCTCATCCCCGTGTATGTCAATTCAACAAATGTCCTGAAAGAAGCGTATGGCAGCATCATCGATCTCCTCGTGGTCATCAGCGGAAACACAGGTATCGCCCGACAGGCAGTCACCGGTGAAATATCTGAACAGGCGATAACCTACGACGTCGAAATACTCGGATATTCAAGCACCATCAACATCAGCAAAGGAGAAAACCGTTTCTTCTACTTCGTCGTGAAAAACAAAAACACAGGTGCTATTGACGATGTCGACAGCTACACGATCACTGCTACTTCGAAGAACAACTGGAAGCTTATCCCACAAGAAACCATTCGAAACCTCGGAATAGGTGATACCACCAACGCCAACGACGCCAAAGTCCTCATCCAGGTCCCAAAGAACACCACAGAAAAAACCGATACCATCACCATCACGATCACCTCAGACAGCAACAGCGACACCTCTGCCACCATCAGCATCACCGTCAAAGTGACCGGAGGGGATTTCTTTGAGGAGATCCTCAACTTCTTCGACTCCGCGGCACAAACCCTCGGTCTCAACGACCTGTTCGGCTCTGATGGCAAGTTCATCCTTTTAATACTCCTAGCAGTAATCATTTTATTCTTCATCGTCATTCTTGCTTTCGTGTTCACATCAAAACCTGTCCGCATCATCTGTACTAACCGGATCAGAGAAATTGACTCAACACAGAACGCAGTGTTCGAAATAATCATAAAAAATCCATTCAAAAAAGCCCAGACCTATGAAATCAATACCCAACAGACATCACCAGAAACAAAATGGGACATCACTGTAGAACCGACAACACTGGAAGTCGAAGGAAAAACATCAAAGACCGTCCAAGTCACGGTCACTCCAACAGAGGCTGCTGAACCAAAAGAATGGACCCAAGTGACCGTCTCTGCAAAAAAAATCGGGAAAAAGAAAAAAGAATCCATTGATCTTGTCACCATGATGAAAGAAGGAAAAACACTCCTGCAGCTCGAAAACGTGACCCACTGGCCAACGACCTTCAACCCAGGAGAAAAAATCATCACCTCCTTTAACATAACGAATAATGGAAGCATCCCAGCACGAAACGTGAAAATCTTTTTCTATCTGAACGGAAAACAAAAAAACAAGGTTGAAGTCACACTCCCTGCTGGAAACATCGCTGATATCCAGATTCCCTGGATAGCAGAAAAAGGAAAAAACCAGGTTCGTATACGAGTAAAAGAGTAGTAGTAAACCTTATAATGGGAGAATAATTCGGTATTCGAAAAAGGGTGTCTCTTGTGAGCGATAAAGAAACTACAAAGAAGGAAGACCTTGAGCAACTGAAGAATGCAGAAAAAAAATACCAAAGCCTCATTGAGAAACGCAACGAGCTCAACCAGGTCGCAAAGCAGTTCAGAGAAGAACGAGACATGCTTAACGAAAAACGCAAAGAACTCAGAAACGACATGGACAAAATCAAAAAAGAACGAGAAAAATCTGTCGCAAAGATGAAGGAGCACAAAGAGAAAAGAAACAAGTACCAACAACTAGCAAAGGAGCTCATCGATGCAAAACGAAAGAAAAAAGGAGATGTTGTAAAAAACCTCCCGCTCCGAGTCGAAGAAATTAAAGCAGATATCCAGATGATGGAATACGAACAAGAGACCACTATCCTGGATACACGGAAAGAAAACAAACTCATTGACCGAATCAAACAAAAACGAAGAGAGTTCAACGAAGTAAAAAAACAAATGGAAAAACAGCAACTCATAGAAGTCGACCTTACCGACACCGATAAAAGCATCACAGAGCTATTTAAAAAAGCAGACACGGAACATGAAAAGGTCCAAAAATACTACGACGAGAGCCAAAAGAAACATGAGGAATACAAAAAGATAGTCAATGAAATCGCAACCCTTATTGGCGAAGCGAATAAAAAACATAAAAAGTACATCGACATCCGCGAGGAAGCACAAAGCAACCATGAGAAAGCCCTCGAGATGCGTTCAAAGATTGTGACCGTGAAAAAAGAACGGATGCAACTCTTCCAAGAAAACCGGGAGATCCTGCGCAACCAGAACCTCAAAGCCCGTAAAGAGCTCATGGACAATGACAAACTAGAGAAAGTCGCAGAACAATCGGTTGAGGCACTGAAAGGCGGGAAGAAGATCACACTCTCTGGATAAAACTGATTCTTTTACGGCAATTGTCGAACAATAATCGGCACTTTTAAGTAGTCTTTTTAGTTTTTGCTCTTGCTGGATTCACCATGGAAGAACTCGGAATAGTCAGTTACGGTGCACACATTCCACGCTACCGTATCAAAGCAGAAGTCATCGCAAAAGTATGGGGAAAAGACGGAGATGCAATCAGTAGAGGACTAGGGATTTTCGAAAAATCAGTCCCATCAGTCGACCAAGACACCGCGACCATCGCTGTTGAAGCGATACGGCATGCCTTAAAACGTTGTACAATCAACCCCCAAGAAATCGGTGCTATCTATGTCGGAAGTGAATCCCACCCCTACGCAGTGAAACCAACAGGGACCATTGTAGGAGAAGCAATAGGTGCCACACCAGACCTCATGGTCGCTGATTATGAATTTGCCTGTAAAGCAGGGACTGCTGCTATCCAAACCTGCTTTGGATTTGTCAAAGCAGGGATGATCAAATACGGTGTCGCAATCGGGGCTGATACTTCCCAGGCAGCACCAGGAGACGCCCTAGAGTATTCAGCCTCAGCCGGCGGAGCAGCATTCATCATAGGAAAAACCAATGTCATCGCTACGATCAACCACACTCTTTCATACACGACAGATACCCCTGATTTCTGGCGAAGGGCTGAGATGAAATACCCCTCCCACGGGGGACGATTCACAGGGGAACCAGCGTATTTTAAACATATCATGAATTGTGCGAACAACCTGATGACCACTGCCTGCACAAAACCACAAGATTACACGTATGCTATCTTCCATCAACCAAATGGAAAATTCCCGGTGAACGTGGCAAAGAAGCTCGGTTTTACGATGGATCAAGTCAAACAAGGGCTCATGGTGCCCTACATCGGCAATACATATTCTGGTGCATCGATGATCGGTCTAGCATCAGTCCTTGATGTCGCAAAACCAGGGGACCGGATTTTCATGACCAGTTACGGTTCGGGTGCGGGAAGCGACGGGTTCGACATGACCGTTACGGAGAACATCAAGCGACTCGCCAGACAAAAGGCACCCTCTGTAGCAGAATTGGTCGCAAATAAAGAATACGTCGATTACGGTGTCTATTCAAAAATGACCAATTTATTATTCCTGGAGTGAAAAGAATGAGAGATGTAGCAGTCATAGGAGTAGGATTAACGAAATTTGGCGAGCTGTGGGACAAATCATTTCGTCAGCTCATCGCCGAAGCAGGCTCAAAAGCAATCCTTGATGCAAAAATAGAAGGAAAAGACATCGACGCGCTCTATGTTGGATCGATGAGTTCTGGAAGGTTCGTCGACCAGGAGCACATCGGGGCGCTTGTCGCTGAAGTCTCAGGGTTTTCCCATCTTCATATCCCTGCAACCCGCGTCGAAGGAGCATGCGCATCTGGGAGCCTTGCGATACGCGAAGGATACCTCTCCATCGCATCGGGTATCAACGACGTGGTCGTCGTGGGTGGTATAGAAAAAATGAACGATGTCGGGGGTTCTGAAGCAACAGACATCCTTGCTGCGGCATCAGACCAGGAATGGGAAGCGTTCTTCGGAGCGACATTCCCAGGTATCTACGCGATGATTGCCACACGGCATATGCATGAATATGGTACGACAAAAGAACAACTCGCACAGGTCGCAGTAAAGAATCATGCCAATGGCGTCAACAACCCGTATGCACAGTATCAATCCCCAATATCCCTCGAATCAGTTATGAGAGCGACCATGGTGGCATATCCCTTGGGGCTCATGGATTGCTCACCAGTCAGCGATGGTGCCGCCTCAGTGGTACTCTGCGCAGCGGAAAAAGCAAAAAAATATACGGATAAACCAATCAAAATCATCGGCTCTGGACAAGCGTCTGACACGCTTGCACTCCATGGACGACGTGATATCTGCACACTTGATGCAACGATCCATGCAGCAAAAATGGCCTATAAACAAGCAAACCTCACCCCAAAAGACATCGATTTCGCAGAAGTCCATGACTGTTTTACGATCGCAGAGATCTGCGCGATCGAAGATCTTGGTTTTATCGAGAAAGGAAAAGGCGGGACCGCTATTGACAACAAAATCACGACCATGGACGGCTCGTTACCCGTCAACACCAGCGGTGGTCTTAAAGCAAAAGGCCACCCCGTGGGTGCGACAGGGGTCGCTCAAATCGTTGAGCTCACTATGCAATTGCGAAACGAGGCGGGGAAACGACAGGTAAAGGACGCAAAAATAGGACTTGCCCATAATGTGGGTGGCTCAGGAGCCACTTGTGTTGTACATATCATGGAGGCGATGTAACAATGAAGGAAGGCGTGGCACGATTCTGGAGGGAGATCCCCCAGCGGTATAATTTCATGGGAAACAAATGTGAAAACTGTGGCCGTATGTTCTTCCCACCACGAGAATCCTGTCCGATTTGTCGACGGAAAAGCATTGGGAAGATGAAGGAGATGAAATTCTCTGGAAAAGGAGAGGTCATCACATACAGTATCATCCATGTCGGCCCCGGTGGTTTCGAAGAACAAACACCCTATCCCATCGCTATCATTAAACTTGAGGAAGGGCCACAGGTGACCGCACAGATTGTCGACTGCCCTCTTGATGAGATAAAAATCGGCATGAAGGTCGAAAGCACTTTTCGGAAGATCCAACAAGATGGATACACTGGTGCTATTTATTACGGATATAAATTTCGTAAACACCGTGAAATTAAAGAATGAAAACCGTGTTTAAAATATGTAACGAGCGTGATTAAACGATACGTTTCCATATCTGTATCGGACAAGTATTAACATAGTTTTAACAATCATGTTTTTTTTCGAATTAAATGACAACCGGATGATCTACTATTTCATGTGTACTTGTTTCAATTCATTTCAGGTAACTAAACGAGGTTGCATCACACGGACTAGCTTTTATCACGCAAAGTTTATTAACGATTGTTAATTCTGGGAAAATGACTCCGGAGAAAAATTTTTTTATTCCATTTAAACTTTTTCCTCCCTTGCTCCGGAGTTTTCCATTCACTCATTCAAAACCCTCTTTCTTGACAAATGTTCTCGTCTTTATAGAAGAAAAAGAACAGTATTTGAAAAGTATTTATGGTTCAGGATTTTTGTGAAAATCAAATTAAAAAAAAAGAAAAAAAAGGGGAGATGCGTGTTTACGCATCTATGGGTACTGGTGCGTGCCACTCAGGACTATACACGATGAGGCTTGGGTCACCGTAGATGCACTGGATGGTGGTGACCTGCATGGATGATGTTCCATACATCGCGGTCGGGTCACTGGTGGTAAAGTCTCTGAAGTGCAGCCAGACTTGTTTTGTATACGCAGGCCCAATGGGTTCTCCATCGATCATCACGTCTCTGAAGAACA
>DAJP01000079.1:0-5600 GCA_002496355.1 Euryarchaeota archaeon UBA346 | reverse complement strand
GACGGAACCATGATCAAGATAGATCATCGGCATGTCTCCATCCGCACTTGTACAGGACATGTAGAAGGTTGCTTGACTGTGGAGGTTCTCCAACAACTGATCGACCCATTTGTAATGGATGATATCGTAGAGGGTTGGCGGTTCTGCATTATACCATACCATCCCGGTGTCTCGAGAGGTCTTCCAGTTGTCGAACATGTATCCACGCCATGCGTCCCACCAGATCTGATCTGGATAGTTACAGTCATCTGTCTGGACGTATTGACCAGAGATACCACTTCCTCCAGTCCCATGCCCTGAATAATACATGGCACTGGCACCTTCGTTCATTGCTTCAAGATGAGCGACCCACAGACAGTGACCTTCATAAGTCCTAAGATGTGAGCTGAAGGAGTTCTTGACATCTCGACTGGAGAACGAAGCAGTTGTTTTCCCATCATTGGTTCTCCAGGATCCACCATCAGGGTAGTTCATGAACTGAGTCAAGGTGACGTTTCTGTTGGGGTTGGCAAAGACCAATGCGGAGTAGAGGATGTTCCGAACGACAATATCACTGGAATACGCAGGGGTGGTCCCAGGGATGTCACCAGCATAGGAGTTGTTCCCCATGAGAGCAGAATGCAACTCAAGGGTGATATCATCTCGTGGAGCGACCGTGACGTATCCTTCTTGGCCGTCAAGCTCGAGACCGAGACTGACGATGTAATTGTGGAACTTTGTGTACATCTCTTCATTCCAGTATCGTTTTGCATCAAGCCCATACGGTGGGACTGAGACGTTCGCACCAAGGAAGAACTTTACCAAGGTCATGTAGACTTTCAATTTGTTTTGTTCAACAGGCGCATCGGATTCTGGTAAATGTCCTGTGGATCGGGAACCGTGGTAGAAATCTCCATCCCAGCGTTGCCAGGTATGAATCCGTTGCCCGACTGAAGCAGGATCACCATCAGGTGCATCCTCGACACGGATGACTGGTGCGCCATGGTAAGCTGCCAGCATCGCTGCAGATGCGAAGTATCCTTCCCCGGTCTTTGTTGAAGTGACTGTAACATAGTTTTCTGAGTCAGGATAGCTCTTGATCTCATCAACGATTTCTTGCATGGTCTTAAGGTCTTTTTCTACCGTTGGAAGAGAAGCGCGTACACCAGCTCCAATTTCACCGCGTTCGACAAAGATGACTTTTGTGACACCAAGGGCAGTGAACGCACTTGCGGTCGCAGCTGGTACGCTATCTTGGGTGACGTAAAGCAATGGATAGTGGTTCAATGAGGCGATGACAGCTGCGTTCGCAGCGGAGATGGTTGCATCAGCGCGGTCTGGGTTGACGGTTCTCACATCGACGGTAAGACTGTATTTCGTATTTGTCCCACCTGGGTCTCGTGGTACTACAATCGCGGTCCATAACCCGGTTTCTGGGTGCAGTACTTCAGCTGAAAACTCGGTGTGCGGAGCAGGCCGCCAGCATCTCCAGGGGTTCGCGGGTGGGTTCTCCAGTCCATTCCAGACATGGATGGGATTGACAGGTCCATTCCAAGCAGGCATGGTTGGTGCTCTGAGGTTTCCTTGTGGATCGATGAGGAAGACTAACAGGTCAGATGCTTCTGTCGTTGTGAGCTGTGCATTAATCACGGAGTCTGCATTTGCGACTTTAAATCGATAGCGGTCCCCAGCGATTTTTGTTACATTAATGGTCCATCCAGGGTTGACGATATCGGTTCCTGCAACCCAGATACCCATGCGGTTCACTGGGTAAAACATATCGTCTCTTGGTCCGACGGTCACATCATTGGGGATTGGCCACCAATCCTGAGCCATCGTCATATACAAGGGGAGAATTGCTCCAATCGTTGGTGTCGCTCCTCCAGCTCCATACATGCTGATGTTCAAAGCACACCATTTCGGTCCAAGGAAAATCGGGTATCCATAGGAGCCTCCGATGCTCTTTATTTTTGTACTGTCACCGGCGACTGTTTCAACACTTGATTGTCGTTTCAGGGTTGCTGTTCGTTTCAGGACGGTTTTCACAGTGTCCTCAAAACCTGATCCATCGACAGCGACGACTGCGGTCTGAGACGTTGTCCAGTCCTTTTGTGCGATATCAGCAGCGGCTTGGATAGGATCTGCAGCAAGGGTATATTGCTCAGGTGTCTTTCCAAATATTGCAAGATAGGCATTCCAATCAGCGACAAGGTATTGAGTGGTATCATCAACGGTTCCAAAGGACGTCTCATCATCGTAATACGCGGTTGGTGTGGTATCACCAGTGTAAATGATTGGTGCGAGATACCGTTGTCCGCCATCAAGGTAGTTACAAGCGGGGATGGCAGCTAGATAAGCAAAGTCGTCTTTGGTGCTCGCGGCATCATTTGTGATCTTGTATGTTTTTGCGATGGGCGTCATGTCAGGTTGTGGGATTGGTCCAGGTGGTGCTACACCACTAGTCTGAAGCATCAAAGTCAGATTATACGCCCCGGAACCATAGGAGTAATAACTCCATTCTGTTGGGTGAGGACAATCAACCCATCCCGGAAAGATATCGACTCGGATGCTCCATTGACCGGTGATGTCAGCCGGGTAGTTGAAAACATCATCATAGTATTGGTTACCCTCGAAGACAAGAACCCCGTTTGGGTTGTAAAGCTGCAGGTCAAAATCGGTAAGATAGGAGAGATCCTTCATCTTCAATGAAACGTTTATCCCTTGACCAGTGGTGGCTTGGATCTTATACCAATCGTAGGGGTCGTTCATGTCGACGAATCCAAAGTAGGTCCCTGGTGCGAGAAGCAACGCGGAAGTACGGACGTTCGGGGCATCAGCACCGCTGTTCGCATCATTCTGATTGCTGAAGCTTACTGTGAAGGTGTATTGCCCTGTGCTTGTTCCACTGACGTATTTTATCCAGACGTACCATTTTCCGGTGTAAGTTGCGGTGTAGGTCATGGTTTCAGTGACGCTTCCAGAGTTATTCGAGGAGGTCATCATGACTCCCGCAGAGGTCCATAAGGAGATATCGACGTCAAACCCGGAGGGTGGTGTTACGGAGAAGACGATCTGTTGGCCTTGACAGACAGAGAAGAAATACCAGTCACTGTTATCGGTTGAGGAGATTTTCCCTGATCTCCCACGACCTGGTGTTTCATCGACTAGTTCCCCTGGGTATAATGCCAAGGATCTTGGGAGGTCCAGACCAGCATCTTTCTTATATCCTGCGTCATCGTTATCTGCAGCGTTCATGGATGCTGGGTTTTCTTCCATTAGATAGTAACTTCGATCTAAAACAAATGGTCCTTCGCTTCCTTCGGTATAATAATTCTTTTGCGAATCATTGTTTGTTGTCGAGTTTGTTTGTGGGTTCGTAGCGATAGTATTTATTGGCACAATTAATGCGGTTCCTATAAATAAGAGCGCTATGACAACTGCCTCTATTCTTGATTTTTTAAAATCTCGTTTATTACTCATATTTGCCCCCTTTGAATGTAATGATTATATGATTGGCCATTATATATATGTTTCGATTATAGTAGTAAAAATATCCACTATAAACAGGGTTTTCATCCTCCTGAATCATTTCTTTCATTTTCCGGGAGGATCATGCTCGAGAAGAGGAGGGAAAAAACCAGAGGTTTCTGTTCAGTAAGTTTATAAAGAATTCTTTTATCTAATCTTTCAAGGTGGACATAGTGATCGCTGCTGCGTCATTTTTACCTCAATTCGTATACTATTTTTTTCTCATTCTCCTTCCGATTCTTGTGTTGTATTTTGTGTATCTCATCATCACAAAGGCATTCAATGACATGGGGTTTTCTACCGTTGAAGCGATTCTAATAGTCTTTGTCTCGTTTCTCCTGGGATCAGGGATAATCGACGAATATATTGGAATCAACGTGTCTAACATCCCCTTGTTTCGGTATCAGACAAATTGGATGGTAGGAATCAATGTCGGTGGAGCAGTGATTCCGATAGTGCTCAGTATCTATCTTTTTATAAAGAACAAAATAAAACCAGTCAGGATTCTCCTGGGTATTGGGATTGTTACCCTCGTGACATTTTTTGTCACCTCCCCGGATCCTGAGAAAGGGATCGTTTCAGCATTCCCATATTGGATCCTTCCCATTATCGTTGCAAGCGGGTTGTCTATCCTGTTAACCTGGACGGAGAAGAAAAAAGCAGCACCGCTTGCTTATATCATCGGTACCCTTGGGGTGCTTCTTGGTGCAGATGGGCTGCATCTGATGAGTCTCCTTCAGTATGAGACCCAAACCATGCGCAGTGCAGTCATCGGAGGAGCCAGTGTGTTTGACATGGTTTTTATCACAGGGATCCTTGCGGTATTCCTGGATGGTCTGTTCATCCTACAAAAGAAGAGAAAAAAAGATGAATAACGAGGGGTTGTTGAATGTCTCCTTATAGCAGGTTATTCTTTCTTCCGGTGGTCATACTAAGGACCGTATTTCATGCCCCAGGGGACCCACAGGGCAGCTGCAAGACCCCCCGCAATCAACAAGGTGATGATGAAAATCGCTAGATTTTGAAAGAACCCATATGGTTCAGCCAACGCCCAGAACCAATAAATCAAAAAAAGGATGAAGGAAAGCCCGATGAGAATAGAGGCAAAAAACCGCCATTGGAACCCTTTCTGTCTCCACATTTCTTTTTCAGGGAGGGTCTGTTTTCTGAACGCCCAGTACGCCCAAGGAACTCCCAGGATCCCAACAAGAACCAGCAGGGAAAGGAGGAACACTGCGACATTCTTCTCCCACGGATACTGACTCGAATAAAATAAGAGCCATATGAGGAGGAATGCGAGCCAACCCACTGCGACAAGGATCGATAAAGAAATTCTCCAGGCAAGACCTTCCGACTCGTTTTTCATATACTGTGGTTCCTCATCCATAGATGACACCTTCGAATGCTCCTTGAGATGGAGAAAGAAATCTGTTCCCTATATATAAATATAACAAAAGAGGATACGAACAATCTTACCAGTTCATTTTTTGTGAAAAGACATCATTTTCCACATCGGACCTCTGTATCATACCAGATTTTTTTTCAGGAGGGAAATTTTTTAAATCCAATCGGGTTTCAGTAACGTAATTTCCTATGAAAACCAGCTCAAAAAAGAAAACGGAGCTCCTCACTTCAGACGAGTTGCGGATATTGACCGCGCTTCAAAAAAACTCCAAAGATAGCATCAGCTCCATTGCAAAATCCTGCGGGTTCTCACGACAGAGGGTGCAACGTATCTTGGCACAGTTGGAGGAAGATCGTGTCATCTGGGGATATACCGCGATAACCGATGAGAAAAAAGAAGGGCGTCTCAGATATATCATCTTAATAAAACGCTCGATGAACAGGGTAGACAGAGAAACAAGTAAAAAAATCGCATACATATATTTCGACGAGGAATATGAAAAACAAGGAATCATTGTCGAAGGTAGCTATTACCTTCATGGAGAATATGACTGGATGATCATTTTGACTGCAAAAACTCTCCGTGACGCAAAGAAATTCAGCACCGTGATTTTAGAAAAGTACCCAAATATCATCGCCAAGGTCATACTCATCCAAGTGCTGCATTCCTCAAAAAGCCATCACATCAA
>DAJP01000062.1 GCA_002496355.1 Euryarchaeota archaeon UBA346 | reverse complement strand
AGGCACAATATAGAACGCTTTTCCACCCTCCTGTTTCAACCGCTGTGCGATCGCCAAATACGCCACCAGGCTTTTGCCTGCAGCGGTGGGAATAGACAAGACGAGATGTTCCCCCCGTAACGCATACGGCAACGCCTCCGCCTGAGGAGGATATAATTCTATAATACCCTGATTCCGAAGAATCTCCTGAATTTGAGGATCTAAACCAAACTGTTCAATGCTCATACCGAGTCTTGCAATAGAGAAAGAGCTTAATAAAGAAACATGTTATTCCTTTTATTCAAACATTGTGGTGAAGCTATGGGCCGAAGACAAACAATGATGGAAAAATATAAGATCCAAATGAAAGCCTACCGGAAAAAACGAATGAAAAGTGATAGTACTCCTTACTTACCGCTTGAGGGCATCGTTTATGTCATTGATTCATTAGACCCAGGGAAGAAAATACCAGCTCAGGTGGTGAAAACCCGGGTGAAGAGCCAGCGGACAGTGATTGAAAGTCTGGCTTGTCCTGAATGCAAAAACGAGATGCTCTGGGATGATAACTGGGAGGCGTTCATCTGCACAAAACATGGGAAAAAAGCTATCTTTGAACTCGTCGTCTAATCAGGAGAAAGGTGACAGACTTAAGTATACCTTTTCATATTACGGGGTTGTGAATAGCTATGGTGGAAGAAAAAATCGGAATCATAGAACATTTCTTCTCACATATCAGCGTTGCCGCTATTAAAATCACGGAAGGAGAGCTGAAAATCGGTGATACGGTTCATTTTGTTGGCGCTCACACAGACTTTACTCAACTCATAGACCGGATGGAGATCAACCGAGTTCCTGTTGAGATCGCTAAAACAGGGGATGCAATTGGAATCAAGGTAAAAGACAAGGTCCGGGAGCATGACATCGTCTATAAACTCCCAAAAGGTGAAACAGCATGAAAGAAATGGCTGAAGTACGAGAATTAAAAGTAGGTCGATATGTATTGATCGATGAAGAACCATGCAAGATCCAGAGTATTTCTACCTCAAAACCGGGGAAGCATGGTGAAGCAAAGGCACGGATTGATGCTGTCGGTATCTTCGATGAGCAGAAACGCAGTGTCGTACATCCCGTGAAACACAAGGTTGGAGTCCCTATCATTGACAAGCGAAGCGCTCAGATCCTCGCGTTGATGGGTTCTGATGTTGTTCAGCTTATGGATATGGAGACCTACGAAACTTTTGAAATGCCTATCCCAGAAGACCTTAAAGGCCAACTCGAACCAGGAAAAGAAATCCTGTACCTCCAAGCGATGGGGAAACGAAAAATCACAAGAGTCTAACTGTTTTAAAAAAAAGGAAAAAGAAAGAAATCCAGTAGGCTTCGGTCACTATGCAGTTCCCGAATTATTTTGCAGATGCAGAAGCAAGCTTTGAGGCTGCGTCGTTCATTCTCTTTGGCGTACCCTACGAAAAAACATCATCCTTCCGCCATGGGGCAGATAAAGCACCCTCCGAGGTACGCCAGGCCAGCTGGAACTTCGAACGGTTCGACCTGCGAACAGGGATTGACTATCAGGACATCCCCG
Organism: Euryarchaeota archaeon UBA346; assembly: GCA_002496355.1. Lineage (GTDB taxonomy): Archaea > Thermoplasmatota > E2 > DHVEG-1 > DHVEG-1 > SM1-50. The sequence continues at coordinate 4,310 of DAJP01000062.1, read as the reverse complement.
TCCATGATTATGGGGATCTTGATGTTCAAAAGCTCAACTCCAAAGAGTTGTTCACCCTTGGAAAAAACTTTACCACGACACTGTTAAAAAAACAGAAAATCCCGATAGCTATCGGGGGGGATCATTCGATCACCCCAGGGATCGTCTCAGCATTCCCAAACGATATCGCGGTCCTTTCCCTTGATGCACACATGGATTTCCGCCAGGAATACAAACACGATATCTATAACCATGCGTGTGTGATAAGACGTATCGCGGACCATATCCCTATCAAGAACATTGCCGTGCTTGGGCTTCGGTCTGCAGAAAAAGAAGAATACGAACACGCACAACAACTTGGGCTTTTTTTCCGTGATGCCTACACCATCAATGAGAAGGGGATGCAGAAAATCATCCAACAGACACAAACACAATTGAAAGGAAAAAAAATCTATCTGACTTTGGATATCGATGTGGTCGACCCAGCCTATGCACCGGGGACGAGCACACCAGAACCCTGTGGCCTCAACCCGATGCAGGTGATAGCAATCATCGAGGCGTTTTCGCCTCAGCTCATTGGCTGTGATCTTGTAGAAGTCTGCCCGCCCTATGACCAGGGGCAAACCGCGGTTCTCGGAGCAAAATTCATAAAAACCTGTCTTGGTCTGATATGGAAAGAACACCGGGCTTAGATTAATATATATCAATTTCATTCAGCACGCTCATGCAGAAGGAAAAAATCGCCCTTATCGCGCTAGTGATAATCGTCATCGGAGCTTTATCCGTCTTTGTTACCGCTGTCAATACAGACATTTTTGAAAATCTCTTCAAAGAGAAACTGACGATAGCCGAAGGGGATTGCGCTGATGTAAACTACATCGGTCGATACGCGTCAAATAACTCGGTTTTTGATTCATCATATAATGACACTACGAATAAAACAGGTGCGACACCACTGAAGATATTTGTCAGCTTCAACGCAAGTGCGACCTCCCCGAAATCAGGGTATACCGCTGGTATGATCAAAGGATTCATGAATGGAATCATCGGGATGAAAGAAGGCCAAACAAAAACAATCGGCCCGATCCCGCCAGAGGATGCCTATGGAGCGAAAAAATTCGGCGAAGGAGCTATCTTCACCAGCCAATATCTCGCCTTTGGAATGAACCAGACCGTTGAAGTAATCAACTACACCACCGAGAATCTCACCGTGAAATGGATCCAGATGGAGAACCTTGGGATCTTTACCATGCCACAACTCGTCATCAATAATCTCCAGAGCACCAATGAATCAGAAATGGTCATCTACCCCCCACCCTACTACATCTGGGAAAATGCAACGTCCATTATCAATATCACTGATACGGAGGTGACCGTAAAAACCACACCGACAAAAAGCACGAACCTCACCACCATCGTAAAAGATGTCCGATACGGGGAAAAACAAATGCTGATCTTCCCAAATGCGACCACCGCAACCTGGAACAACGATACTATAACTGTCGTCTGCTCACCCATTGTCGGTAAGAATTACACGTTCCAGACCCCCGGGTACTCCGGGATGGTCAACATCACAATTCATGTCAATAGTATCATTGGCGACCAGATCAATGTCACCATCACCAATGATCAAAGCCCAGAACCAAGCTACATGGATGTCTACAAGGAGCTGACGTTCAACCGAACCTATATTCTCCCAAGAATCTACAAAGACATCCCCGGCATGTACATCTCCTATTTCTATGGAGAGGACATCCAAAAAGCAGGATACAGCCTTGAGCCACTCGCAGGGGAAACATTACTCTTCGAAGTTACTGTTGAAAAGGTCTATAAAACCGCTCAAGAGACAAGCTGAAGTTTTATCTCACGTTCCACGAACTGCAGGAACTCCTCTTCTTTTCCTTTTGGTATCGTCGCCCCAGCCGCGATGTTATGACCACCCCCGACACCATGGATCTCCTGTGCCGCATGCGTCAATGCTACAGCAAGGTCCAATCCTCGGTCAACCAGGTCCTGTGTCGCTCTCGCAGAGACCTTCACGTCACCATTCTCCGTATGAGCAAACCCGATGAGAGGAAGCGCCTTATCGACCTCCTCTGTGTTCAGCATCATATTGGTGACAATACCAATGATCGTATCACGGATACCATCACCGGCATGGAAATACTGAACATAGGTCCGCTTCTGGATTTTCTCCTCCCTTGCGAACTGCAGACCCTCGACAAGGTTATGACGATGACCACTTAGGAGGTTCAAGGCTTCTTTCAACCATTTCCCCCTATCCCCAAGACAGACCTGCAGACCCACCTCGTACTGCCCATACCGTGCCGTCGAGTTCAGAAGGGTCGCAAACTCTTTTGCATCATGCAACTCTGTTCCTTCCTCCTCCCGGCAAAGCAGATATGTCTCTCCTAACACCCGTGCCGCAACCTGATACCCGAACCCTTTTGACAGAAGCATCTGAATAATCGCGGAGATAATCTTCCGCTTCTCCTCCTTGCGCAAATCCACCCAGGTCCGCCAAGAGTCTTTCTCCTTTAACTCGATCTGCAGCTCCTGTAAAAACGCAACAGAGGAATCCTCCCGACCACTCACCCCAGGAATCAACGGGTCAGACGCATACTGAAGGAGTTTCGCTAAAGGCCGAGTCTCCTTGCCGAAAAACCGGATATCCTTCACGGTCTGAAGCACCCCCGCTTCCCTCCCATCCTTCACAATCTCAGTATTCAGACCCCGAAGCTCACAGAAACGTCTATCCTGAAGATCACCGATAGCCCCAACAATCGCAAGACTCGAAAGATCCTTGTTTTTTTCACTGACCGCCTTGGAGACAAAATATGTCACACCAGCCCCACTCAGCTCATAGGACCCATCCCGTCCGAACAGATGAGGATTCAGATGAAACGACGTATCAGAATCCGGTGGACATTCATGATGATCAGTAATGATCTTCTTCATCTCCGGATACTGCTTACTAATCCCACTCCCCAGATCCGTAAACCATACCAGCTCATGATTTCCCTCCAAAAGCCTCTTAATCGTCACTTCATCAAGCTGCTTGATACATTCAATCGAATACTTTTTCCCAAGTCTCCGCAGGGTCTCCGAGGCAATCGCCCCCGCGGTAATACCATCCGCATCGATATGGGTGACAATATGCACCGTAGAAGAATCCCGTATAATAGAAGCTAATTCATTCGCACGACGAAGCACCTATTTTCCCTCACATAAAACGAAAGGAAAACACGCTCATTAGTCTTTTGGTTTTTCCAGATCGATTTTTATATAAAAAAACATTGATATATATTCACAAGCTCAAGAACAGCAAACAAGAAATCTCAAATAATAGAAGATGTTACAGACTGTGTCATAAAAGAGGTAAGTATTCTATGAAAAAAGAATTCAAAGAAGGAAACATCACAATCACTGTTGATTATGATAAATGCAAAGGATCAGGTGAATGCGTCACTGCCTGCCCCGTTGAAATCTTCGAACTTGTCGATGGAAAAGCAGTCGCAAAAAAAATCGCAGAATGCATTGAATGCTGCGCATGTGTGAATGCATGTCCCTACAATGCCATTGAGCATAGCTCCTGCTAAACTCCCAGTAAATCCTGGATTTTCTATGGAAAAAGAACAGATAGAAATACGTCTTGTAACATCCTGGCCAACCGATGACATCGTCCAGCTCTACAAAGAAGGTGGTTGGTGGAAAGATACCTATGACCCAGCAGGGATCCCCCTCTTAATTATTGGGAGTCATACGTTCGCGGTCGCTATCGACAAAAAAACCGGAAAAACAGTTGGAATGGGACGAACCATCTCCGACGGCGTCTCTGATGCATACATCCAGGACCTCGTGGTTCTAGCATCCTATCGAAGCAAAGGCATCGGAAAAAAAATAGTACAAAGATTGATAGACCATTGCCTTTCCAAAGGAATCATCTGGATTGGATTAATCGCAGAACCAGGAAGCAGCCAGTTCTACACAACCCTGGGATTCACCCCAATGGAACAACACATCCCCCTGCGGTACACAAAGGAGAAATAACCCATGCTGTCTCTTGATGATTTTAAAAAAATCCATTTAGAGGATAAACCGATATTTGATGCACATTACCAGCACTATCCACCCCTACATAGCGGTGAACTGTTCACCACCATGATCAGTTGGGGAAACTATGTCGAATACCGATATGCAAAGATCGATGATACTATCATTATTTTAAGCAAAGACAAGAATGGGACAGTCCTCCATCCGCCATCTGGAAAAAATAATATAGATTTATTCAAACAAGTCATGAAGCTTGCGTTAAAAGAAGACAGCATCTT
>DAJP01000075.1:24468-24847 GCA_002496355.1 Euryarchaeota archaeon UBA346 | reverse complement strand
CCATTAAATAAGTTCATCTGGATGATATATACAATGTTGAACATCATCAATAAAATAATTAAGATAGTACAGGAAATTGGGAATTTCCATTCTGTTGCTTCCTCATTTTCACATTCACATTCAGAGTTCTGTACCTGAGTTATTTCGCCTTTGAGTGTCGCATTCTTTTCAATGAATGCAGTTATTTCATTTCGTGTCTCTTGATTACTGAATTGATACTTCTCAAGTATTGTGTGTATCTTTGATTTACTGATAGTTTTTGAAAGAATTAAACTAATGAAATACATCTGTTTCAGTTGGTTCTTTGTGAGAACAGGAAACTCAGTTGTTGGGAATATTCCTCTGCTCATCTGGGTTTTCAGGATGATTCGCTGTATCT
>DAJP01000075.1:0-24208 GCA_002496355.1 Euryarchaeota archaeon UBA346 | reverse complement strand
CTTGTTGTTCGCAATATCAACAATGGTCTGGAACAACAACTCTTTCTGATTGATTCTCTCGTTTATGACGTTCTGTTGAGAGGTCTGGACTGTTTGATACCCCACCACATTACTCAAAGAACCCAGAACAAGAAGAACCACAGCCAGGATACTTACACCAATCAGAGGTTTCTTATCCATCTTGACTTTCCGATGCTTTATAATTAATATTTCCTTGGTATTGTTAGACTGATGAATATGAATGAAGCAGTATTATCATCTGGGTTGTTGTCAAGATTATCTATGGTTGCATATACTCTAAAAACGCCGAATAACGCACCATTATTATTACACCAAGAAGATGCTAATTTTCCAAGACCACAGCGGATATTCAGTGGAGTAATATCCCATGAAAAAGGTATTGACTCTCCAGAATTTCGTCCTATTATCCTTGTGATGCTACCGTTTACGGTGATTGCATCTGAGGTATTAGGTCCTTCGTTGTGAACCCAAACAATAAATTGTGCTGTAACGCCTTCTGTATAAATTCGACGGGAAACTCTTCTGTCAGGATCGATAGATACAACGAGATTATAATCCCCGTTCCCGCACACAGTTTTTTCAGGAGATCCGATTGTCAATGGGAGCGTACTTGTGAACAACAGCCCGATTATTAAAACCATTATCAATTTCTTTCTCATGATTCTTCATTCCTCCGTTATTATTTTATAACAATGTTCTCCTATAAAAAGAATATCCTTACTGAACAGAAGCATTGACACGATTTTAACGTTTATGTTTTAAGATGATAACTGGATTGTTCAGCCTTCCTCTGTATAAGTAACCCATATCTGATAAGTACACTCAAGAGGGTTAATTATTGAATTTAATATTGAGGGCCAACCCCAGCCTTTAAGCGTGACTGTGAAATTTTCCGTATCTCCCACGTTATTTGGAATTACTGATGCATTGAGAGTCATGCTAAAATTTAGATTATCTTTCGTCTTCATCGAATTAAACATAGACGCCTTTCCTATTAAATCTCCATTATGGTCACGGATTTCTGCGTAAAATAACGAGAGATGTGGAATAGGGAGAAGACTGTCTTTTGCTGTAGCATAACACACTACAGTAAAACTAAGTTGTTGTCCAACTCCATAATGGACTTGAAAAGAATAATTACGATCAGCTGGATACCCACATGTTCCATGTGGTCTGGTCAACAATCGTCCATTCCAATGGACGTCTATGGAGCCCACAAAAGGATACCCACTCTCATTTTCAGAAGCAATATTTGGCGTATGCTTCTGATTTTGTGTTTCCAATAGTCCTGAAGTGGTACCTGAGGCTAGTAACAGTAGAAGAAGCCCATATACCATAGCTTTTATCAGTGAATTTTTTAACAAGTTTGTTTCCTCCTTTACAATATAATAGCAATGTTCTCCTATAATAATTTATCAATGATAAACTGCCTAAAATTACAGATTACACAGAAACATAGCATATATATACAATTTTAAGGAAAAAATCATTACTATTAAAGCAATATTTCTATTTAGTAAAAATCAGGCTTATTGGTAAGATATCATATGATTGGTGTGTTTAGTATCCTGTGTCTTAGTATGGTATCATCCCTTATTGTATACCCTATACTACCTACACTGATGCCAGGTAAGGTCCCTATAGATTGATGTGTTTACTATCCTATGACTATGTATGCTATTACTCTTTATGATATACTAATATTACCCTACCCTAGACCAGGTAAGGTACCAACAGGTATAGGTATTTACTATACATCACTACATCATCATAGCTATCATTACCCTATACACTACTACTCGCCCCATCCATCACTTTATCATAGATTCCTCTGAGTTCTTCAGGGGATTGATTATTGTAATGAGAAAGGTCAATGTCTCCTCGAAGGGAATGGCCCATCAGCAGTTTCTTGACACTAGTGGGTCCACAGGAGCGGTCCCAAGATTGAGAAAAGTACTTCCTTAGGTCTTTGACACGGATAGGGGCCTGTTTGAGTGCCTGGATGCATTGACCCTTGGGAAAGAGAGGAGAAAGCGTGTTACTCTTGAGATACTGAGAAAGAGCCTGTTGAGCTTCAATGGTGAAGAAGGAGATTCTACTGTGCTTTGTCTTGGTTGTTTTACCCTGGAGTGGATTATGGACCACGTGGATGGTTCTATTATTCAGGTCAATATCCTCAGGAGTTAGCTGGTAAAGTTCTTCAGAACGTAGTCCAGACGTGGCTCCCAGGAGGATTAGTGCGTTATAGCGTACACTTTCCTTAGATAATGATACTATCTGAAGGGTCTTCTGGATAGCTTCAGGAGAAATATGCTTAATGATTATCTCAGGTTCTTGGGGTGGCTTAATTCCCTGGACCCACTGGTATCCACAGTACATCAAGAACTTACGAATCTGAAGGACTTTCTTCCGATATGTAGAGATATTACACTTTCCTCTCTCCAGTGTAAGATACTGGATTGTTTTCTCTCGGTCAGCCTTCCAGTCTACATACGTAAGATATCTGAGAAGATAGCGTTGGATACCTTTAATCCAATCATTACAGGAACCTTCAATCTCCCGTAAGGACAGAAACTCCTCCAATTGTTGCTGGGTAATCGCAACAGAAGGGGGGCAATCCTGGAAAGCTCGTGGGGCTTCGGCTCCGCAGGAGTTCAAATCTCCCCCTCGGCGTTCAATTTCCTGGGTATTATTGATGTAAAATAAGGAAAAAAAGGTTTATAGAAAAATATTTAAAAATATATACATTTGTAATTACTATTATATATTTTTAATTTTTTGTGGTGGCAATCATTAATATATCACTTCGACATAAACCCGCAGAAGACCATGAACGGTTTTATCCTCCAAACAAGTCTCTTCATCGGTATCATCCCAGCCTTAATCCTCTTATACATCGGGTTAAAAGGCTTCGAAGGGAAATTCAAAGATAAACTCATTTTCTTAACATTCATCGTTGGAATTATCATTGGAACCATCTCCGTAGCAATAGAATTTTTTACACAGGAGATTGGTCTTATCTACATCATCCTTTTCCCGATTCTTGAACAACTTTTTAAGACAATTGTGCTCAACTTAGGACGATTTCAGGAAAAACAAGAAACAACGATTTATGGGTTCTCTCTGGGGCTTGGATTTGGGTCCGTGTTCACCCCGGCAGCTATCATACAATATAATGAACCAAACCTGGCTTTCTTCGCAGCAATCATCGGATCTCTTGGAATCATCCTCTTCCATGCTGCGACAGGAATCCTCATCGGATATGGAATCTATACAAAAAAACTAACGAAATATCTCACCATCGCGATACTCCTCCAACTCGTTGTAACAGGGGTTATCCTAGTGACAAGCCTCGTTCAAACAAGCTATTTACAGATCATTATTGTCCTTTACGGCATCCTGTTGTTCTGGTATGCAACAAAAAAAGTCATGCCAAGAATCCTAGAAGAAAGCCAACGACGGAAACGAACACAAAAAGAAATAGACATAAAAAGTAAATAACGTTTACAATATTGATAAGAGGTATGAAAGATGGAAACACCAATCCCAAGTGAAACATCAATAAATGATTATACCCAAGATTCACTCCAACCACCAAAACAACCCAGTTCCAAACCACTCATCGCAGGGATCTTTCTAGTCATCGCAGGACTCCTTGGGTTGCTGACATGGGCTTCTGCATTAGCACTTGACGTCTCAGTGATCCAAAACGTGCTCCCACCAGAATCACCCATCACCGCAGAACAACTCCAATCGTTTCTCACGACCTGTGGTGTCATCGGAGCCGTTCTTTCAATCTTCACACTAGCCGGTGGTATCGTTGCCATGAGGCGGAAAGCATGGGGGCTTGCCGTCATCGGTGGCATCCTTGGTCTATTTACAATCGGTCCAATTTTACTCGGAAGCATTCTTTCCCTTATTGGACTCATCATCGTGGCAATCTCAAGAAACGATTTCCAATAAGCCTGCAACCAATCATATCAGAAAATCCACTTATTTTAGACAGGAACGAACAGAGATTGTATCATTTGAAATTTATCACTGAGCATAATTATGGTGATTCTGTCTTCTTGAAAATACGCAACGAACGAATCTCATCATAGATGATACCAAGAGCAATGCCACAGATGATCCCCGCAGGAAGACCAGTAAGCATCCGAATGATATTCGTACTCTCCCAGAACCCGAAAAGCTGCCCTATCCCATCAACACCCAAAGGAACAAAGGAAACAATAATCGCGATAAAAAATTTCTCATTCAAATCAATCGTAAAAAAAACCATAATCCCTAGACCGACAGCAATCCCTAGCCAAATAGCCATACATCGGGTACAAAACGGCATCTCATTACCATTAATGAACAAAGATCGTTCTGCTTTCTGATGACAGAGTGTATCACCAAGAGAATAGACACCATTCCAGGGAAACGGCAGACTATCGATAATCTCCGCATTATCTGAGTATCCCACAACACCAGAAAGGTCAGAAACAGTCCCAGTTGGCAACATGAGCGGCGCCAGAACCAGGAGAACGACCCAGATCATATAAAGGATAAAAAAAACAAAAAACAGACTCTGGTAGGGATGACTACGACGCTTCATTGCTCACCCTGCCAATACCATAATCTTTTATTCATCATAAAAACAAGAGCAGGGCATCATATTTAAATATAATATGTTTATTCTCGATACCCTAGGCGATAACCGATGACGCGATTCCCAGAAGCTGAAAGCCGATTATTAAACAAGAAAATCTGCATGAAATGTGGAGCATCCAACGCAGCAAAAGCAGAACGATGCCGACGATGCAGATCAACCGAGCTACGTATAAAAGCAAAAGAAGGCAGAGGACAATAGAATCAAACCAGTATCCTTAAAAACAAGATACCTCTTTTTGGTTGAAGCAGTGGAAAGGCTATGCCAGAGACAAAAGTAAAAAAAAGCGAGGATTTCAACGAATGGTACAACGAAATCGTCGAGCTTGCCGATTTATGCGATAAACGCTATCCAATCAAAGGAATGAACATCTGGAGACCCTATGGTTGGAAGCTGATGAACCATGTCGACCGACTCATCAGAGACGAAATGACAAAGACCAACCATCAAGAAGTCTGTTTCCCGCTCCTAATCCCTGAATCATTCTTCAAAAAAGAAGAGGAACATATCGAAGGATTCGGAAAAGAAGTTTTCTGGGTCACCCATGCTGGTACCAATCAGCTAGAAGAACGATGGCTTCTCCGACCGACTTCAGAGACCGCGATGTATCCTATCTTCTCGCTATGGGTTCGATCCCACACGGACCTGCCGTTAAAAACCTACCAAATCGTCAATACCTTCCGGTATGAAACCAAACAGACACGGGCGTTCATCCGCGTTCGAGAGATCCATTTCTTCGAGGCACATACCTGCCATGTTGATTTCGAGGATGCAGAACGACAAATAAAGGAAGACAAGGAAATCGCAGACCGTCTCCTAAACAAACTCTGTCTCCCCTATGTCTTTAGCAAACGACCGGAATGGGATAAATTCGCTGGGGCATACTATACCATCAGCATCGATGTGCTCATGCCATCTGGAAGGACCCTGCAGATAGGATCCATTCACCAATATCGTGATAATTTTGCAAAACCCTATGAAATCTCCTATGAAACAGAGAAGGGAGACCATGCGTTCTGCCATCAAACCACCTATGGGATGAGCGAACGACTGCTCGGAGCCCTCATCGGTGTTCACGGGGACAACAAAGGGCTTATCATGCCTGCTGAAGTCGCTCCTCTTCAAGTAGTAATCATCCCGATCATCTTCAAAGGAAAAGAACAAGCAGTCCTAGAAGCAAGCACCACCTTACACAAGAAACTACTACAGGAACAAATCCGATCCTTTATCGACGACCGGGAAATAACCCCGGGGAACAAATACTACGACTGGGAGTTAAAAGGAGTACCACTTAGAATTGAGATCGGACCCAGAGATATAGAAAAAAATGAACTAACCCTTGTACGAAGAGACAGTGGTAAAAAGAAATCTGTCTTGCTCAATGACGCAGAACACACCATCAAAACAGAACTCAAGGACCTTGAACACACACTTTATGCGAATGCAGAGAAACTGCTCAAAGAAAACATGCATCAAGTATTAACAATAGAGGAAGCGAAACAAAAAACCGGTATTGTCGCCCTCCCCTGGTGCGGCAACAAAGGATGTGCGTTAGAAATAGAAAATGTTTTAGAGGGGAATACATTAGGGGAACCAATTGAAAACGCAGATTGTTCAGAGCACTGTCCTGTGTGCGGATCACCTGCGAAAACATGGATGAGATATGCTAAATCATATTGAGGTGAAGAAAAAATGAGTGGAAGAATCATAGGATTTTTACGCGAATATATCGTTGCATTAAGCATTCTAATACTGATCCCAGCAACACTATTCATTATCATGGGTGTCGTATATCTCTTTTTCATCGGCATTGCTGACCCAGTGACCTCACCGCTACATTTCATCAAAGACCCTCTCGGCATCTGGAATGATTATATCCTCATCGCAGGGTTAATAATCCTAGGGGTTGGTGTGTATTACCTGTATAGTTTCTTTACAAAACGAAAATACGTCCTTGACGAGCTAAAAACCGATAAACGCTCAGAGATCCTGAAAAAACGAAGTAAACTTGAAAGCACCGTCAAACAGCTCCCGTCTAAATACCAGAAGATGCTGTCAGACAAAGAAGACGAATTCAACATCCGCTAATCTGACTGTCATGGCCGAGAAGAACCCGTTTTCATATTTTTATGTCGTTCTTGTCGAGCCGAAGAATAGCGGTAATATCGGTGCCGTAGCCAGAGCGATGATGAATTTTGATATCCCGCATCTGTATCTTGTCAATCCCTGCGAGCTGGACAATGCTTGTTATGCGCGTGCGATGCATGCGACAAAAATCCTTGACGATGCAAAAACATTTAAGAGTTTGGAGGAAGCAACTCAGAAGCTTGATTTCCTTGTGGCGACCTCATCTATTGAATCAAAGACAGACAAGAGACATCTGAGAAATCCAGTGCTTCTTGAGGATTTCTCACAAACGATTTTTGATGCTAAAGGAAAAATCGGGCTTGTTTTTGGAAGGGAAGATTACGGGCTGTTTAATGAGGAGATCGCCGCCTGTGATATTATGCTGAAGATCCCTACAAGCGAATCTTATCTGTCATTGAATCTTTCCCATGCGGTGACGATCGTCCTTTACTCAATCTACCTAAGGGGGGCATTGATCCCTGAGCGTCGGAGAGCCATTGGATCTCTTGAGAAAAAGAAATTATATGAATTCTTCGCCCAACTCCTTGATGACATTGACTACCAGCCACACAAGAAGGAACATACGAAGATCTTGTTCAAACGTCTCATGGGACGAGCGATTCCATCCAAATGGGAATACCATACCCTCATGGGCGTTCTGAGTAAAACCCTTGGAACAATCAAACAAAAGAAAAGAAAAAAAGGATCTTAGATTGTTTCAATATTAAAAAGAACCTTACTATTCTTCAAAGCGGCATGGACCTTATCTGCAAAAAAGATAAGCTCGTTAATGTCTGCTTTTTCTCGTCCCCAATCGAACACGAAATCATAGTTTCCCTTTGTCGCCTTAAACCCCATGTTCAGCAATTGGTTTTTTATCTCCGATGGGGCGGCTCCTTCACTGTTGAACATCACCTGGATATATGTTTTCATACAGTTCACGTCAAGATAAGGATTCATTATGAGGTATTAAATCATTACGATGCAATCCTTGGTGATGATAAGGAGAAAAATAGGGGTCTTACTCAACTCCAAACGGGATAGGAGCAAAGGAAAGGATAAAGATAAGAAGGATCGCTAGGCCGAGAAGCTTGCGTCTCGTATCTAAGGGGGTTATCTCATTGAGAGGTGGTTGATGTTGAGTACCAATGAAGAGCAGAATGATGATTGCGAACATCAACCATCCCGTGTAAAAGAAACTCAATGCAGCTAGGACGAAAATAACCAACCAACTGACATATTTATGTTTCTCTTTTAATATCGCTCGAGCGACATGTCCACCGTCAAGCTGACCCGCGGGCAAGAGGTTCACGGCTGTCAGAAAAATACCGACCCACCCTGCAAATAAGGTAGGGTGTATCACATAGTTCCCCGAGATGGAAAATAGGTTCTGCATCCATTGGAGGAGGAGCGGTGGCATAAGAGAAAGGTTGGTTCCGTTCGATGGGAGCGGGATTGGTGATTGTTGCATCAAGAAGAACCCGATCAACGATACAGGGATGGCAACGAGAAATCCACAGAGTGGCCCTGCAACCCCGATATCAAGTAACGCTTTCCTGTTAGGAATAGGTTCCCGTGTCGAGATCAAGGCACCAAACGTGCCAAGGAGAAATGGTGGTGGAAGTGGTATAAAATAGGGTAATGATGCATCAACATGGTGTTTTTTTGAGGCATAGTAATGTCCCATCTCATGGACACCTAGGATTAAGAGGAGGGGGACTGAGAAGAAGATGAAACCCTGCCAAAGGTAGGGGACTGAGAACATGTTCATCCAATCAACCTGGTCGATATCCACCCATTGAAGAGCACCTGCAAGGGTGGTGGTAAAGATGGTTGCTATGAGTAGGATTATATTAACCCAGACGGACCGAGGTTTCTTGCCGTGGGGTTTTTTTACGATATAGATGATGTGTTCCCCATGCTCGTTTTTTATCATGGGAATATACTGTTTTTCCAATAATGTGATGCGCAGGGATTCGAATTTCTCTTCAAGGGTTTCTTCATCGATGCGACAGAAAAACGCGACAGTGTTGATATTCGATTTCATGTCATAGAAGGGAAAACGTTGACCGACCTCCCGTTGTAATAACTCAAGATCGAAAGGTGATTCGATCGGTATTTGGTTCGAATTGTTCCATGATTCTGGCATGTTGTCTGCCCGGATAGTGTCTTCGTTTTATAAAGCCTTCGTAGAAGTACATCCTGATGAAAAAAAGTAAGCATTTGTCTTCAGATGTTTCTTTTTTTTATTTCTATCTTTAATCATCTTGTCGTTTTTTTCTGCGTTGACTCCGAAATGTTAATGAATAAAAAGACCCATTACCTGTACCGGAGGGTAGATGCGGCCTGTGTTGAAGTGAGGTATGTGTTAAATGGTTTTTTTAAAAGAGGAGAGAAAACAGGATACCACAATGCTTGGCGACAAAAGGAATATCCGACAGGTTTCTCCGAGAAGAAAAAAGAAGTTGTTCATTGGTTTTGATCGAAAAAGAAACCATCAACACCCTTCAAAGAAATCTGAAACAATCCCCAGAGTTCATAGGAGAGGACCGCGGATGCATACCTCGGATAATCATACTTTTCCAGAGGATTCGGTTCAACTGCATGAAACCATTGACCTGTTCTTAGAAAAGATAGAAAATCAACATTTTTATGAAATTATTTCTGAGTTTGAAAGACTTCCAGTCAAAGATCAGGGTTTGAAGAGTGACCGGGGGAATACAAAAGAGGATGAACCTGAGAGTATACAGGATGAAGAAGAGGAGTTGCGTAACGAAATCGAAATCAGAAATCGACTTCTTGATGACCTTGAGCATCAGATCCTAGAGCGACAAACGCAGCTGGTCCAAAAAACTGATATCATTATGCGGTTACAACAGGACTTGGATAAAAAAGACCAGGGGTTTCATACCCTGAAAAATGAAATTGAAGAAAAAACCGATGAGTCCAGCAGACTACGGCAACAGATTGAGGAAAAAGACGAACTTATCCAGGATATCAAAGGTCAATTGATGGAAAAACAACATTGGATCGTGGAGAACAATCATTTTACTGAGCAGTTAAGCAAGGAACTTGAACATAACAATCGGTTGACGCGAAAGATTCAAGAAGAGTTACAACGGAGAAATGATGAATTTACCGTCTCCGTTAACGAAGCAGAGGAGAAAACCGGAGAAATCACTGAGTTGCAGAGAGAAATCAACTCAAGGAATACAGTTATCGAGACTCTTGAGAAACAATTGGAGGACCAACAGCTGTCAGGAATTGAGCTTACAGAAATGATCAGCGTTCTACAACAGGATGTAAAAGAAAAAAATGAAGAAATCACAAAACATAACCATATCCTAGAACAGAAACAAGAAGAGCTTGACTGGCTTGGATGTGAAATTGAATCAAGGAATAGAATCATTGGGGATATCACAAGACAGCTCACCGAGAATCAAACCAGCCTTATTGAGCATTCCAACACCGCAGAACAGTTGCAGGAGGAGCTTTTCCATAATAGACGGTCTCTTCTGGAGACACAACGGATCCTTGAGCAAAAACAACAGGAATTGATGTTAAAGGATGACGAAATTCATCGGCAAGGACTACAGCTTCAGGAGACCCAAGTGGAATTGGACATGATCCGGGGAGAGATCGACTCAAGGAGCCGTATCATAGAAAACATCGAAGAACAATTGACAACAGAACAAACACATCTTATAGAAAAAACACAGTTAGCAGAGCATCTTCAGATGGATCTTGATGGGAAACATAAGGAACTGCTGACAAAAGAAAAAGAATGTACTCATTTAAAAAACGAGATGAAAAACAAGACCCATGAGCTCTCCGATATGAAAACCGAACTAACAAAGCATCTTAAAGAACTGGAATCCAATACTACTTCCTTACAGCTGAAAGAGGAACAAATCGTTAAACTTGAGACAGACCTTGAAAAAACCTCCCATGTGCTCAAAGAAAGAAACTCCCAGTTGCTTGCACACAGACGAGAGATACAAGGACTGGAGGAGGAATTGAACCTAATAAACAGGGATTCTGAGAAGAGATGGGTTGATAGCTTATTATCAAACATCGAACTGCGAGATAAACAGGAACAGGTCAAGGAACTCTCATCGAAGCTGGAACAGAAAGATACTCTCCTCAGTGATGTACATATGGAACTGGAGAAAAAAACAATGGAATTTACGACGCAGACTCAAAAGCTGCAGGATCACCTGGAATCCCTCAACAGAGATATAACGGTGCGCAGTAGGCTGATTGCGGATCTGGAACAGCAGTTATCCGACCGACAGATGATTGGAATGGAAAAAACACGGGTTGCGGAAACACTTCAAATACAGCTGGAAAGACGAGATGATGAGCTGAAGGCTCATATGAGCGAACTGAAATCTGCTCAAGAGACACTTGATTCATTGCACACCGAGATACTCGCGAAGAACCAGATCATCGATCAAATCGGAAAGCAACTGATGGAGAATCAAACCACGGTTCTGCAAAAAGCATCTCAAGTCGAACACTTATTCGATGACCTGAAAGATAAAGAAAACGAGCTGATGAAAAAAAATCATGAGCTTCTCATTCATAAACAAGATATCGAAGAAAAGGATGGAGAGCTTCAGAGCCTGAGAAATGTTTTAGAAGGAAAAGAAAGAGACCTGCAGGGAGCAATCACTGCGTTGGACATGAAGCAAGGAACAATTACTAGTCTTCAGAAACAACTGGAGAAGACAAACCAAAACTTCGCAGGCCATATTCAGGAGTTGGAACTTCTCAAGCAGGAACAGGAACAGAGCGCTATGGAGAACGATCGGATAAAACGGGATCTTAAAAAACGTCTTGATCAATTAGACGAAAAATGTCTGACTGTGATCCAGCTGAGGAACGAGGCGGAGTCCCAGCAGACCCGATTTATTTCTCTCGTAAAAGAATTTGATACAATCAAGCAGGATCTCACTATGAAAACCATGGAGCTGGAGAAGCTGCAAGGTGGGTTACGAACAAGTCATACCGATGTGGAACATTTCACGATACAATTATCTGAGAAAGGGATGGAAGGTGAGCTGAAAACAAAAGAAATGATGTCTTTCTTCGAGGAATTGAAGAAAAACAAGGGAACTATCAATAAAGAGCAGGCGGGATGGTTGGAATCGTTGCTCAATAGAAAAGCAAATCGCCCAAGTCTTTTGAAAGAGGAATCCTCGGACATACCCGCTGAAAAGAAATCCTTCGCTGGAGATATCGACCATATCATGAAGACCAGTCAGGACCATTCAGGCCCGGTTCAGGAAAATATGACCTGGAAAGAAGAGTTACGGATCTGCAACGAGATCGAGAAATGTCTTGATCATACCGCAGAGGATCATCTTAAGACAAAAAAATTAAAGGATGAAGAGCCAAAATAACCGCCATATGTTCTATTCATAAAGAGTAACGATATTTTTTATAGGAAGGGGCGCTTCGATAGTCACGGTTCGGCCTATGCCTGGCGATGGACGGATCGTTACGACAAGTTGTGTATCTTGTGTCATTGCTTTATTCTCGGGGAGCTTTATGATGATGAAAGCCATATCTGTATTTTCGTTTATCATATGTGCATCCACGATAGAGTTGTCATTATCAATAGTAGAGAGCAGACCATAGGATTCATTCGTCAACGATTCCCAGAGATGATGTTCAAAGAGTGATTGGGAACGGATGGAACCAGCCGTTCCATTGAAAAACAGGATTTGGTAATTTTCTCCATCATTGAGTTCCAGGGTCATATGGGTGAGATCGATGTTTTGAGAAACAAAGGGTTTAATTAGGATTGCGATTTTGTTGATTCGTTGTTGTCCCTGGATTGTCTGGTATTTTCCAACGATTTGTTTTATTTGCAGGTAGCTGCAGAGTTCATCGACGATTTCATTGGTCATATTGGTTAGGTCTTCTTCGGAGGTCATTGGTGTATCTGTTATGATTATCGAGGCGGAAACTGCTCCTATGAGGATGAATACAAGAAGGAGTATTCCGGCGATTGTTCCGAGTTGTGCTTTTTCATCCATGATTTCTTTGGTTTCCTCGATAAAAAAGTCCTCCTGAATAATATATATACCTTGTTATACAATTGTTATCTGTACTAAAGAGTCTTGTCTCTGTAGGAAGATTTGTAGAAGGGCCCTCCTTTCGAGGGAGGTTATTCTGTTTTTGTAAAGGTGAGCAAGGCTTCATCTACAGGAGGAGATGGTAAAATGGTCTGGGTGTGATTTTTACAATTTGATGGTCCACCGCCGAATCTTTATATATTGTCATCTGCGAACATGTTACATGTGAAAAACTGCCATGGTTATGAATGGCAGGAAAGGAAAGGTAGGTGAAAGGAATGGTAAAACGATATATGGAAAAGCTGGTGGGCAAATACTGCAAAATCGTCACAAAAGAACCCGGTGAAGAACGAGCAAATGTCGTCACAGGCATTCTTGAAGATGTCGACTACAAAGATGGATTTATTTTAGTAGATTCCTCACAAGGCCTAGGATGCCTTAGAATCGATACCATCATCGCCATCAAACCAGGCAAGAAACACAGACCAGAAAACACAAACATCACAGAAGATGAAGAAGCTGCTGTTGGTATTGGAACCTTAATCGTATTCATCGCAATGATTCTTGTCGCGGCGGTCGCTGCAAGTGTCATTATTCAAACTGCAGAAAACCTCCAACAACGAGCCTATGCGGTTGGAAAACAAACCATTCGGGACGTCTCCAGTGGTTTGCAAGTCATCGAAGTCACAGGATACACAGATGTAAACAAAACAAAAATACAATACCTCGCCATTGCAATCTCCCCCCGAGCGGGATCATTAGATATCGACCTGAACAGGACATTGGTCTACCTCAAATTAAACAACTTTTCCGTCTTAAGTCTCAATAACGCACTGAAAGTCTCAAGCAACGGATACACAAGTATCTTCCATGCTTTAAATCTCAGTCAACTCAACGGAACAAACTATGGTATCATTTCAATCCATGATCGAGATGATTCCATCATGAAAACCAATGGAATGAGTGCCACCGATCAAGCAATCTTCCTCGTCAACCTCTCAGCAGTGTTACCAGAAACCGGTGGATTACTCGCTGGTGAGGTCCTCGAAGGAACATTGGTGCCCGACTTTGGTGGATCTGGTGTGTTCGTCGCCCAGGCGCCGATGGCATTCAAATACCAAGTCTGTGAACTATAAAAAAGAAAGATCAGAGAGAGAAAAACAATCTCTCCTTTTTTTATTTTTTTTATCTCTAATTATCTATTTGTTATTCAGAACCTGAATCCAAACTGGAAACAATCGCAATCTCAGCTTTTTCACCATTATAGATGGTCTGTTTGATACATACCTCAACAGGAATTTTTTTATCATCCTTCGCGGAAAACACAGTCCGGTACACTGAGACACTCTCTCCCTTTAACCGGTCCAGATAATACTTTTCCACGTCAGCCAGACCCTCCAGGGCAATAAAATCAAAATAGCTTTTTTCAACGAGCTCCTCAGGGGAATACCCAAGTAGTTCTAAAAAAAGGCCATTGATTTGTTTTAAAATCCCCCGTTGTATTATCGCCGCAGACTGTGGTATCTTCTCAAGTGTCTCATCATCACAAGCAGGAAGCTCTCCTTCAGTATTTTTATGATGGTCCATCCCAGGAAAAGTTTGTTGAGTTCCAAGAGGCTGGGGTCTTTTTCTCAGAACGAGATTTTCTTGGTTCATCAACTCTTGTCGTCGTTTCTCGATTTCTGATTCCAACGCCATGAGTTTTTCTTGCCATCTGCTGAACTCTTTGACACGAGCATGCAACAAATCTTTTTCTTTCATCAACCGTGTTTCGAACGTCTCTAATTGTTTCATACGGAGATCTACTCGTTGTTTTTTCAAATCCAGTTCTGTATGTTGTCGCTTCAACCCAAAGGGATCTGAAAAAAACGTATGCTCTCTTTCGTCAGGTTGCTGTTCCGCTTCATCTCTGGTTTTGACTGCCGCAGGGCGATCTTTTATTGAAGGAGCAGGTGTTTCAGTCTGAGGCGGTTGAGGTCGCGGAGGATTCTGCAGGGGTTTATGGTGTTTTTCCAAGGGTTCTTCTTTCTTTTCAAGCTCCGTGACACGTTTCAGAACCGTCTCATATTTTTGAGAAAGATCTGAGAGGGATTGAAGGATGGAATCCAGCTTATGCGACGTTACATTATATTGTTTCTCTAAGAGTTCAGCAGAGGACGGAGATGCTTTTGGTTGGACAGGAAGAGATGGTTTTTCAGAGGCTATCGATGGCGCTTGCTCGTTTGTACTGCTCTTTTCATGGGCGAACAATATTTTTTTTGCCCCATGCTTTACCAGAACCTCAGTTTTAAGCGGTTGTGGTTCATCCTGAACCTCGGATATTGAGGGGACAATTACCTTTTCATGGATCTCTGGGGGTTCAGGGATCACAACAGGTTCTTTTTCTTGAGGGAGAGCCTCATTTTGTTGCGGTTCAGGTAGTACAACTGGTGTATCCGGTTGTTTCAATGGTTCAGTCTGTACCGGTTTTCCAAAGATACAGATATCCTTTACCACACCTTGCTCATCTTTGACAAGAAAACCCGTCCAGGTGATCATATGGACCTGATTCGCCTTTGTCTTAAGAGGAAGCACGAAGTTATCGATCCACATATCCTGCTGTATCGATACTAGTAGGTCCTTCCATTGCGATGCTGATTCGGGAGGAATCAAAATCTCAGAGAGTTTTTTATGTATCACCTCATCTCGCAAGAAACCAGTGAATCGTTCGCTTTCTTTGTTGAACTGGATGATCTCTTGATTCGGAGTCAGACTCAGTATCAAATCATGACTGGTGTCCGAACGTTTTAACTCTTCAAGAGTAGGAAGTAATGACATCTTCTCTCCCACGGTAAGAATTGATACATCTTATATGTTTCTTCCAATTCTCTATCATCTGATTATTTTAAAACGTTTTGTTTTATCTAAAAACGATGCTTGAAAACCTGAAAAAACCGGATTCTTCACTATACCGTTTTCTAGGAAAACTATTCGAGTCAATCCTTGCCACAAGCCTAGATTTCAACCCTAATCAGGACATCACGAAGAACCAAGGATTCCCATATGATGAAGGTGTGACATAAAAGTATAAATATACGATTATTGTTGATATGATTGGGATCAAACTAGAGGTTCGGAAAATACGGAGGGGTACACATAAAGTTAAAATTAGGAAAAGATGAACCTACATCTTCTCAAAGCGATTCATCTATCACGCCCCAGAAGATTTCAGAGATAGCGTCACCGGTAAAACCAAGCGAACAAAAGGAGAAAAGACCTGAGCCTGAACGAAAACTTATCAAATTCGACACACCAGATAAACCTGCAGAGAACAAAAAAGCAGACATTCCGCAGGATCTGATAAAGAAACCGCCCATGGGCAAAACGGAGAACAGCCCAGACCCTGTAAGAATCATGAACGATAAGATACCTGGAGCTTCTGCAGATACAGCACGAGAGGATCTCGAACAACGCAGGACCATCCTGCAGAACATGAAGGATTTTGATTTTCAGATTAAAAAAAATCAAGAAGAAATAACCAACATCCATCAGAAGGTCGAAAGCCTCTCAAAAGACCTTGATGACCTCGTCAGTTTATATGAGATCGTCTCAGAGCAGATGAACCCGTTTGTCGGATTATCGAAAGTCACAAAAAAACGACTTGACGCTTTAGAAAACATCATCAAAGAAGTCGATGGGGTGAAGACACGGATTGGTGATCTTGAGTCCAACCTTGATAAAAACGGTGGCATCATAAAAAACAGTTCAACCTCCATTGCACAAAGACCAACGACAGAGACACAGACCAAACCAGAAGCAATTATTACTGGAAGCACTTCTCATACTACCCTGGAGATACAACCTGTACGCATACCCACAACTACCGTTGAAAGCCTCAATGACAACGAACTGGATACGTTACTCAACAAATCCTTAGAATCACTTCTAATGGAACAGAACATCGATACTATGATTAATGATTTTTTCATAACTTTAAAATAAAGGAAGACCGTTCATAGAAAGGAGCAGGTGAATGAGCGAAGGAGATCAAAACCAAGGAGAGAGACCTCTTGAAGATGCGGAGATTAGAACAGAATTATCACTTCTCGTGGAACGTAATATACTCACTCAGAAAATCGCGCAGAAAATCGCAGATAAACTACAAGAGAGAAACATCAGGATTACAAAAAACCAACTCTATCGATTAACAGAGAAACTCCAAAGCGCGTTATCCAGTTACAGACCATCGGGACCAACACAACCTGAACAACCAACAAAAACACATACATACAACGACACTGAGATCCAGACAACCGACATGAAACAACTCATGGATGCAGTCGAACAACTGGACCAGCGCATGAAACTCATTGAAGAAAAGAGAATAGATGGCGTCCAAGGTGTACACAACAGACTGGTGAAAACAAGGGATATTAAAACCTTTGAATCAACCGATATCCTCGAAGGACACCTACAACCCCTGGAACAGATACCAAGCGATCCGGAAAGCATCGTTGTCATCATGAAATGGCTCCAGTACCTGGTCGACAGGACCGGAAAAAACAATCTTGGCAACATCCTAGGATATTATGTTGATATAGGTTGGATCTCCGAAGACGTTCGACTCGACTTGATTAACTATTCAAAGGGTATAACAGAAGAACCAGCGCAAGCAGGAGTCCATCCACCACAACTTCCAACAAAAGACCATCTCCAATCATTACTGTTCATACAAAAACTCAAAGGGATACAACTCGATGACCGATTCCTCAATAAAATTGACCGAGAGATGGAGAAAATAGTGAAAAGCCTCGAGGGGTACCCACTGAAATAACGTCAGTTGGAGAAGAAACTTTATTATCAATCTATCACATTACATATCGGGTAATTGATTCAATGGATGCACATCCATAGAACTCATTAAGAGGGTATAAAAGATGGGGTTCTCAGTGATAGCAGCAGCTGCTATGTTAGGATTAACACTCTTCATGGCTGTTGAAATCATAACAAGCGAACTTCTTCCGACCATCGATGAGATGAACAGATCCTACGGCGATATGAAGGACCGATATCAAAACCAACTCCAAACAGATATCAACATCACCACAGTCACCCGATCAGCCAATGGGTCGAACTATGATTATAACATCTCCGTGAAAAACACGGGAAGCGTTACTCTTGTTACAAAAGATTTCCAAATATTGATAAACGGAACTGAGTATCAATTCAGCTGCTCAAGCGAGAGACTCTATCCTGAAAACACCTTGTTTTTCCAGATCATGGACGTCGCTGGTGCTGGCTCGCAACGTGTGAAAGTAACAACCAATAATGGTATAGCAGAGTACTATACCTCGGCAGGGTGAGGGAAAAGAGATGGGATTTAGCCTTACTGGGACGCATGTGATCTTCTTCGTCGCAGCAGTCATCGTGGCAGGGATGGTCTCTGGTGTTTTTATCGCAGTCACCATGAATGTCACCACAAGCCTTTCCAATCGAGGGGACCGGGTGGCAGAACAGCTCAACACAGACTTTGACATCATCAATGATCCAAACATCATTCCCCTCATAGGATCCTATTACAACTTCTATTTGAAAAATATCGGTGGTGCAAGACTTACTACCACAAACCAGACGTTTCAAATCTTTATCGACGGGGAGCTCATCGGACTTTCACAATACTATTTCGAAAACACCTCCATTCAAATTGAAGGAATAACCACTCTGTATGTGAACACCACCCTTGCAAGTGGTGACCATACCTTACGGGTGGTAGGACCACAAGCCGTCGACAGGGAATTTACATTCATGAATTAATTAATTAAAAAAAAAAAAAAAATGAGTATGAGGAACTATGGAAGGAGTTAAATCCATCATCCTGGAACGAAAAGGCGAGAAAGATGGATTTGCAGAAAGATTTGGAAAAGTATTCCCCAATGGATCCTTAATCTTTATCGAAGGTAAAGAGGGAACTGGGAAGAGCATCTTCTGCCAACGGTTCTGCTACAGCCTACTAAAAAATAACTGCTCATGTTCGTATGTCTCAACACAATTCACCATCAAAAGTTTCCTCAGGCAAACCGCATCAGTTGGTTATGATGTCAGAAAATTCCTCATGGCCGGCAAATTACTATTTGTCTCAACAGAGGTAACACTTGCGGAGACGCTCCCACGGAAAACCTTCCTGGAGGGACTCATCACTGGAAGGAAACTCTTTGACCCGGAGATCATATTCATTGATTCGATCTCCACACTCCTTAAAGACAGCTTAAACAATGAAAACCTCATTGACCTCACTAGTTTTTTTAACCGATTGACCGGGTGTGGAAAAATCATTTTCATCACCGCTAACCCAACAGAATGGCCAGAGGAGATCCATAATACATTCCGGATGATCACTACGATACATTTTAGGACATCACGAGAAACTGCACCAGGCATCGGCATCGTGTATAACATGTATCTTGAAAAATTCAATGGTGCACGCTTTAAATACGACCCGGTGACCCGATTCTCCGTTCGACCAGGTGTAGGGTTAATCATCGAATCAAGTGGTGCAGCGTTTTAAGGAGGGGGATCGATGACGAAGATGGAAAAAAAAGAGGAAGAAAAAATCATCAGTGAAAACCCTCACCTGAAGATGTACCTTAATGAGATACGTAGTAAGATGGAACAGCCTGTTTTCTATAGCAAATTACCACGGGATTTAAAAGAAGAAAAATATCCCAACCTCATTTATCCGACCAAAGGAGTGGTATTCATCCATATCTTTCGAACCAAGGATATGGAGGGAAAAGAATACCATGCGATAGAACCAAGTCTTAATGAGAAAGAAAAACTCAAACGCGATTCGGTGCTTGATTTGATTTATGAAAAAGCACCATTCTGGAAGGCGGTCAAAACCGATGAGGAAATCAAAGAAGCAATCCGGGCGCTCCTAGACAAGCTGACAGTCATCGATGAACACTCAGCAGGTCAGACGAAAGTAACCGGGGGAAAACTCCGGGTCACCTCCGCAGAAAAAAAGAGCATCGAATACGACATTACAAAGAACATCATCGGTGGTGGACCGCTTGAGCCGTTCATGCGAGACCCGTATCTGGAGGATATCCATATTATCACCGGGGAAAACGTGCATCTCATCCATAAGGTCTTTGAGATGATCAAAACAAATATTTTCATCGATAAAGCATGGGCGAACACGTTCTCTCAGGAATTCAGCGAAAAAATCGGCAGCCCGGTCAGCGAAGGTCAACCGATCGCCGATGGAACACTCCCGGATGGTAGTCGGGTGAACATCATCCATAGCAAAGACGTCAGTTTGAAAGGACCGACCATGACCATCAGAAAATTCAGTGAGACACCCATCAGTGTCACCCAGCTCATCAGCTGGGGGACCTTTGACGCGGGAGTCGCTGCATATCTCTGGTTATGCCTCCAATATGGCCGGAGTTTGTTTGTCTGTGGTGAGACAGCCTCTGGAAAAACCACGACAGCCAATGCGATTATCCCGTTCATCCCCCCGCATAAAAAAATCTTTTCAGTCGAAAACACACCAGAGGTCCAAGTCCCCCATGAGGTATGGCAGCAACTGCTGACGAAATCCACAGGACCAAAGGAAGGACATATCGAACTTGAGGACCTCCTCCGAGCAGGCCTTCGATCAAGACCAGATTATATCATCCCTGGTGAAACCCGAGGGATCGAGGGACGTGTCGTCTTCCAGGCGATGCAAACCGGTCATCCAGTCATCACGACCTTTCATGCGGGCAGTGTGACAAAAGTCATCCAACGATTCACTGGTCATCCGATCAACATCCCTAAACCATTCATGGACAACCTTGATGTCGTGTTAATTCAGATGGCGGTCGAACGGAAAGGAAAACGCATCAGACGGGTTCTCTCAGTCGACGAAGTCGAGGGATATAACAAAGAGGTCGATGGGATCATGTCACGAAAAGCCTTTGAATGGAACCCCGTGGATGATACACAGTCCTTTAAAGCAAACCGAAACAGTTACATCTTGGAATCCCGGATCGCGAAAATGGCGGGTTTAACCGACCCGATGCAGATCTACGATGAATTCGACCGAAGAAAACACATCATCGAACGTATGGTGCAGGAGAAAATCTTCGATTATTATGAAGTCGTTCAGTTCATATGGACTTTCTACAGGGAGGGGGAAAAAGGATTACCTATCTCAATTTAGAGGAAAAAAATGAGGAGCAGAGGGATTGGGACATGAGCAGAGCACAGGATCCCGAAGGACGAATAATATGGATTTGATGCAAAGAGAAGAAATTGAACAATTGCTCTCAGAAAATCAACACCTGGAGGATTACCTTGAATCCATTAAACAAAAAATGAATAATCCTGTTTTTTACAATAAGGTCCCCCGGGAGGTGAAAAATGAGGCGTATCCTAATTTCATCTACCCGACAAAAGGAGTCGTTTTCATCCATATCTACCGGACAATGGACATGGATGAGGCGGAGTACCACGTCGTCGAACCATCAGTGAATGATGTCATCCAACAAAAGCTCGATATTATCCTGAAATTGATCGTGAAAAAAGCACCGGAGAAGAAAAGTGTAATCTCCGATGATGAGATGCGCGAGGTACTTAAGGAGCTTATCGATGAAATCACTATTTTAGATGAAAAAGCAGGGAAAGTAGAAATCCCAAAAAAGAAAGGGAAACTTCCCCAAATCGACCATGTAAAAGTAACAAAATCCCAAAAAAGTATCATTCAATATTTCATCATAAAAACACTCGTTGGTGGCGGCCCGCTTGAGGCGTTCATGCGAGACCCGTATCTAGAGGATATCCACTTCGTCGCTAATGAGAAGATACATCTCATCCATAAAGTGTTTGGGATGATAAAAACCAATGTCATCGTTGGAGAGAAAGAAGCACCTATCTTCGCAAAAGCGATCAGTGAAAAAATGGGTGCACCAGTCAGCGAAGGCCGCCCGATCGTCGACGGCGTGTTACCTGATGGGAGCAGAGGGAACATCATCTATAGTTCCGCGGTGAGCATCAAAGGACCAAGCATGACGATACGTCGGTTCACCGAAACACCCATCAGTGTGACTCAGCTTATCAAATGGGGGACCTTGAATTCAAGCATCGCAGCCTACCTCTGGCTATGCTTGCAATATGGACGCAGTTTTTTCATCTGCGGAGGAACCGCCTGTGGGAAAACAACCACCATGAACTCGATTATCCCGTTTATCCCACCGCAAAAAAAGATTTATACCGCAGAGGGCACACCAGAGCTTCAGGTGCCTCATACGGTCTGGCAACGACTCTTGACAAAGACCACGGGGCCTAAAGAAGGACAAGTCGACCTCTTTGACCTATTAAAGGCAGCGCTACGGTCAAGACCCGATTATATCATCCCTGGTGAGGTCAGAGGTGCGGAGGGAAACATCGTGTTCCAGGCGATGCAAACAGGCCATCCATGTATGACCACGTTTCATGCAGGAAGCGTTACCCAGGTCATCCAGCGTTTCACCGGGGACCCCATCAATGTCCCTAAGACGTTTATGGATAACCTTGATTTCGTCGTGATACAGCTAGCTATAGAACGTGATGGGAAAATGATCCGGAGATGCACCGCTATCGACGAGATCGAAGGATACAACAGGGAGGTCGATGGCATCATGTCCCGGACAGCGTTTTCCTGGAAGGCGGATGAGGACGTTCATGTCTTCAAAGCAAACAGGAATAGTTTTACCCTGGAGGAGAAGATAGCGAAAAACGCAGGATATGCAGATACAGCCCAAATCTATGATGAGCATGAGAGACGTAAACATATCCTGGACCGGATGGTCGAAGAAAACATCATGGATTATTATGAGGTCGTCCAGTGCATCTGGGGATTCTATCGGGAAGGAGAGAAAGGGTTACCGATCACTTTGTGAGGAAGAATGGCTAAAAAGAGCAAGAAAACAGACGAGAAACCAAAAGAAAAAAAAGATTCGCTCAAAGAAATAAAAATAGCGTACCGCAGTCTGGATGACCGTAAAAAATTCATCAGATCCATCTTTGTCCCCTTGCTCATCCTCGGTGTGTTGGTGATGTGTTTACCTTTCCTTTTACAACTCCTTGTCTCTAGTCAGCTTCAGTACAACACTATGACCTTCATTTTTGCGGGGATCATACCGATTATTCTTGCGGTTTTCTACCCGTATATCACCTGGAAGAACAGGGAGTCTGATATCAACGGGAAGATGCATTTCTTCATCACCCATATCAGGGTGTTGGCGATCTCAGACCTCAGTTTAAAGGATATCGTCAATCTCATCGGTGGAAATAAGGCATACAAGAGCCTGGGGGAGGAACTCCGAAAGATCAGTGTGCTTGCGGATCAATGGCGTGTCCCTATCTCCAAGACGTTCCGATTCATCGGAGAACGGACGCCAAGTAAGATCCTCCGGGATTTTCTCGATCGTTTCTCCCAGAGCCTTGACAGTGGTGTCGAGCATCGAGAGTTCATTGAACATGAACAAGACGCCGTGCTTCAGGAATATAAGACCATATACGAGGCGAGCAACGAAAATGTCGTCATCTTAAGCGAGGTGTATGTCAGCCTCCTCATCGCGATTATCTTTGTGATGTCGATGGGGATTGTCCTGCCCATGGTCATGGGGTCCCAGGACATGGGCAGCTTCATTTATGTGTCATCGTTCATGTTGCTGGCTTCAGAAGGAATGCTGTTGTATCTCTTACGTTCGATGATCCCACCAGATGAGATGTGGCATAGCACCGGTGAAAAAGGAGCAATAGAACAGTCGCTGTTAAAAACATTCAAAAGCTCCCTTCTCGTCTCGGTCCTCCTAGAAGTTCTCGTGTTTATATCAAAATATTATCTCAACCTCCCTATCCTCTCCATGATACCCATAGAAATTCTGATTGTTTCCGCGCTCACACCATTACTTCTCCCAGGGTATAAGGCACTTCGTGAAGAGGAACATATGTCCCGAAAAGAGCGCAATTTCATGGGGTTCCTCCCAGCATTAGGCTCGATATCGACCATGCGAGGAGGTAGAATAAACGATTCTGTTTACTACCTCAGCGAGAAGGACTATGGGATCCTCACCACACATATCAGAGACCTCTACCGACGACTGAGAACCAGAATTAACGATGATGCCGCCTGGGAATGGTTCGGGGTAGACACTGGGAGCAACTATATTCAACGATCCTGCGAGATGTTCAGACAGGCTACCGCTGCAGCAGCAAACCCCCGGACAGTGTCCAGAATGATCACGGAGAACATCCGGAAGATCAGAGACCTCCGGGTCAAAAAACTCGCTATCGTTCGAACAACATCCGCGATGCT
>DAJP01000011.1:8923-9447 GCA_002496355.1 Euryarchaeota archaeon UBA346 | reverse complement strand
ACAATGAAATCTGGTTTGAACCCCACGGTATCAGTAATGGAGAGCGGCTCCAGTTCCATCAGCAACGGGTCGACTTCTTTTGTCATCATCGCCTGGATATCACTCCCACCTTTTTTATCATAATAATAAATCTCAGCAGTCAAAAATCGCTTGATTTTCAGATTCCCTTCTTTGATAAGAGCCTCAGGGTTCCATCCGAAATCCCGCATATGTTCTATTAACCGATCCTCTGATTCCTCAAAACCCATGAAGTAACATTTCTTCCCTTGAGACGCGTGATACGCAAGCAGCTGAAGACAAAGATTCGTCTTCCCAGACCCAGTGCCACCAGCAATAAGTACTGTGGAACTCTCTGGAATACCATGCTCAAAAAGATCATCAAACCCAGGGATTCCGGTTTTAATATATTTAGAATTCTCTCCTTCGAATTTCATCGTGTCCACCACCTTACTTTATCTATTGTATTGAATGATTGTAGTCCGTATAGTTTTCATACTCTTAATATGCTTCGCTTCATTTGGAGA
>DAJP01000011.1:5781-8568 GCA_002496355.1 Euryarchaeota archaeon UBA346 | reverse complement strand
AAAATCCTCTAGAATCATCTTCTTGTTTGGTTTCTTTGTAGGAATGCTTTTTTTCGATGCAATCTTTCTCCTTGAATCGCGGATTCAATCGTAACAAATGTTATATATTTTATCCAAGTAAACCTTTAAATCTAGGATGTGCTTGTATTATTTTAAGGGAGAAAATACGAAAGATTTACTTCTAAGAAAATCGGTTGCCGGATTCATTTTCTGTGTCATGCTGGGAGGGGTCTTGATTCCATCAATAACTGGAAATCCTCTCAGAACAGAAGACCAGGACACGACGGAATCTCTGAGGTATACGTTTTCGTTCCCACAACCAAGTATCAGTACGATTAAAACAACAGATGCTACTTTTTCAGTCATCGATATGCCTGGTTGTATCAGACTTGGGAGACAACCGGGTGACCCAACACTCCCCGTGAAATTCATTCAACTGCTCCTTCCACCACAGGGGACTGTTGACTCGGTGACCGTCACCGGCTCGCCTGTTGAACTCAGGTTTTCCGATACTGATCTCACACGGGACTGCATATATCCTGCGCAAGAAGAAGTTCCCATTGATACGATCGCCCCAAGAAATTTTATCCTCAACGAGGAGGTATACGACTCTCATCAACTCTACCCGCAGCTTCCATACAGTGATTACCATATAGGATACGCTCATGGGTACACGATTCTTGATATCGGGCTTCAGCCTGTGCAACTCGTCCCCGCTGAGGGACGTATCTTTTACTACCCGGAACTAACCGTGACGATAACTCTTCAAAACAATGAGACTCTGAATCCCTTCTCCCGTGGGACTCCTCAGGATGAGGCATGGGTGAAAAGCCTTGTCTGCAACCCGGAGGTGACAACAAGTTATGCTAACCTACCACGGCTTGAATACCCCGGCGGACTCTGCGACCCTAGTGACGACTACGACTATGTAATCATTACGACGGAGGCGAACTCGCTGGATTATTGGGAGACCAGCGAGGAGACACCCTACAACTGGGAGAGTCTGATGCAGAAGCATATGCCTGAAGGGTTGTCAAGCACCCTTGTCACTAAACAAGCGATCGACGCCTGTCCGGATTACTATAATGCGAATCCTCTGTTCAATGACAGCCAAGCACATATACGGGAGTTCTGTCGGGATGCTTATGAAGATTGGGGGATCCAATACGTCCTCATCGGTGCTGATGCTGAATTTATTGCCGCGCGGCTCATGGATTATGGATATGAAAATGACGTCGATGCTGACATCTACTGGAGCAATCTTGATAACACGTTCAACGCCGATCAGGATAGTTACTGGGGCGAAGAAGGCGATAGCGGGTTTGATCTGTATTCAGAGTTGTTCATCGGTCGTATTCCTTGTGATGTTCCGCAGGATGTCTCAAACTGGTTGTCAAAGAGTTTTTACTATGCGAATACCACTAGTACAGATTATCTGGAGAATGGTGGTTTTTTCGCTGGAAGTATAGACTGGCCACCGGGCAACGACGGATTTGATACGCTCATTGATTTTGCTGCCATCAACGGAACCGATCACTGGTATGGCTCGGATCCCGGCCAATGGCCCGGATTCCTAGGATTCCTGTACGGGTTTCAGACATGGACCGTTATCCACCCAGACTCTGCGTTTAATCTCTCAGTGCGATGGACGTCTGGTTATCCTCCGAATCCAGGATGGATCAGCGGGGACGCCATATCAGGGTTCCGGAACGCTGTCAACAACGATTCTGTGACCCTCATCACGGGTATTGGTCACGCAGATAATCAAATGTCTCTTGACGTGTACGCGTCAGACTGGGAGATTCTGTATCATAATACGAAGCCGTTTTTCATCTGTGACCTTGGCTCTCATTGCGGTGATTTTAATTCTGGTGATGGCGTCCTAGACTCAATGCTCTTCCATTCTGATACGACACTCGCCTTCGGGTGTCTCTACAACACCGGGTATGGCTGGGCTCAATTTGATTCAACCAATTCAAGCGAAGCGTTGCAGACAAAGCTGTTCTGGGACTACTTCTTCGATCTTGCGAACAACTCTTTAAGTACCGATAACTGGCAGCTTGGAAAAGGTCTGGCCTGGTCGAAAGATGTGATGGCACCGACGCTTACCTGGGGTTTAACCTGGAGGGGGACTCTTCAGGACCGCCTCCTGTTCGCAGATCCTGCACAGTTGTTACAACCACCGAATCCAATCAATCTGAACAATCCACCTGGCATACCGACAATCAGTTGGACGCCAGATATCGGATTGACCATAATGGCGACAGACCCGGAAGGAGACGATATCTTCTACATGGTCGATTGGGGTGACGGAAGCACCAGCGAATGGCTTGGGCCGTACCATTCTGGTAAGGAAGTAACCGCAATGCACACCTGGGTATTGCCTGGGACGTATATGGTCAGAGTAAGAGCGAAAGATATCCACGACGCAATCTCTGACTGGTCCGATCCCTTGCTTGTGGAAATCCTTGAGCCGTCACTTACCATCGAATCAATCCAGGGTCTCTATGGAATAAAGATAACGATGAAAAATACGGGCAATGAAAATTTATCTGTTATCGGATGGAACATCAGTCTTGATGGTGGCCTTATTCTCCTTGGAAAATACAGAATCGGTCTCGTATATTCTCTTCCTATCGAAGAATCAGAAACTGTACATACCTTTGTCCTCGGTTTCGGAAAGACAACGATTACCGTGAACGCTTTCTCCGCGCAAGGTGCGACAGCAGAAAAGACGGTGAACGGTTTCGTCCTTGGTGTTTTTGTCTTTGGACTCAAATAGCTTTT
>DAJP01000011.1:4914-5418 GCA_002496355.1 Euryarchaeota archaeon UBA346 | reverse complement strand
AAGATAGTATCGCTATTCCAATCTCCTTTTTTTTTTCACCATGATATATCCCCAAAGACTTCGAAGGAATCATATTATTAATTTATGGAGGTGAATTGAGATTGAACCTGCTATAAAAAATCCTTCCTTTTGTTAGCTGACAATCCCATTACCGATGTGATGGAGCTTCTTGGCATTCAGATCAAGCAAAATAAATGTGTCATTTGTTGTATATCCGACTGGTTTTTCCGTTTCAATTGTAATCGTATGGTCATATATCTCTGTGATCGTGACTGGAATGCTTTGCATCCCGATTGTTCCATGAAACACTCCTTTTTTCACTTCCTGATAAAAACGGTTTTTTGTGAAACGAAGCGTAAATTTTGTATCGACTTTTGCTGCATCCGGTGTGGAAAAAATAGCGCCTCGTTTCAGTTCCTCGATGGTCGCACCCTTCACCGCAAGACCGACGCGACAGCCTGCGGTGGCACTCTCAAAATCCCTATCCTGCATCTGGATAGAGCG
>DAJP01000011.1:0-4543 GCA_002496355.1 Euryarchaeota archaeon UBA346 | reverse complement strand
GAATGATCCGTGACGACAATTGCGGGGGACGCGACATCCCTGCTGGGATTCATTTTTACTAGAAAACCAATTATCGTAGGAATGTTCCGTTCGATGATAGTGAAATGCTCAAGTGACGTATCTTTGATGATATTGCGAAGCCGAGTCGTATCTGAGTATGATGGGAGAAGCAAGATACCATCTGTAATCCCCATTGCATCAAGAAGCAAGAGTGTTTCACCGACCTCTGGCGTCATCTGTTCGCAGTTGACTATCGCTGCATCAATCGATGAAATGATCTGTGTTTTAGCAGTCAGCTTGTTCTCAAAAGGAGCCAGGAACGTGTAGATGCAATCATCAGTTTTTTTGTTAAACATGAGTATATCGCTTTCTGTGCCTTTTTTCCCCAGTTCTCTCCCTAATGGTTCGTCATGAAATATGCCGATTGCTACGTGTTTCATCACCCCAGCAATAAAAAATGTTTCATAAAGCTATCTATTGAAGGAAACTGGTGAAAGTCTGGGAGGTTCAACAGGATAGATTTGTGGAAGTACATTAAAAAAAAATCGTGACTCCCGCCGCTGAGCAAATCGGTCGAGAATCCGAAAAACTCTCCCTTCGTTCCTCGCGAGATGTTCTGTTCACAAGGGATTTAAGCAAATCAGAAATATCCTGATTCATGGTCAATAAAAACCTTGTCGTGTACTATTCTTATGAAGGGAGCACTCGAGTGATAGCGGAGACGATTGCCTCTGTTTTAGATGCAGATTTGTTGGAATGTAGACCAATAAAAGACATCAGTTCAAAAGGTTTCATGAAATATGTATGGGGCGGTAGACAAGTCATATTCAAAAAACGCCCGCAGTTAGAAACCTTCGAAAAAAATCCCACTGACTACGAAATGATAATTATTGGGACTCCGGTCTGGAAATTCGATTACGCCCCAGCGATACGATCGTTTTTATCACAAGTTAACCTTACAAATAAAAAAATAGGTGTATTTTGCTGCCATGAAGGTGTAAAAGGAAAAACCCTTGATCATCTCAAAGAAGATTTATCAAACAATACCATCATAGGTGAGAGTGATTTTCTCAATGTGAAGAAAAACAAGGAAGAAAATATAGCACAAGCGAAAAAATGGGCTATGACTCTCAACGATAAGAAAGGGGAAAGAGGCGAATGATATGGAAAAGATGTTTGGTTTTAGGTAGGTTCTACTCAAATAAACCCCTTCTCGTTTCCTTCATAACAGTAATTTTTCCTCAAAAAATCATAACTCTTATATGTGGTAAAACAGTTGTTCTGTCCGTTTAAGGGGAGTACGAAAAATGAAATTAACAAAACATATCGGAATAGCAATAGCAACAGCTTTTTTATGCGTCATACCAATTTTTTATGCTACAGACGCTGCAGATCAAAACCAAGTATATGAAATAAATATTGATGATGGCGAAATTCCAGATTTAGGGTTATCAATTGACAAAGACAGATCATTTAAAATCACTGAGGTAAAGCCACCGCAAGTAACAATCATTTATGGCAGCCTAGAACCATTGGATGGTGCGGAAATTTCATTATATTTTTATGATTATGATCTAACAACGTATATGGAAGAACATATACTTATGTATGAAAGCAATGTTGTCAAAAGTTACAGTTATAGAGTAATATCTTGGGAAAATAACACACAAAGATATGCTTTACTTTATGAGCATTTGACTGGCGATTATAACTATGGCTTGGTTGAATTTACTCATGGTACAACCCTTGCTTCTGTAAATATTAGACTCAGAAAAAACATGTATTCAGATGCACAATTAATAGAAATGATTGACAAACTAGAAGCAAAAGCTCAGGAATTATTATCGATACAAACCTTGAGTGAAATTGAAGGTCAAGTCACAGGATTTACAATACCGATGAAACACATAAAAGTAAGTCTTTCAGATGGAGAAATCACAAATGAGACAACAACCGATGCTGAGGGGAACTATAATTTTTCAAGACCTATTTCCAAAGGGAAGGAATATAATTTAACCGTGACGTTTTCCTATGTAATCAATTCGACAACTTTATTTTCGTTACATTATCAGGAAAACAATCAAACGGTCATAAGTTTCTCACGACCATTTACTGTCGATTCAGCAAGCGATTTACGTCAGGACATTGCTCTTGACCAAGAATTACAACAATACTATGGTGGTGAATGGGCAAAAACCTTTGCAAGTATGTATGTTCATTTCACAGAAGCTCTCGAATTCTACAAGATTGGTTTGGATGTTGACGTTAATTTCCAACTCCCCCTCGACATCTATACATTCTGTTCAGATCAAACAGGTACTCGCTACTGGTACAATACTCCTGGAAAAAGCTACATAACAATTTCAGCTGACAAATCAATTCACGAAAGTGTCTATAGACCAAGGAACAGGGAATATCACGAGTTTTCCCACTACATGATGCACACGATATACCAGAAATGGCCAGCACCCGCAGATGACCTACCTGTCACAATCCAAGAACGAAACCATGATGGGTTCCTCAATCCAAGCACATCAGATTCATATGTTGAGGGATTTGCAGAGTTCATGGCTGCGGTAATGCTACAAACCTATCAAGAAGATGTAGGGACAATTCCAATGATACCACCAGACACTACGACTATGACTGATTTAGGCGCGGCAGATTATCTGTATAATACCCAGTGGTACGGCTTGGAATTAAATGCAGTTACATTTGGAGATAGCGGAAGAGCAGAAGAAAATGCTATCGCTGGGATTCTCTGGGATCTTTATGACGAAAAAAATGATTATTGTGACAAAACACCTGAACAGATGTTAGCTGAGTATCAGCAACGATTGCCTGAGATTACAAAAGAATACGAAAAAATAAAAGAATCATTTGAAGAAGATGCGAGAGAATACGGTGAAAACGACACCTATCCACCAATGAAAATCTTCACGCTTGATGATTTTAAAAATGCAAAATTTGATGACGATAATGCCACTCTTGGTTTCAAAGCAGTCTGGGATATAATAAAAGACTTCCATAACGATTTCGCATCCATTTATAATGAATTAATTGCAAAACACTCCGGTCAGAAAAAAGCAATCGATGAAGTGTTTATTGCGCATGCCTTCTTTATAGAAACAGAGACAGGTGACGGTGTCTATACTCCACACGATATTTATAGAGATGAAAACCGGAATGGAAAATATGATCTTGGTGAATATTTTGTGGACTATCCAACAAATGATTTTAATTACAATACTGGAGAAGTCGTCGGCCAGTCCGCAAATTATGAAAGACTCTGGCGACAAAGTGTCCAAGAAAAGCCTGGATATTTTATAAAAACAGACAACAAAGTACCATTTTACTTAATCAAAATCTCATTTCCAAATCAATTCTATTTGGATTACGTAGTGCGTGTATGGAACGATGATGGAATGATAAACATTCCAGTTCCTCCAGAAGGATATCAAGCATTAATAACAGTTTTACCTGAAGGTGCTAAGAGCAACGAACCACTTAAAATTTCAAGTGAAGTATTTCAGATTCACTATGATGATTCACTTGCGCAAGGATATTATGTAGAGCATGATTTCGAAATCAGCGGGTCAATTCCATCGCTTCCATCTATGCCAAGAGACTCATCGACAAATGGAGGATCAAGCAATGACAAAACCCAAACCCCAGGTTTTGAACTAATATTATTTTTAGTAGCTTTCTTGTTTGTTGCAATTCTCCTTAGAAAACGGAAATTAAAAATATAACGGACCTGGCGGGATTCGAACCCGCGATCTGCAGCTTAGGAGACTGCCGCCCAATCCAGGCTAGGCTACAGGCCCATCTGTCGACATTATCGCTTGGTTTCATAAGAGTCTTTCTCTCCTCGATCGTAAAGAAGTGTTTTTCATGAAGGGAGAAAAAAAAGAGAGTCTGATGGAACGATGAGTGGTTTTACTCTAGACGATCGTCGTCCTTGAGAGGAAGAGTTTGAAGGATTGTAATGCTGTCGCTGTTGAAGCTTCCGCGCAGGAGACGTTGACTGAGATCTGTGGCATGTCTTTGAAAAAACCAAGTCCGATGCCGAAGAGCGGGACAGTGA
Source organism: Euryarchaeota archaeon UBA346 (assembly GCA_002496355.1). GTDB lineage: Archaea > Thermoplasmatota > E2 > DHVEG-1 > DHVEG-1 > SM1-50. Next base: position 456 of record DAJP01000011.1, on the reverse strand, counting down.
CAGTTGCTGTTTCACCAGCAGGGATCGATTCGGGGAACACCGAAGTCCCTTGATGGATGAACAACCCTCCCGTGATGAGGAGTTCTCCGGTCATCATGGTCGCATTCCCATCTCCCATGTTTTTTATCTCAATGGTCAAGCCTTTTCCACCAGAGATGTTCGTAATGGTAAGAGTCGGTTCGTGAACAGTTACCTGACCATAGCAGTAGATCCCACCCCAGGAGGATGAGCCATCCCCTTCCGCTGAACCAATGACAACCAGGCCATCAGCCATGGATGGTGTCCCATACACGTAGTTCATCGTGTCTGGATTGACGTACTGCCCGGTGAGCAACGCACCGGTGAGCAGATCATGACAACAGAGGCGAGCGTTCCGGTCTAGTACGACACCTATGTCCTCTGCGATATACAGGCGGTTCTGCGCAATCGTTGGTTTGGGATTGCACTCCCCGTTTT
>DAJP01000038.1:1684-23637 GCA_002496355.1 Euryarchaeota archaeon UBA346 | reverse complement strand
AGATCAAATTGCTCGGAATAATCGGTCCAGCTGTGACCGCCGTCAAGACTGTAGGATGCCCCGGATTTCCCTGTTGCAGCTCCGGTGCTGATATACATGTTTTCAGTCCCAGGCAGATAGATCATATCTGAATCATAACAAGGTCCGGTGTAGGAAATCGTCGTCCAGGTTGTGCCACCATCGGAAGTCTCTGCGAGTAACGCATTTGCTGCTGCGTTTAAATCGATCACAACACCATGGTTTGCGTCCTTGAAGGTCGGGTTGATGTATGCAGAAAGCGTGGTTTGTGCAACGGTCCAGTGGAACCCGCGGTCAACAGATTTGTAGACACGACCGACGTTCGTTCCAAACCAGATAGTATCTCCGATGACATCATAATAGCCGACAACACCCCATTCTCCGGATAAGGGATTCGGTATGTCTGCCTGTGGAACTCGAGTCCAAGTCACACCGCCATCCACGGTCGTGTAAATCTCAAAGTAGCCACCAATAGGGTCTCCCATGCACCATCCGATATTTGCATCCCAGAAATGGACACAATCCGGGAAGGATGCTGGGTCGCTATACAATGCAGTTGGTTGACGTGCCCAGGTGCTTCCACCATCCGAGGTGTAATAGACTCCTTGTACTCCGCCGGATGCTGCATACATTGGTACCCATGCTTTGTTGGCATCAAGAGCGAATATCATCGCTGAGCGTAACCCGTCAGCACCATTAATAAGTCCAGGTGTCCAGAGGTCTCCACCATTTATGGTTTTTGTGAAATCCTGACAGGGAGCTTGTACACTAAGACCATCGTATGCGACAGCCCAGACGATATTTTCATCAACGCAATGAACGTAGTCAATACCCCGACTTGCGTCTGGAAAACCAGTTGCCTGCTCTATCCACTCTGCTCTGAAGAGCATGTTTGGGTCTTTTTTGTAGCTCACGAGATTTTGAGCGGGTGCTGCCGACACTGGCAAGAGAAACGCCAATGCAATAGCAACAACGACACTAGCTTTTATTAACATCTTTGTTCTGTTCAAAATTTTCATATGTTTTTCCCCGTATCTCTCATCATAGGCGTCTTTTTATTTAAATGTTTCGTAAAAATTATCGAGTCACTTTTCTCCAAGAAGAAATACTTTCAATGAACTTAACCACATGTTTATAAACAGCTTTCTCTTTCGTCTTACACAAGGGAGATTGTATGGGAAAAGACAAACAAACTGAGTCGCCTCTCCATGATTTACCGGGTGTTGGACCAGCTATCGCAGATAAATTAGCCGAAGCCGGATATGCAGATATGATGACTATCGCGGTTTCATCACCAAAGGAACTCGCAGAGGTCGCAGAGATAGGTGAGCCGACCGCTGCAAAAATCATCCAGGCAGCACGCAAACAGGCAGATATCGGCAGTTTTGAGACAGGGACCGCTTTACTTGAGCGGAGGGCAAAGATAGGGTCGATCACCACCGGTTCGAAAGCATTTGATGAACTCATGGGGGGAAAAGGTTTTGATAGCCAAGCGATCACTGAAATGTTCGGTGAGTTTGGATCAGGGAAAACACAGATAGCACATCAGATGTGCGTCAACGTTCAACTGCCCCGGGAGAAGGGTGGACTGGATGGTCATGTATTCTATATCGACACAGAAAACACGTTCCGACCAGATCGTATCATCCAGATGGCGGAAGCCTATGAGATGGACTCTGACGAGGTGCTCAATAAGATCCATGTCGCCAGGGCGTATAACTCCAGCCATCAGATGCTCCTGGTCGATAAGGTCATGGAGCTTTCCAAGGAGTATCCTGCGCGTCTGTTGATTGTTGATTCGCTGACCAGTCAGTTCCGTGCGGAGTTCGTCGGCAGAGGTGCACTAGCAGACAGACAGCAGAAACTCAACAAGCATATGCATGATCTGCTCCGCTGGAGTGACGTGTATAATGGGGTTGTTGTGGTGACGAATCAGGTCGCTGCCAAACCAGATGCGTTCTTTGGGGACCCGACCAGACCTATTGGTGGTCATATCGTGGGACATACCGCAACGTTCCGGTTGTACCTGCGGAAGAGCAAGGGTGGGAAACGGATCGCCCGTTTGATTGATTCCCCGCATCTTCCTGAGGGAGAAGCAGTCTTTTCTGTCAGTGAAAAGGGTATTAGGGATTAAAAAAAAAAAAAAAAAGGATTTTTTTATCCTTCTTTTTTCTCAAAAGAGGGTAGGTCAGGTTGTGCTGATGGGTCATCTATGGGTAGTGAGAGAAAGGGATGAAGGGATCTGTGCGANNAAAAAAAAAAAAAGAAAACAAAGACCTGAAAAAAACATTTTTTTTTCTTTTTTTTTTTTTTTTTTTTTTTTTTTTTGGTGTCTTTTTTTTTTTTTTTATATTTTTTTTTTTTTTTTTTCTGGGGAGGGGGAAAGAAGAGGGATAAAAAAAAAAAAAAAAAAAAAAGGATTTTTTTATCCTTCTTTTTTCTCAAAAGAGGGTAGGTCAGGTTGTGCTGATGGGTCATCTATGGGTAGTGAGAGAAAGGGATGAAGGGATCTGTGCGACCGGTTCTTGACCATTTTAATTAAGGCGAATCCTATGAGAAGAAATCCGACCGGGATGAGGAACCAGGGTGAGAGCAGGACTTCTTTCTGACCGATCAGGACTAGGATCGCGATGAGGAACGCAAGGAGGCCTCCGATGATGCCGGTGAATTCAACGGGGACTTCGAGGGACCCTAGATGCATCACGAATGGTTCCTGTCGTACTTGTTTGTTTCTCTGTGAGTCCATGGTTGTGTTCAATTCAGCCACCGCGTTCTGCATTCCTTGCAACTCTGTGGTCATGGTTAGATGTGTCTTCTCAAGTTCCTCGAGTTGTTCCTTCAGGGCATTTGTTTCCTGTTGTTGTTTTACCAGTTCGTTATGCAGGAATGTTAGCTCGCTATCAAGGACGCGTGCGATTTCTGGTGTATCCTTCTTTTTGATATGGACGAACAAGGTCCCTATTGGTCCTTCGATCCCGATGGTCTTTCCACCAGTGGTCTCAGACATCTGACCAGATAAGCGTTTTTCGACAGCGGACAACCGAGAACTCACACTGGAGGTCGACTGTTCAATCTTGCGTATCCAGCTTCGTACCGACTGCAGATTCTCCTCAGAGTCAGCTCGTTCGTTAATTCGTTTCTTCTTCGATTCCTTCTCCTTTCTTTTCCTCACTAACATGTTGTGTTCCCCCCACTACCTCATAGATGATGACCTATCTTTTAATCAACAGTTTTTTTCAGCGCATCAGACAACGATGCAACCCTCTAACTCAGTCGTATGACGCTGACTGCTTTGGTGTCACTAAAATCCGCATAACCATTCGCCTTCACGGTCAGCACCATATATGCTTCGTTGATGTTCGCATCAAGAATTGGTTTGAGCCCGGTGATCTTTGCTGAGCCGTTATCAAGGGTTTTACCTTGACCTGCATCCCCAGCTCCCACCAATGTCACAGTCGCTTCGCTAATCGGGTCTGCCCGTTCATCACTGGTGAAGACTTTGACCCAGACGGTGTAGGTCTTCGAAAATGTGAACTTCCCACCACCATCGGTTCCAGGGCTTTCTGCGATGAGTGCGTTTGAGGTCACCTGTACGTTCATAGTTCTGGTTGCCTTCGGGATCATAAAGATGACTGATGCAATCACCGCGACTGCAACAATCATGATTACGATCAGATACATCGGGATGCCTAAGACATCCCCACTTTCGTTCTTCCTAAAATTCTGTTTATACATCTTTTTTTACCTCCCGACTTTTACGATATTTGATATAAGAAGATATATACAATAATCATTTTAATTCTTTTGCAATAAAATTTTTATAATACCACGATGACATATTTTAGCTATCATTTTCTTAGGTGTCTTCTAATAGGAAAAACGCCTCACTTTCCTCCTTATGGGACGCGGTTATTTGAGTTTCTGAAGGATGAGTTTTGCGACTTTTTCCCCAGAGAGAAGCATGCCACCAAAAATCGGTCCCATCCGTGGTGCACCATACACTGCGTTCGCACCCATACCGGCGATAAATAGACCCGGGTAGACTTCCTTTGTGTTCTCGACCACGGTGCGTTCCCCGATCTCCGCGCACATGGATCGTTCTTTCTCAAGGTCTCCGCTGGGGGTGTTGAGCGCACCGACCTTGCGTCGGACAATATGACAGACCTCGGCCGCATGACCCGTGGCATCAATGCAGTACCGGGCTCGAATCGACAAAGGATCCACATGCAGCCCAGCGATCTCCACTGCACTCCAGTTGATGACAAACCCGTTGACTTTCATCTTATCTAGCAGTACATCCTCCACAGAGATCGCATTGAAGATCCGTACGCCGGCATCGATGGCCGCAGAACACAGCTTCGTGGTCACCTCGATAGAATCAGCGCTATAGTATCCCTTGCCCTCATCTTTTAAACGGACACCGACTTCTTCGAGAATGCGTTTTGATTCTTTCTGTACGACAATCACAGGGAACGTCATACCCCCACCCCACATGCCTCCACCAACAGAGAGTTTCCGTTCGAACAGGATGGTCTTCTTCCCAGCGTTAGCTAAGTAACGTGCAGCAGTCAAGCCTGCAGGGCCTGCTCCCGCGATAGCGACATCCACCTCAAGGCTCTGACTGAACTCTTTTGAGAACCGTTCAAAGATTATGCGTGTGACAGTGACATCATCGATACTGATATGAAACACCTCGGTACCGACCCATATTTTCCCACGATTCTTAAACATACCGCTAACGATTTATAGTCTTCGGGATGTTTCCGGGTCGTGTTGATGATCCGACGCGTAGAACCAAACGATATTTTCCCAGTGATCACCTTAGCGTTTGACACATTGCCAGAACGGTACAATCCTTCCATCTTCAATCAATTCTACGAGTCATGCCCGGAGGGGTTCCTCGTTGCGTTACAAAATAAGACGATCATCGGGTTTCTGATTGGTATAAAGACGACACCAAACATCGCACGTATCCTGATGATTGCCGTAGAAGATTCGTTTAGAAAAAAAGGGATCGGCTCCGCGTTACTTACACAGTTCATAAAAGAAATGAAAAACCAGCAGATCACTAAGGTGGAACTTGAGGTTCGCACATCGAACAAAAATGCACTGCGGTTTTATAAAAAAAGAGGGTTTCTGCTACAAGCAACGTTACAGAAGTTTTATCAAAATGGGGAGAACGCGTACAGCATGGGTAAGGAATTATGACCGGTGTGTCGTTTTTTCTTTTTCGGTCATGAACCGGATCGCCATCTGGTCAAGTCGGTTCGCTATCTTCTCCAGTCCAGGGTCTCCGTTGTTGTCTGAGAGGATCCCTGCGATGTCTTTGCTCAGAGTGAACACCGCGAGCTTGTGTTCTCGTTTTGATTTGTGGATCTGATAGGGTGTGATCTCGAGTTTCTCATAGCAGCTGTGGTCGCATCCATTATGTTCACAGATCTGTCCCAGCTGACTTCGGATCTGATATAAAAACGTGTGGAGTTGAATAAGTTCGTCTTTCTGCATTGTCTTTGCCCTTTCCCTTGCCAAGAATACTATAAAGACTTTTATATTTTTTCTACGCAGACCCATCTGTACATGCTTGTCACACACACGATTGTAAATGTCCTATGAATGAGATAAAATTATTGAAAATCGTTTTTTGTCAACACTTTGACTGCTTTAGGCATTTTGACGACATTACCGAGTTTGATACCAACGATTTCCTTGACGTTCTTGTTGTTGGCGATGTCCAACAAGCGTTGTGTCACGATTCCATCAAAGACAATCGCTGAGACATTATCACCTTTCTTGATCTCATCGGTGAGCTCACGGACCGGGATGGTGCGAATCTCTTTACCGTTCTCATCAAGCAGCACTGCCTTTAAGGACCCAGAAATCTCATTCAAGATCGTTTCGTAATTCTTCTGCTTCTCAGTTGTGATCACTGGCTCTTCCACAGCCTCAGGGGTGCTGTCTTCCTCTTTGTGGATCTGTTGTTGTTCCTTTTTCTTTGAGAAGAACTCCTTTTTCATCTTCTGAGGTTGTTTCTCACCGTTATCTTGACGTTTGTCCTCACCGTTCTTTCCCTCGATCTTGATGTTGTACATATCCATGTACTGCTCCCGGGGGATCTTGTTCTTCAAGGATTTCATAATAAGTTTCTGTGGGATCTCTTCGACTTCCCTTGTCTGTGGTGCACGTGCAATGAAATCAACATCAGCGACCTGCAGAAGCTCCCGCAGGATCAGTTCCCCACCGCGATCTCCATCGACAAAAACAGTGGTGATTTTTTCTTTTGAAAGATCGATAACGGTCCGTGGGACATTCGTTCCACCAACCGCGATGACATTTTTGATCCCGTATTTCAATAAGTTCAGCACATCGCGTCTGCCTTCGACAATCACAATCGCATCACTATCATTGATGTTGGGGCCAGCCGGACAATGATCATGACCGTAGCTGGTGATCTCCTCGACCTGGACTGCTTGTCTGACGTTCTCCGCGATGCTTTCACTATCGGTCTTACTTCTCTCCATGACCTCATTAAGCAGGACCTTCGCACGTTCAATGACCTGTTTCCTTCGCGAGACACGCACGTCTTCGACTTCCTCGACATGGATGGTCGCCTTGCAGGGTCCGACTCGATCGATGCTTTCAAACGCTGCTGCTAGAATAACAGTCTCTACCTTGTCTAACGATGTTGGGAGCGTGAGTACACCGTCGCTTTTCCCGTTCTTCGAATCAAGTTCCACCTCGATACGCCCGACCCGAGCGGATCGTTGCAACTCTCGGAGGTCCAGTTCATCACCAAGGAGCCCTTCGGTTTGACCAAAGATTGCTCCGACAACATCGGATTTCTCGATGATTCCATCTGCTTTAATTTTAGCCTTAATCAAGTATTTCGTAGTTGATGGGTCTATGACCATGTATCTTCACCTCTAATCGTCATCAACTCTTTGAAAAATAGCACCGGTTCTGCGCGCAGTGGCAGAGGTTTTCAATCTCTCAATCTTGTTATGTGCTTTTCATATATTTCGAGAGTGAGTAAATTGGTAATCTTAAGGTTATGAAGTACCATTTTTCATTAAGTTGATACTTAACAATGGTGTATAGAACTTGCGATATATTTAAATGTTGTGCTATAGCATCTCAGTTCATCACAAATAAAAAACTCATGCGAACCATAGGATGAAGCATCTAGTGTGTTTTCAGAAATAAATTCATACTTTTCTCTAGAACGAGTACCACTCTCAGCAAATCTTTTAATAGCTATCACAAGGTCCTTGATGTTGATATGATAAAAGAAAGTTATATCGCCATGTGGAAGAAACTCCCCGTGGATGCCGTTAAGGTACGAGTCGCCCGACCAAGTATATTATCCGCATCCAAAGACCTCTTGACAGACTACAAAAGCGGACGGATCACCTGGGACGTTTTCAAAACCAGGTTCAGAAAAGAAATACACAGCAATCCGGGAGCAGTTGCAGAGCTACACCGATTAAAGGAACTATCCAAAACCAAAGATGTGTACTTGATCTGTTACGAAAAAGAATATCCCTGTCATCGGTTCATCCTTCTGGAAATGATACAGGAACTTCCCTAAAAGACGGGCGGAGAAACACAAACGAACCCTAATCAATGATTTTCTTCGGATACGGACCCGGAGACAAACGACCCTTCTTCGAACCATCCTTCCGGATAATATTATTATATCCATATTGATGCTTCTTCATCGTCGTATGCAACTTATTGTGACACTCCTTGCATACTCGGATCGCGATATTCTTCTGATAATCAATATGATGCAACGAAACCCTTGGAAACTCAGAATCCTGCAGAGGAGAATCCCGCGGTAGCAAAACCCGTTTACAAATCTTACAATAATACTTCTGAATGGCGGCCATAGATTAAAAACAATCTATTTTCTCCTCAATCTCAGCGATCAGACGTTGGCAGCTATGACAGAAGTTCGTATCATTCTCCGGCTCTAATTCCGATTTACAGATTTTACACGGCATGCGTCCGCAATCAAACCTCTATTAATTAAAGCTAACCTGAAACGTTTTTATAAAAGAATGAACACGAAAGAAAAAAACTGAAGATCACTCCATTAGGGTAACAAGAAAAAACTCAGAGGTTTTTTTCACCGTTACAATTAAATGTCGCACGAGATATTCAGAACAGATTTCCATGGCAGAAAAAATATTCATCGGCGTCGCATGGCCCTATGCAAATGGCTCCCTGCATCTTGGACATATCGCTGGATGCTACCTCCCCGCAGATATTTTCGCTCGGTTCAACCGCCTCAAAGGAAACGATGTGCTCATGGTCTCCGGCAGCGACGAACATGGCACCCCGATCACCATCACCGCCGACAAAGAAAAAACAACACCGCAGACGATCGTCGACCGATACAACACGGAACAGACGGAGAACATGCGAACACTAGGCATCTCCTTTGACCTTTTCACCAGGACGACGACCACAAACCATGAGACCGTCGTCCAGGAAATCTTCCTCAACCTTTACCAAAAAGACCTCATTAAGAAAAAAAGCATTGATGCACTCTACTGCCCGACCTGCGCACGGTTCCTTCCGGACCGCTACGTGGAAGGCACCTGTCCACACTGCAAGAAAGACGGAGCCCGAGGAGACCAATGCGACAACTGTGGAAAACTCCTTGATACCTTCGAATTAATCAACGTCCGATGCAAGGTCTGCGGTGGAACACCCGTCAAACAAAAAACAGAACACTTGTTCTTCGCGCTCAGCGCTTTTGAGCCAAAGCTCATCGCCTGGCTCAAGGATAAAACCTACTGGAAAGCAAACGTGCTGAAGTTCACAAACAACTGGCTACAGAACGGGCTGCATGACCGGGCGATCACCAGAGACATCTCCTGGGGCATCAAAGTCCCGGTGTTCGGCTTTGAACATAAACGTATCTACGTCTGGTTCGACGCAGTCATCGGTTATCTGTCTGCGAGCAAAGAATGGGCAAAGAAACAAAAAGAACCAACCAAATGGAAGGAATGGTGGCAGAACCCACAAGCAAAACATTACTATTTCCTTGCTAAGGACAACATCCCGTTCCATTCCATCATCTGGCCATCCATCCTCATGGGGTACGACGAGACCTTAAACCTACCCTATAACATCCCAGCCAACGAGTACCTCACACTCAAGGGAGAGCAGTTCTCAAAAAGCAGGGGGATCGGCATCTGGGTCCCAGAGATCCTCCAACGCTTCGACCAAGACGTCATCCGCTATTACCTTGCCATTAACATGCCGGAGAACAAGGACGCGGACTGGACCTGGAATGATTTTGTCACAAAGAACAACGATGAGCTCCTCGGCACCTACGGGAACTTCATCCACCGGGTGATCACCTTCACCAGCAAGAACTTCGGCGGTATACCCGAGGCAAGCACCCTTTCCGACATCGATAAAGAAGCATTACAAAAAATACAAGAGACACACAAGGAAGTCGAATCAGCACTTAACCAATGCAGCTTCAAAAAAGGTTTACGAGCAATCATGAACCTGGCACAATTCGGAAACGTCTACTTCGACCATAACCAACCATGGGTCCTAATCAAGACAGACCCGCAGCGATGCAAGACTGTCCTGCATATCAGCCTGCGCCTCATCCAGGGACTCGCTGTCACCATGGCACCCTACCTGCCCTTCTCCTCAGAACGCATCTGGAAAATGCTTGGTCATACACATCCGATACAACATTGGCAGGATGCCCTCCTAGAACTCCACACCGGTACCTCCCTTGAAACACCGACACCTTTATTTAAGAAACTGGAGTTAACGGAAATCGTGACCACCACTGATCCTTTCTCAAAGCTGGATTTACGTGTCGCAAAAATCCTAGAAGTCGCAGACCATCCTCAAGCGGACAAGCTCTATGTCATGCAGGTGGACCTGGGACCACTCGGGAAACGAACCATCGTCGCAGGAATGAAACCACATTACCCAAAAGAAGAAATCACAGGAAAATCTATTGTCATGGTCATCAACCTCAAACCAGCGGTGATCCGCGGTGTTGAATCAAAAGGAATGCTGCTGGCTGCAACCGATGTGGACCATGTCGTCTCCTTGCTCGACCCCAAAGATTGCACCCCTGGAGCAGAAGTCGGAGTCGATGGTATCGCACGAGAACCAGCCCCGATCCTTGAATTTGATGCGTTTAAACTCGCACCTATGGAAATCGATGCGAAAGGAAACGCGGTCTATAACGGCAAACCATTGAAGATAAAAGGAATCATCGTCACCTCGGACCGTGCGGTCAAAGAAGGTGCGAAAATATCATAGGGGAGACTCCCATGAATACACCAATAGTTGTCCAAACAGAATTACCAGCAAAAATACTCAACAAAGGCAAAGTACGGGATGTCTACGAGATACACAACGACATCCTGCTCATCGCAACCGACCGGCTCTCCGCCTTCGACGTCGTGTTACCAGACCCCATACCCTCAAAAGGCGTCTGCCTTACACAACTCTCAAAATTCTGGTTCGATTACACAAAGAAAAGCATCCCGAACCATGTGATCTCCACGGAGGTATCAGATTTTCCAAAAGAATTGCACCCCTATAAAGAACAGCTTGCGTACCGCAGCATGCTGGTGAAAAAAACAAAAGTCGTCCCCATAGAGTGCATCGTACGAGGCTATCTCTCTGGCTCCGCATGGAGCTCCTATAAAAAAGACGGGACGGTCTGCGGAGTGAAACTCCCAGGCGGCCTGAAAGAATCAGATCAATTCCCTGAGCCACTCTTCACACCTTCGACAAAAGCAAAAGAAGGCCATGACCTCAACATCTCCATAGCCGAGATGAAAAAAATTGTCGGTGATGATGTCGGAAACACCCTGAACGAGTATTCCTTGAAGATCTATGACACCGCGGTGAAATATGCGAAAAAACGTGGGATCATCATCGCGGACACCAAGTTTGAGTTCGGCATGTACAATAACGAAATCATCTGGATCGATGAGGCTTTAACCCCGGATTCCTCCCGGTTCTGGCCAGCAGATAATTACCAACCTGGCAAATCACAACCAAGTTTTGATAAGCAATACGTTCGGGATTACCTCAATTCGACAGGATGGGATCATAACTCAGCCCCACCCCACCTCCCCCCGCAGGTCATCGCGGAAACCTCGAAGAAGTACCAAGAAGCCTATGAGAGGATCACCGGCAAAAAATTCCATTTCCCATAGATATTTTCAGGGTTCATCATATTTTTTACAACCTGATTCGTTGATTTGGCAAAAGATTTAAAAAAGAGATCATCGTAATAGGATACTTATAACAAAGCACATAGGGGGATTTCATGAAGAAAAAAATACCAACGTTTATCGCGATCAGTCTCGTTTTACTTCTCACACCAGCAGCACTCATCCAAGGGACGAACACCAGTATCGGTTTGCAGCAAGATGTTCTCCTCAACCAGAATGATTCAGGAAAACAAGATGGACGATTTATCGAAAAACTCCAATGGTACTCACCAAATGGGGAATTACCGGGAACCTATGAGGAGTACCTTCGGAACCACCCCTATGAACCTGCGCGGTTTTCAACACCAAAAGAATATCATACCACTGTTTTTTCTGAGAATTATTCACTGGCGATCCTCGTAAACGAAAACCTCCATCCCCTGATTGATGACAAGCTGGATCAATATATATCTGATCTACTATTGGAGGGATACTCCATTGCCCAGACAACAACCTCAGGAGGCACGCCGGAGGATATAAAAACATGGTTAGAAGAACAATACACATTTGGGACTACCGGAGTACTCTTTGTTGGTGATATCCCCGCGGCGTGGGCAGAGGTCTCCGGGGATCAGTTCCCAAGTGATTTGTTCTACATGGACCTGGATGGAACCTGGCAGGATGCAAACAGTGATGGAGTCTATGAAAATCATGTGGCAGGCTCTGGTGATATGGGACCTGAAGTGTACGTCGGACGCCTCTATGCAACTACACTCACTTACGACAGTGAGGCAGACATGGTCAACGAGTACTTCGCAAAAGCCCATGCGTACCGGACAGGAGAGTTGACCCAACCATGGCGTGGACTGGAGTATGTCGAAGAAGACTGGTTTGACATGGATGTGAACCTGGACCGTGTTTACGAGACAAATGTGACGCGGTACGATTATGGGTTTTTTACCACCGCGGAGGATTACCTCAACCAGATGGATCTCGGGCAACACTTTGTTCAGGTCTGCGTCCATAGCTACTCAGGAGGTCATTATTTCAGCACCCGGCCAACTGAGTCCGCTGCGTATGCCCATATCTACATCTTTAGCCCCTCCACTCGAGAAGCGAAACTTCTCCTGGGATCTGATGATGGCATCAAAGCATGGGTCAATGGAGTCAATGTGTTGACCAAGGATCGTTACGGCGGTTGGACCCCTGATCAATACACCACGAATATCTCGTTGAACAGCGGTTGGAACCAGCTGCTCTGCAAAATCAGTCAAGACGGTGGTGATTATCAGCTGTCCGCTCGATTGACTGACTCTGATGGTGTCACCTTTGACGATCTATCATATCAACTCAGCGACCCAGCTGAACATGGCGGAGAAGCAGATTATATTCGGAGCTTCTTGCTTAACGGATTCCACCAGGACATCGCAGATAATTTCTGGGAGTATCTCACCACGAACTACCTAGGCGTGAGCGAAGAATCCCTCGACCCCATTGAAGGAGATGAGAACGGAGGAAAAACCTGGACGAGATATGACTCGGGGAATCCGTACATTGATCTCAGTGACTACTGTGCTGATGCTGATTACGGGGCATGTTATGCATTCACCCGTGTGTACGCCTCAGAGCAGACCACCTGTCAGCTCTGGATGGGCTATGATGATGGGGCTCGTGTCTGGCTTAACGGCGATGAAGTCCTCTACGACAACCGATATGGTGGTTTTGAGATTGACATGAAAAAAATCAATGTCACTCTTCAAGCCGGTGAAAATAGATTGCTGATAAAAATCTCTGAGTGGATGGGTGACCATGGGTTCACCGCACGATTGTGCACACCAGAGGGCGGCGTCGTCGATGGACTGACGTTTGACCCGGAGCCGACACCAATAACTTATGTTGGCACATGGTTAGTGAACGGTCCGTACGCAAACCCAGATAAGGCCACTCGTCTCAGCACCGATTATCTTGGTGATGAAGCGAATGTGACGCCCAGCGAAGGAGAAAGCGCTCCACTCGGCGTATGGGAACGGGGGATCAGAAGTGGTTATCCCTTCAACCTTGGTGCGTTTTATGATCGTGGCGCCTGGGTGCTGTCGCAGGATATCCAGGACCGTGACCCACCGGTCTTGTTCTACAATCTCTTCGCCTGTGGACCAGGACGTTTCACCGATGAGAATTATCTGGCTGGTGCGTATGTCTTTCATACCTCCTCAGGGCTCATCACTATCGCTTCTTCGAAGAGTGGTAGCATGTTGAATTTCGCTGATTTCACCCAGCCGCTCTCTGAGGGTAAAAGTATTGGTGAGGCGTTCCGCCTCTGGTTCGATGCCCAAGCCCCCTATGTGCAGTGGGAAAAAGAATGGTACTATGGGATGGTCGTGTTTGGCGATCCAACCTTGCGTGTCCCGACCTATATCCAGATGCAGGTGACCAAACCACAGAAAGGTCTCTATATCGGCGATAGATTGATCATGCCATTTTTCACACCCGTAAGCATCGGGAAGATCACGATCGAGACGAATATCACCAGCAATAATTATGGCATAGACCGGGTGGAGTTCTACCTTGATGGTGCGTTACAATCGACCGTTACAGAAACACCGTTCAGCTGGACGTGGAATCGTTTTGCGTTCCTCCAGCATAATATAAAAATCGTCGCGTATGACACCTTGGGTCATAACAGCTCACGGGAACTAACGTTGTGGAAGTTCTTCTAAAAACAGTTATCCTTCTTGGACCGGCGAACGCCAATCAAGACCAGGGGTTCGAATCCCCATTTTTGGGACAAGGGGGAATCTGCGTTTATGCTGACTTTTCATCCGCATCATTCGGATCCGCTCGATTTGTTCCTTCGATGCCTTTGATGTTTTCTGTATCTCACTGACATCGATTTTCTGTTCCAATCCGAAGAGAATCTCATCAAGAGTCTGATAGTTCATCCGAAGCTCTTTTTCATCGGTCTGTCCCGCCCAGAGTCCCGCAGTGGGTGGTTTTCGGATGATGGGCGCAGGGATGCCAAGGTATCTGGCAAGTTGGAAAATCTGGGTTTTATACAGATCACCCAGCGGCTGGAAATCAACACCACCATCACCATATTTGGTGAAATACCCGACCAGGATCTCTGATTTGTTTGAGGTGCCGCACACCAGGCTATCTGTCTCATTGGCGTATTCGTACAGCAGGATCATCCGCACCCGGGGTTTGATGTTTGCATGGGTCAGTCTCTTTTTTTGGGATAACGCCTCATGAAATAAGGACACAAAAGGGGAGATATCTATCTCTGCGTTTTTCAAATGGAAGGTATCGACGAAGAGTTTCACGTGTTTGCTATCAAGAGATGGCGTGGCCTCATCAGGGAGGAACACGCATTGGACGTTGCGTGCCCCAAGTGCTTGTTTGCATAACAATGCACAGACTGCGGAGTCGACACCACCAGAAAGACCAAGTACGACGGTATGGCATCCAGCGTTCTCCACATAGGTTTTAATGAATTCTTTTATGATGATGGCAGCATCCTTTGGGTCTGTGAGATCAACCATGGTTTTTTCACATCCAGGTCTCAATGGATTCTTTTATCAGGGTTTCAGCCTCGCTCAACACTTTGTTATCCACAGAGGTAAATGAGGAACGGGCGATCGCGAGTGGTATCCTGCGTAGATAATCAGACATTCGAAGATCCCGTCGTAGGGTCGTATTGTAGTGATCCTCGACGATATCGTTCATGATGGCAAGGTATTTATTGACATTTTTCTCAGAGGCAGTGATGGTTGGTTCGAAGCGTCTGGCGAGTTTAACCCATTGATCGTAATAATCATGTTTCTCTTTAAGCTCCCCGGTCCCATAGAATTTCTTCTTAAACAGGTTGAGTCGGTCTTCTTTGCCGATGTTCTGGACTTTGACGACCAAAGCACAACGACTCATCAACAGGGGGGATAACCCGATGTCTTTGAGTGCATTTGTACCAAACACCTGTGATTTTGGGTTAGCGAACGCGATCATGATGAAGTTACTTTCGATGCTTTGATGAAGTTTCGCGGAATGCACACTACATTTCCCATTGGAGAGCAGCTCATAACAATACTCGATGTCCTCACCAGGGATTTTGTCAAACTCGTCGACCAGGACGAGTTTTTTATTCGCATGAGGCAATGCCCCCAGGTCCCCGGTGCCAAGGTTGCAGACCAGCCCAGATCGGGTCGTGTTCGCTCCAATGGTGATGATATCGGAGAACCGCTCTGTGATGATCTCCTTTGCCATCGTCTTACTGCTCCCGGGTTCCCCAATGATCAGGGAATGGACCGGTTCTTTGAAGGTAGAAAAAATGCTTGCGGAGATTACTTTTTTCATGATGTCGTTCCCATGGATCTCCTGGAAGACGTTTTCCCAGAACCCTTGAAATCCACGGTCTTTTGCGAATTTTTTTAACTCATCCTCAGGCAGGTATATACCACTTTTTTCTCGTTCGATTATCTTCTTTGACTCAAGGATCTCCCGAAGACCTTCTCCTTTTGAAATCACTTTGGAGAATGCCTCGGATTTGCGGGAGAGCTTCAGCACGTTTCCTTCAATGGTCAACGCAGCGTTCCCCCAGCCTACTACGTAGACGTCTAAGACATTCAGAATTGATTTGATGGTCGCTCGATCGGTTTTCTTTGAGGTAATCTCAATGAGGTCCCCGTTGGTGATGACGATATCCAGGATGTTTTCATTGGCAAGGATGTTGCGCGCCCGTTGTATCAGCATCATGCCTTTACTTGAGCCCATCCCGAGGCTGGATACTGACATCAAGGCTATCTGTTCCAGGGTCGTAATCCCCATGATCTCTAGTTTCTTCCGGTCAGAGGGTACAACACCAAGTAAGGTTAGATCATCTTCCATAGGGCACCTGTGCGAACAGGCAATAACCATGTCTAGGGATTAAAAGTTTCTGGTACAGGGCTTTCTGGCTGGTTTGGTCATTCACGGTGAAGTCGGCTACTCAGATGGTACTTCTTCATTTCCCGTTCCAGGTAGCGATACACGGTGGGATGTTCACTGCCACTCAGCAGCATGTCGATTGCTTTTTTCGCGATGTCCATGGTTTCAAAATCCGCTATTACCGCCACCGTATGGCCATAGATGGAGAGGATCCCCCCTGTGAGGCCTTCGATGACTCGTTTTGTTTTTCCTTCTCGGCCGATGACTCTGCTTTTCACTCGGATGAGATGGTCCTCGGTCTTGCCGACATAGTCATAGATATCAAAAATGTACAGCTCGGTATCCTCGGCGAATAACCGGAGTGCGTGCTCAGGGGAAAACCCTCTACCGATTGCCCGGACTACGTCTTCGACCTTGAGGGGGATGAGGGGGTCTTTTGCCTCTTGTTCGTTGAAGGAGACGTCTCCTTCCCCAGAGTCGATCTCAAGATGTAGCTGTGAGACCCGCTCGATGGTTTTTTTTGTCTCACCATCCTTACCGATTAATACCCCAACTCGTTCCTTTGGGATGCGTACGTATTTCATGGTCCGTCACTTCTTTTTTTTCACCAGGTTTTCATAGAGCTGTTGTTCATTTGATTCAATGCCGTATTTCTTGAAATAGTGTAGGATGTTATGGATATCCCTTTTTAAGAATTCCGAGGAGGACGGGTGGTCAAGCAGGACCGCCTGGCCGACGTCGATGAGGTAAGGTTTCTGGCGGAACCAAAGGATGTTAAATGCGCTCAGGTCCGCATGGACGAGTTGTTTCTTATACATCCGGGTGATGAACAGGATGATTTCATCGAAAACCTTCTGTGGATGCTGTAGGGAGACGTCTTTGAGCATCGGGGCTGGTTTTGTCGCATCACCGATATAGTCCATGAGTAACACGTTATGGACGCATTTGATTGGAGCAGGGACCCGGACGTTCGCCGAACGGAGGACGACAAGGTTCTTGAATTCTTTTTTCGCCCATTCCTCGATGATACCCCGTCGATTCTTATATCCATAGGAGAACCGTGGGTCGCCTTCGATGTAGGAAGCGATATGTTTGAACGTCATCGTGGAAGTCCGGAATATTTTAATCGCAACAAACGTCTTCTCAGGGGTTGTGCCACGGAAGATGTTTGCCTCCTTGCCGGTAGCGATAGGGAAGTCGACCTGGGTTATGATGCCATCAGAGATTAGTTTCCCCAGAAGGAGCAGGGTCTGTTTGTCAAATACCTCCCCGAATGTCTTTCGATTAAAAACCGCCCGGTCCAGCAGCACCTGTGACTGCCGGTCCAGTTTCTTTAACCATTTATCGTCAAGAAGTTCATCAGAAGACATTAATTTCCTCTGGGAGCATTTTCCTTCTGCTCAGGCTGCTGGCCTGAGTCCTACTGTAGCGAAACACAATGTCTGCTTTTTCATTCTGGATATCCCAGGGTTTTATGATCAGAAGGTCCCCTGCGCGTACCCTTGCCTTTCGTTTCATCTTCCCAGGGATGCGAGCCATCCGGGATTTCTTATCTTCGCAGACGACATGGATCCGTGACCCACCAAGGAGCTGATCCGCGATCGCGAACAGCTCATTTTTCTTTCGATTTGGTAGAGGTAATCGATAATATCCTTCTTCACCGTCTTGCGTTGTGGAATGCGGACGATGTGCCCTTGCATACGTGTTCCCTGGTGGTGTCATGGTTTATAACCCCAATAAATTAGATATCCTCTTCAGCGAATCTAAACTCATCTCAAGAAACGTCTGAAGTTCGAGTTCCATATCCTCACATAGTTCAATTCGTTTTCGGTTGCAGCCCGCGGCAAAGGATTTATCCTTAAACTTCGAAAGTAAGGTCTTTGGAGTCACATCAGAAAGTTTTTTTGACGGCATCACAAGGGCGGCTGCGATGATCAGACCGGAGACAGCATCAGCAGCGATCAAGGATTTATCCAGATAGGTCTGAGGGATCTGCGCGGTGTATTGATAGTTGTGAGCTCGTATCGCATTGATGGCTTCGAGAGGAAGGAGATCGTACAGGACTTTGACGGTGATCAGTGAATGTTTCTCCGGTTCGTTTTTCGTAAAATCATAATCCAGGTCATGTAACAATCCAGTCAGGCCCCAGAGCTGTGGGTCCTCACCGAGTTTCTTTGCCATATCCTCAAGGATAGCTTCTACTGCAAAGGAATGTTTTATGAGGTTTTCAGTACGAAGGTTCTTCATTAGAAGCGGTACTGCTTCTGCCCGGGTCAGCATATAAAAGAAGAGTAAAGATGTTGTTAATTTAAACTTTCCTCAGACAATATCAAAAGATTTTAAGTATGCAAGCTGGTTTCACTGTCGCAGGTGTGAGTATCAAAACCATCATGGTTATTGATGAGGAAGTAGATTTTCTTAATCAAGTCAAAACTGTTCTTGAAAAGGAAAACGTTGAGGTCGTGACCGTTCGAAACAGCAGGGAGGCTCTGGAGCGGTTGGAGGAGGATAACGAAGAAACCTTTGATTTGATCCTGGTTAACACAAGAATGCCTGGCAGCGTACTTACCAATGCACTTTTCTCTATGCGACCTGCGTTGAAAAAACTGCCTGCGGGTATCGAGAATTTCTTACAACGACCCTTCACCAGGGAAGAACTCGTTGAATTCGTCAAAGAAAAAATAAAACAACAGTAACAAAAGAAAAAAGGAGAAGAGGCGTCTCGGTTTTTTTCACCAAGTTATTTGAGGGTCTTGACCCACTCGTAGACCGGCATCACCAGGTCTTTTATCCGTTGTTTCTCAGGGTTCATCGGTGTTGGTTTCCAGAAGTCCACTGGCTCAAAATGAAAATCAGTCACCGCTCCGACACGCTGCTCTTTTGGTTTGAATACGATCTTAAGGGGCATGCCAAACTCGACGTCCCAGGGGTTCATCCCATGCAACTCGTTTGCCATTGCGACTTTACTGGTACCAATGTTGGCGTACACAAGGATGATAGGGAGGCGTTTGAGTGATGACCGTCCGCTCCATCCCGCGATCGTCCAGGTATGCACCTGCGCGGTCAGTGGCATCTCCACCCATTCTGTTTTTTGCAGATTGCAGTCCAAGTTCCAACAATGGGTACGGACCGGGACCCAGGAATCCCCACATTTCGGGCACCGCGTCCCCATGATCTTTCCTTCGAGCAATCCGATGAAGAATCTGCTGTTCCACCCATGACGAATCGTGTACAACTGATCATAGTGGAGGAACTGGTTCATTACAGTCCGGTCCTCTGATATCTCATGACCAACAAATACGAGTCCTTTCTCGGTGACATCCGCTGGCCGATACTCTTTTTTCTCGGTGAAGTTCGGTGGGTCAGCGAATTTTTCTTTTTTGTTTTTCATCACAACTGACAACGTCATCGTCTAATGCCTCCTGAGAATGAAATTCGAAATACTCGTTCCAGTCCCAGCATGACTGTTGACTACCCCACATTCCGGGTCCGGTACCTCGGTTTTTTTACTGAGATGCTTCTGCGGAATCATCCCAGCGAGCTGATAGTAACATTCAATCATGCTCATCAGACCAGTAGCACCGACCGGGTGACCATACCCAAGCAGTCCGCCCCCCGGGTTCATGGGGATATCACCATGCATGGTGGTTCGTTCGTCACGGATGAACTTCGCGATGGTCTTCTCATCGGCGAATCCAAGTGCTTTATAGATCTGTGCCTCTGAGGTTGAGAACGCATCATGGATCTCCCCGAAATCAATGTCTTTGAGCGGGTCTTTGATACCAGCCATCTTATAGGCTTTTTCCGCGGAGTTCCGACAGGCCGCAAACTCGGTCATCCCTGGGTAACCAGGTCCATAACGCTCGGTCCAACCAGGATTGTTGAGTCGATCCCCTGCGCGGATCGTGCAGCTGGACAAACCCATCCCATCAACTGTAACGTAATGGTCCGGATTGACTTTCTTTGCATACTCCTCTGTGCAGACTAGCAGGAACGCGACCCCTCTGCTCATCAAACAGCAATCATATTTCTTTATAGGATAAGAGATCAGACGGGAGTTCATCACATCATCAACCGTGATGTACCGATGGTCGTTGCGGTACCATTGTGCCTTGGGGTTGTCCATCGCATTGTTCTTGTTTTTCACCGCGATCGTGGCAACATCCTCCTCGGTGACATGATTCTCCTTCATCCATTTGTTCGCCATCGCAGCATAATAGATAGGGTAGATGCCTCCGACCATGAGCTCATATCGAATATCTGATGCCATGGCGATGAACTCGCTGCCCTGTGACTGTGAGACAGAATCCATTGTTTCCCAGCCGACGATTCCGACGACGTCATGATGACCGGACATGATGGCAAGCGCTGCAGCGTATAAGGCGGATCCTCCAGTGTTACCTCCGTTCTCCACTCGATAATGAGGCAGTCCGACAAGCCCGAGATGGTCATGGATGATCCATTCTGGTGCGAGCTGATGGCTGAAATGGACCGAGAAATGAGAATAGATCATCAGGTCAAGGTCACGGAGGGAGAACTCCGGGACATCCTGCTGAGTCTCCTTGATGCATTCTGCTGCCCCGCCTTCGATGCTTTCAAAACCAGTTGGACCATAGTCAAATGGTGTGGTTGCTCCTCCTATGATACACACTTTTCGTGACATAACTTACTTCCCCTCAGGACTATCAACCTCAAAAGGTCCCAGTCCCCAGTAGGAGGGTATCAGCTGAGAATTAAAAAAGGTTGTTATTTTCTTAAAAGAAAAAAAGGAAAATCAGGGATGACATCGGGTGTTCGAATCGTTTTTTGTCCATGATGGTGTGGTTCTTCAGGTATAATTCTCAAACCAGACACATCAGGACGATACTGATTGGCCGGAGCGGACTTCATAAAAGTCGGTCCACCTGCAATTTCCCCAGGAACCATTGGATTCTTTAGTTCAGGGAGGAGCCAGAACCGGAGATTTCCTGTGAAAAGAACAGGAAACCAAAGCCAGGGAGCATAGAGAATCTGTCCTTTCTCGACGATCTGGAAACAATCCCCGTTCCCATCAGTACCGGGACCAGAGACCGCCCCCCACCAGTTCCAGCGAGCATTCACCGCACTGGCTTCTACAATGAGCCCATACGCGTAATTCTGATAGATGTTGTTGAAGAAAATCCTGCTTTCGTTCGCATGTGATACCACAATCCCGTAATTATTTCTTGAGATCGTGTTTCTTGAAATAAAAGTAGTAAGGGTGTTGCCAAGGATGATCCCCTCTCCATTTGAAAGAACCTTATTTTTCCTTATGATGTTTCCTTTTGAGGAGAAAAAGACCATTCCGTTCGCGTTCTCCTGAACGATGTTTCCCAGAATGATATTATCATCATTATATCCTGAACTCAGATCAAGGGCACAGATGCTTTGGTTTCTTATGAGGTTCCCCTGAATGATGTTGTGTGATGAGTACGCAAGCAGAACTCCAATGGTTCCTCGATTCAACTGCAGGTCTTTGATGGTACAATTCTCAGAGTCCACCAGAATGACTTCCCCCGCATCAGATGGTATCGTTACATGTTGTTGACTGGAAAGGTAGTACACTGGTTTTCCGTTGACGGTATTGGTCGTATCAACATCATTCCTATACTCTTTCACATCATTTCCATACACCATAAGACCGCAGTTCATCATCGTATTAGAATCAAGGACATTCAGGCAGGAGAAAAGGAGATACATACCAAACAAACTGAGATTACAAACCAAGTTACCTGTGAAGGTGTTCTCCGAGGAGGAAACCAGATAGACCCCATAGGAACCATCCTGGATGAT
>DAJP01000038.1:0-1450 GCA_002496355.1 Euryarchaeota archaeon UBA346 | reverse complement strand
CATAGGAACCATCCTGGATGATGTTCCCAATCAGCGTGTTTCTCCAGCTGGCATCAAAAGCAAAACCCATCCCATTCTGTATCAGTGTGTTCTCTTGGAACACATTCAGGTCTGATGAATCGACATCGACACCATAGTTGTTTCGCTGGAGAAGATTCTGACGGATGATATTGCCCTCGTTATCAGATCCATCCAAATCGATCGCAACAACACTATTATCAGCAAGGACATTGTGCTCGATGATATTCTTGGAACTATAGGCAAGCTCAACCCCGATGCTTGCATTACTCAAAGAACAATGGGAGACGACACACCCAGTGCATCGAGCCAGAATCACTTGACCAGCGTCCAGGGGAATCGTGATATTTGTCTGGTTAATCAAATAGTACACAGGATTCCCATTGACAGTGTTGCTGGTATCAACATCATTCTCATACTCCGCAGCATTGATACCAAAGACCTGGACTCCACACTGAAGCATCACGTTGTCTCGAAGGAGATTCCCGCTTGAGGAGTCAAACTTGATGCCAACATCACAATCCTGGATGGTCAGCTGCTGAACCACATTCTGATGACTCATCCCAAGGATCATACCGGTAATAGAATTCTGACAGGAACAATCATTAAAGACATTGTTTGAGCAGTCATAAAGGAAGATACCATCCCAGAAACCATCCCGAAATGAACAGGATTGTATCGTGATGTTTTGAGACGAGATCATATACAACCCATGGCCATCATTATTACGGAAACTGCAGTTCTCAAAAAGAGAATCTGTTGTCCCTGCAAGAAGAACACCTTGAAAGTTCTGGGAAAAGAATTGGTTCCTCACCGAGATGTTCTGACACTGAATCAAACCAAGGAACCCAATCTCGGTGTTTTCATCAAAGATCAAATCGTGTTGGTCAATCAGGAAAAACAAGGGTTTCCCATTGATGGTATTAGACGTATCAATGTCACAGTAAAAATCAGAAACAGAGGAAGAACCTATCCCAAAATTCACGTAATTATTCACCAGAGACGTATTCCGCATGAATGTACCTGGTGCATACGGAAGACTAATCCCGCTGTATCCATTCTCACATACACAACTGATGATGTGATTCCCAGAGGACTGCTGAATGAGAATACCATCGAAACGATTCCTAGCACACCAATTATTCAACAGCTGATTACCATCAGAGGATTGATACAGCGTGATACCATCGGCGTTATCATGACACAAACAATCCTGTATGACATTGTTTTTTGAGTTCACAAGATGAATCGCGATAAGATTGTTGAACAATTCACAATCCTCGATATGGCAAGAGGATGCATTAAGCAAAGAGATGCCGACCCATTCATTCCCCGTGATATAACAATCTAATATGGAGATGTTTCTGCTTTCTATTTTGACTGCGGCTTGATAATAATATCCTGGATTCGTGGTGATACAGAACCCTTGGAT
>DAJP01000035.1 GCA_002496355.1 Euryarchaeota archaeon UBA346 | reverse complement strand
AAAATGGATGGAATCAACGTCTGATAGGTCGTGAAGAAACCGAACTGCGGGTCCCGTGTGAGAATGTTATGCATCAGTGTTGTTCCACAGCGCCAGTGCCCGATGATGAAAATCGGGTCTTTCGTGATAGGTGTTTTTTCTGTTGGTTTATCATATTTGATGCGTTCCCTGATGTAAAAAGGGCTCATGATGGTGCTAAGCGCCATGCTGTAAGCGAACCTTGCAGCGTAACGCGGACTGATGTGGAAGCGGTTCTGTGCGAGCATCCGAAATAGGTTGGGAAGCGTGTATCCCGCCAAAGGAGTATAAGTGACTACTGAATTATTTGTGAGGTCAAAATCCATTACAAGCGAAAAATCATCTACTCTAGATAAAATATACGGGAGTATGGTTGATGGTGTTTTTCGGTCATAAAGTTCAAATAATGTACAGGAATCTCCAGGAGGGAAACCATGAATAAGATTAAATTGGGAAGCAAGCCGATGATCTATCCGATGCCAGTAACCCTAGTTGGTGCGGATGTCGCTGGAAAGCCGAACTTCATGACCATCGCATTCATAGGTGTTGTCAATATGAATCCTGCTATGGTGGCGATGGGAGCAAACCCGTCGCATTTCACAACGAGGGGGATTGTAGAGAACAGAACCTTTTCGATTAATTTACCATCAAAGAAGATGTTAGAGGTGACTGATTATGTCGGTCTTTTTTCTGGCAAGACACATGATAAATCACAGTTATTTACGATTTTCAGAGGGGAAACGAAAACAGCACCGATGATCGAAGAATGCCCTGTGAACCTTGAATGTAGGCTTGTTGAGAAGCTCTCTTTGGGTGGGACAGATGATCTTTTCATTGGGGAGATTGTGCAGACCTATTGTGCAGAAGAGTTCATGACAAATGGTAAACCTGATGTAGAGAAGATGGGCTCGTTTGTCTTTACGATGGATGACAACCGCTATTTCTCTCTTGGGAAACCAATAGGGAAAGCCTGGAGTGACGGGAAAAATTTCAAGTCTAAATAATGTTGATTTATTTTTTTTGAGAAAACCAGTAGACAACACCGGCATTTAGTAGCAGCATGGTTCCGATGATGCCGATGGGCATGAATCGAACAAACCCTGGTGCCCCATTTCCGTATAGCAAGAGATACACGTAGAATGCAAGTGCAGAATATATCGGAATCGCTGATACGAAAAACCGTATTTTAAAGATCCTCATCTCGCGCTTTTTCTTCCGGTAGATGAAGAAATAAACGAGAGATAGAACAATCATTCCTACCCAGAGGATTGCAAGACTGACTAACGGATGGTTGAACAAGACAAGGGTAAGATACCAGACGAAGAGCAAGCAGAGGGTAATGATCACTGAGGCGGTATCTTCTTTTTGAACATCCATGGTCTTTAATATTCGAATCATTGGGTTTCACGCATCATTTCTTTCAATATATATTGATTCCGTTCTGGTGAATCATAGGTCGAATCGTTTTAAAAAATGATAGAGATTCAAACCCATGATCTTCTGGATCTCCTTTGTCGTGTATCCTCGCAAGGATAGACCTTCTATCAAGGCAGGGTAACTCGAGACGTCAGGTAGGTTCGTCGGCGTGGAGTTTATCCCATCGAAATCACTTCCTAGACCGACACATTCGACTCCTCCGACATTGGCGATATGATCGATATGATCGATGAGTGTATTGACATCAACATGGTCATTTCCAATCACATATTTTTGGAAAAGGTCAGATTCTGCTTTGCTGATAAAATCAGGGTCATCTGGTTTCTGTCGGAGTAGCTCCTGATGCTGTTGTTTATATTTTTGAACGTTTCTGCTTGCCTGGTCATAGATTGTTTTTTTCAGGAACACAGGGAAAAAATTTACTCCGATGTAGCCGTTCCTCTTCGCGATTTCTTTTATGAGAGAATCAGGGAGGTTGCGTGGAATGTCGCATAATGCTCGTGCATTTGAATGGGATGCCATGATGGGAGCTGATGTGACATCCAGGACGCTTTCGACGGTTTTGTCTGATACATGAGAGACGTCGATGACCATATGGAGTTCCTGCATGTGGGTGACAATCTTTTTACCAAGTGCGTTGAGACCATCCCAGCGAGGGGAATCCCCTGAGGAGTCAGCCCAGTCGGTGTTCTTCGAATGAGTCAGGGTCAGACAACGGATGCCAAGTGAATGGAAGAGTTCAAGGATATCGATGGAGTTTTCAATGATATGTCCACCTTCGAGAGCCAACCAGCAGGCGAGTTTGTTTTTTCGGATGGCTTGATCCATCTCAGCTGTGGAGGTCACTTTCATTCCATAACCCGGGGAAAAGATTTTTTTCTCGAGGGTTTGATACAGCATCAATGCTTTTTTGAGCGAACGATGAGGTGCGTAGACTGGGTTAACGTAGAGAGCGAAAATCTGTGCTTTCAATCCACCTTTTTGACACCGCTTAAGATCGAGATGGCCTTGTGTTCTTTTTCTGAAATCAATGGAGGGATCGACGAGGTCATGGACGGTATCACAATGGGCATCAAAAATAAGCAGATCATTTGGAACGCTACTGGTCTGGCTCCTCATAGGTCTCATTCCCTTAAGAAAAGGAATATTTTCGTTTTCTAAAATAGAGGTATCATGTAAGGATTTTTAACTCATCGGCCTGCTTCAGGGTGTTTGTTGATTTTCTTTATATTATTTGATAGTATGTCCTGTACAAATCATGAAAATTCTTCGAAGACATCAATCGCAGGTTTGGCATTGCCAAGGAAGGTAAACAAGGAAAAAGGACACCAGATGAGACGATGGAACTCAGGGCTGAAATAAAACGTACCTGCAATGAAAGAATGGTTCTGTGTCCATTGCAGAAAATCTCGTAGCCAT
The DNA here is from genome assembly GCA_002496355.1 of Euryarchaeota archaeon UBA346. Lineage (GTDB taxonomy): Archaea > Thermoplasmatota > E2 > DHVEG-1 > DHVEG-1 > SM1-50. The sequence continues at coordinate 1,362 of DAJP01000035.1, read as the reverse complement.
GCTTTCTGACCCTGTTTTGTGAGCGGGTATCCTTGCACGGCATGATTGAAACCGGAAAACATCCCAAGGATCAGGCTGCTGCTTGGGTAGGCGTATTCTGAGATTATCAGGGGTTTTCCAAAGGTATCGGCGAGTGTTTCTGTGTTGTGTCGGAACAGGATTTGAGATAGTGTCCCATTTCCGATCCCTTGATAGGCGAGAGTGATGTTGTAAATCCCCGAGGATGGGTAAAAGGACAGCCCGAGGTAATCGAGAGGAAGTCCATAATCAATCATGGTTTTAAAGAACGCCTTAGAGAAATTAATATCCCACCAATGAGCGATATGTAGAATGAACTGAGCGGAGGGGTCAATTGCTTGAACACCTTGTATCCCAGCGTATAACAAGATTGCCGCCTGCGGCCAGGTCGTGTTTTGCATCCAGGAGAGGTTCTCCTGTCTTGTGAGATTTTGTTCGAAGATTCCGCAGAATCCATAATCAATCTCGTTTCCGATCTCATAGAGGTCAGCATCAATACCGTTACTTAGCAAGGAGCTTGTCGTATTTGAGGTGTAGTTCCGTATGATATCTGCTTTTTTTCCAATGGAGAGATTTGAAAAATCATACAGGTCGTTCCATGAATCTGGCGCTGGTTGTTTTCCGATGTCAGACCAGTCGCCACTCATGAAAAGAGTGACAGAGCATTTCATCCCCTGTGTTTGTACAAGTTTTGCGGTATTAATCGCATAGGGGAGGCTATCAGAGCCGATCTCTTTTACAAAGATACGTAGTCTGAAATAATTGATTCCTTTATCATGGAAGAAGGGGTAGACGTCGATTGGCTTGAAATGGTATCGCCAGCGGAATAAGAAATGCTGCATGTCGGTGACGTAGTTTGCATCGATGCCAAGCATTGTTTCTTCATAAATGAAGGGTTGTCTTTTTTGTTTTTCTTGAAGCTCGGTGGATGCTTGACAACAACTACTGAAAAGAAAGAAAAGAACGATGATTAGGATAAGAGGTTTATTCATTTCTGGCATCACCCAATGTAGTGTATTATGTTTCTTTTACATCATGATATCGATAGAAGCATTAAATAATATTTCTATTATTATATAAAAACATCTTTTGGTTCGAAGGATAGTCTATAAACTATCAGACATGCATAACATAAAAAATTATAGACTCCAAACGAATACATTAACCAACAAATCAGATGAGGATGTGAAAAAGTAATGATCACACAAACCATCGCCTGCCCTCATTGTAAAAACACGATAACAATCCAGGGGCACTCTGGGGAAAAAATCAACGTGATCTGCCCGTCCTGTGGAACCAAAGGGATCTTTCGATTCCCTGAAGAAACAATACACACAATGACGA
>DAJP01000097.1 GCA_002496355.1 Euryarchaeota archaeon UBA346 | reverse complement strand
AAGATTGGATAATTGCACTATAAATTATATATATTAAAATTAATATTAATAGGTTTGTCTGGGAGGTAGTATTGTAGTGGGCTCCTTTCCGCTCACTACAATACTTTATTAAAAAAAAAAGATTAGCCTTGATAATCAAACAAAATAAGTGGAGCTATATTCTGTAATACCTAATAATTTTCTGGTTATTTTAGACAATCATATTTTTGTAATATTTCCTCCAAAAATAAACAAAACATGCTGTTTTTGGAATTTTGTAGGATTTTCTCGGAGGAGGGCTTTATGTCTTCCAGGAGGGTTCCTTCTAGTGGGGCTAGAAAAGAATGAACAGAATCGGGGAATATGGCTTTGATACGACTTTCGACTCATCTTTCTTGGGAGAATTGAAGGAGTTCCGGAACCGGAACAGATTCATCATCAAAACGGTACAGTTGCGAAAACCTTCATTGAAAGGATTAGATACTGCGAGATTTTTATCTGTTGTTGAACCTTTCATCTCTGAAGATCTTATCTCCTCTCAAAATCTTTTTAACATGAGGAAACTCGGTTCCAGTTTTTCCGGTTCCATAACTAGTTTCTTTGGGTTTGAGTCTCATCTGAGCTCCTCAAAAGCCCAGGCTGATTATCTGTTCGCGGTCTCATCGATGGGAGGAGAACGCGAGGCTCTCGCAACACTCATAAAAGAAAAGACATTTCCAAAGGAATTCATCGACAAACCGGAATGGCAGAACACCAGTAATTTTGTCCTGGAATGGACGAATCGAGATTCAATTCTGTACCAGAATGTGCTTGGGATGTGGTTTGAGTTTGACATGGTGGAGAACTTATCTAAGACACCGATCCCCTGTATCTTTCTTCACACGATCCCTCTGCATATCACTTCGGAAGATGAGAAAGAACAATTACGCTGGTTAACCAAACAAGCGCTACCTCTGGTGGCAGGGAAGAATCTCCCTGAAAAAATCGAACAGAACATCATTCAGGCGATCCAGAAATTACCACCGAACGCGCTGGTCATGGACGCAGGTGTGATGTTATCCCGTCCGACCGCGGGTATTCGATTAATCGTCGCAAGGATACGCCCAGATCAGATCATCCCTTATCTAAAAACCATGGGTTGGTCTGAAGACGATCAGCTATCAAAACTTGTCAAAGACCTTGAGGCTCAGGTATCCCGTCTTGTTCTTCATATCACCATTACAGAGGAAGGGATTGACAAAAAAATAGGATTGGAGTGTTCCTTTGCCCCTGACCGGTATCATCTTGAGACGCGATGGCAATCCTTCTTGAACTACCTGGTTGAAAGAGGACTGTGTCTTGCTGAGAAAAAAGAGGCGTTACTAGAGTTCATCGGAGTCGAGCAAGAGGATGCACAGAGGGATTTTGATCCAGCGGTGTACAGACCAACCGTGAAAATGGAAGGTAATGAATTCTCCAGTGTTCTCGTCCGCTATATCAGTCATATTAAACTGGTCTATGAACAAGATCGACCGGTCTCTGCAAAAGCCTACCCTGGTGTCCGATTGTTTGGTTGCCCCAAGGCTCCAACATATGACACGATGTAATCATGAAATTAAGTCAAGGTTCAAAACACCATATTCCTACAACCCCACCTGCGTATGTAGCTGCGAAAAACGGCTTTATAGTATGGCCGATATAAAATCAATAAGGAGAGATTATCGCTTTGAATAGATACATCAGTTACTCAACGTCATTTGAAAACGCCGGGGCGGCTCGAGAGATAGAGTTAGAAAAGAAATTGATCACCCCGGAATATCAGTTGTATCAAGAAGATCATACAAGGATGCTGAAGCATCTGCCGGTGAAAAGTATTCTTGCCAGCAATTATCTCTGTAAAGCGGAACCGTTCGTCACTTCTCTTATCTCACCGGAGAAATTTAAGGATATAATATCTATTGCAAAGATCTTTCCTGGGAATCTGACAAGTTTTCTAGGTTTTGAAATCCATTTAGGTGACATACAACAAAGGGCGGATTGGGCGTTTGCTGTTTCGGGTGTCGGGGACGATCGTATCGTCTTTGAAAATGTGTTAAAACAGGGGAATTTCCCGAAATCATTGATACAGCAGCCAGAATGGCAGCAGATAGCCGCATTTTCAGAAGCATGGGCAAAGAATGAATCAATGCTGAAAAAACAGGTGAAATGCTTCTGGTTGGAATTTGATATGCCAGCGGTACAATCGGAGATGATTATTCCAAGTGTGTTTTTTGGTCCTGAAAAGATATCACAGGATTCATCCAAGGATCTGAAAAACCAGTTCTTATGGTTGGTGAACGATGCGTTACCGTTGCTGAGAGGACACCCGTTATCAAAAGAAGTGAAGCAGCAAATTCTACACTGTCTTGAAAAAATACCAAAGGGAGCATCATTGTTCCAAGTTGGAACGATGCTGTCACGTTCCACTAACGATGTCCGGCTCTACATCAACAAGATTCAGCCCAGTAAAATTATCTCCTATTTGAATGCTCTTGGCTGGTCAGATGAGAAGAACATCTTTCAAACCCTCATCGAAGACCTCGAGAGGAGAGCAGACCGTTTCGTTTTGAGCTTTGATGTGACCTCGGAGGGGATCGGGCCACGTATCGGGCTTGAATGTTCCTTCGAAGAGAACCGATTTCACGAGGAGACCCGTTGGAAGGCTCTGTTCGATTATCTGGTCGAGAATGGGATGTGTTTATCACAGAAACGTGATGCGCTGTTGCAGTATCCTGGTGTGGAACACCCTGATGATTTCTCTGATGGAGTGATGAGACCGTTTGCTACTGTCTCCGAGCATCTTGATAATATTTTCTCTGGGTCCCTGGTGAGATATATCAGCCATGTGAAGGTCGTGTACCTACCTGGTCGTCCTTTAGAAGCAAAAGCATATCCAGCGGTCCGGTTGTTCGAACCTTCTGATACTGTTCTGTATAAATGATACCCGAGAACGAGGATTGTTTCGTCATCAGTGGAAAGATTAATTGGCTCCTTTTACGTTATACATTAGTAAGAACGGAGGGATAAACGGTCGATGAAATTTGCGACAATCGGGCATTTTCTTGATGAAAATTTAGTCAAGCAATTCCCGGAATCCTGGATTCATGGAAATCTTATAATCTCTCCCGAGTTTGATGTGTATGGGACGAAGGGATACATCACTGGTTTGACTTTGACAGCTCAAGAGATGATGGGTTTTCCTCGCGAGACGGTTCGTTCGCATATCCTTAATGCCATCCTGCTGCTTCAGAATGATTTCGATGTGGACATTATCCAGCTTGGTGCATTGACGACATCGGTCACGGACGGTGGTGTTTGGGTCGCAAAGCAGAAGGAATACAAGGGTTTTGTCAATCATGGCGATAGTTACACTGCAGCCGTCACTTGCCAAGCAGTGACAAAGGCATTAGATCTTTTTGAGAAGAAATCCTCCGATCAGGTCATTGCAATTGTTGGTGCTTACGGTGTTATCGGTGAGGCGGTGACGAAGATTCTTGTCTCGCAATTTAAACATTCGATTTTGATCGGGCGTAGAACAGATAAACTACAGCAACTGAAGAAAAACGTTGATGGTGATTTTGAAACCACTGTCGAGCTTCGAACAAAAGAAGCGGATGTTGTTGTGACAGCAACCAGTCATCCAGATGCGCTATTGCAATCAGAGCATCTACGGAAGAATGCGATTGTTGTTGATGTCTCCCAGCCTCCGAATCTTTCCTTGCAGGTCTGCAAGGCGCGACCTGATGTGTGTCGAGTTGATGGTGGTCTGGTTGATTTTCCCTTTGTGACAGGGATCCCGGGGATGGCTCCTGGAAAGAATTTCTCTTGTATCATTGAAGTCATCATGCAGGCGATGGAGGATGAAAGAGAAAATCATGTTGGCTCTATTGATCTTGCGTATCTTCGGAAAACGGAAAAATGGGGAAAGAAATATGGTTTTACTTTGAATGAGTTAACGAATTTCGGAAAAAAAATAGAAGGAGTTCGTTGATTTGTTTCTTGTTTTATTATTTGATATTTTTTTCTTGATTTCCAAAAATTGCGGTATTAAACGACATATTTGCATACGTGATATCTTTCTCTTTGGAATACGTGCCTTCGCCTGCGCTGTAAAATAATAAAAATGATTTGTCTTTGAAATAGTTATGGAGTTCTTCTTGTATCATATTTGTC
>DAJP01000108.1:19789-21584 GCA_002496355.1 Euryarchaeota archaeon UBA346 | reverse complement strand
GGAGGATGCATTCTCCTTTTGTTCTGTACTATTAGTCGCAGAAAACGACGTCATTGAGGAAAAGAGTATCAAAGCACCAAGAAGAAACACAAGGTACCTATTAATTTTTTTATTGTTCATTATTATTATCCCCAGTCATAAAACAAAGCCATGAACGTATTTAAATTTTATCTCATTTAATTATATTCTACGCAAAATGTACTGGAATTCATTCAAGGAGGAGTGCAGCCTCAAAAACACCACCAACAAAAGACCGTAGCAGGAATCCAACATGGTACTCCTTACTAATGACAAGTTGTGTCCTTGAATAAACGATGGAATATGATGGAACGATCAATAAGAAATTCGTGTCGATAATACGAAGATCATTTGTTTCACTCTGATTGTGAAACACACCAAGAACAAGAGATTTCCTCAGTTCAACAATCTGAATAGCAAAGGGATATGAATTACTCTCCTCGCTATAGGGATTTTTCGCTTTCACTTGAATCGAATATGTACCTACCTTACTCCAAGCATGAGATAATATAACTTCCTCACCTGAATCATAGGGGCCAATCCATCCGGTCGTATATCCATCTCCCCACTCAATCAGGAAGTAGAATTGCTCTGCCTCCGGATCAGTTATAGAAACCGTGAAGTTGTATGCTACTCCAACTCTTCCGATTGCAGGACCTTTGATAATTGGTTTTTCTGGTGGCTGACTATCAACAATTACTATCACATGTGGTTCAGACCAGTTGCTTTCTAATCCATAACTGTCTTTGAGTTTCACTCGAATCTCATAAACGCCTCTATGGAACCAAACATGGGACGCACTAATGATTACACCAGAGGGATAGGGACCAAGCCAACCAGTATTATTTCCATCGCCCCAATCCCAGAAACAAAAGAGTGAATCACCGTCGGGATCCGTGATTGTATCAGTATTGAAAGAATACACCTCACCGGTTATTCCATTTTCTGGACCATAGATTCGTGGTGGGGCAGGAGGATGGTTTTCCCAAATAACTTCAACAATGTGTGATTTTGTTGCTGTTAACCCTTCGTCATCCGTGACTCGTAAGGTGACATTATAATTTCCTGGTGATGCCCATAGGTATGCTGTCGTTGGGATCGTAAAAGCTTCCTCGTAGACGCTATCATTGTCCCAATCCCATTCATATAAAGTGATGTATCCATCGTCATCATGACTTGTGGATGCATTAAAGAAAATTGTTACTCCTGGATTGGGGATTGGTGGTGCCCAGGTATAGTTCGCCCGTGGATACAGCGTCCAATTCGACACTCCATACGGAAACGTCAGCGCATCGACTTCCATACCGCCTGAAAAAGGGCCGACAATAGTACATTGACCAGTGGTAACGTCACAGATTAACAACGCAGGCGGAGAGCCATCGTTGAAATACCCAGCGATGTAAAGAATATCATTGTCTCGATCAAAACAGCAATCCTGTGAATAGACGAACCCGTACCCCATGTCTCCAATGGCTATGCAAGCACCTGTGTCTTTGTCTATGGAATACAGAGTGCTATCCCCCGTCCAGAGCACATCATATCCATACATCTCACCAGCAAGATTACAGGCGATGCCAATGATGGTATTCGGTACATTTAACGGTCCAACGACAGTAGATGTGCCCGTCGTCATGTTCACGGTGTATAAATACGTCATATCACACGCATACCACAACCCCGATTCCGGGTCATAGGTCAGGCTGTTGAACGCAATGCTTGCTGCAACAAACACCTGATACCCATCGTAGAATATTTGGTAGATGCCGCCACCATAATC
>DAJP01000108.1:0-19473 GCA_002496355.1 Euryarchaeota archaeon UBA346 | reverse complement strand
AAAATACATGGTGCCAGATACTCATCATCGGAAGAAAACCAATATGGTGGGTTTGCGACCACATTACATGCATAACAAAAGGCGATGTCTCTTTGTTGATTTTGAAGCGCTAATCTAGTTGTTAGTACCGATAGAGGTTGACTAATGGTGGGTGCTCTTTCATTTAGAAGATGTTTTGATCCTTCACTCTGCTTTGTCATCGTTTCAGTCGATGGAATCGAACTGGTTCCTATGAACAGGATGATGATTCCACAAACCAGCACTTTTCCCCAAATTTTTTTTGCCATCGTTATTCCTTCAAAAATATTCCTTCCCACTATTGCTCAGAAGATGTCGAAGAATAGGAAACGCATGTGGGAAGTGTGTAAACAACCAGTCGAAAAATGAGGAAACAGGAATTCCATGACTAAAAGGAATTGTCACAGACAGTGTTTTCCAATCACTCTCCGAACCCCAGATGTCTTTCGCTTTTATTTTAATGACATATGTCCCTTTTTGGTTCCATCTATGCCCGGCTGATTTCTGTACCCCGGAGTTATAAGGACCAAGCCAACTACTATTCGTCTCGTCACCCCAATCGATCATATAATACACATCATCACCCTCTGGATCAGCCGTCTCGAAGACATACAAGTAGTTCGTACCAGGTTTTCCCTTCACCGGGCCAGTAATATCCGGTGAGTCTGGCGGTGAATTATCAACGATTGTCATCACATGAGGATCAGACCAATTACTTTCTGCCCCATAAGCGTCCTTGAGTTTTGCTCGGATCTCATTGACCCCAGGATGCGTCCATCCATACGTCTCGGAGATGGTCTGACCGGAGGCATAGGGACCGAGCCACTCAGTATTGTTTCCATCTCCCCACTCCCATTTGACGTACATCGAGTCACCCTCAGGGTCAGTGACTGGGTTCAGTGAGAAGGGATAACCAATATTCACTCTCCCATTGGTCGGCCCATAGATGATTGGTGTGAGCGGAGGGTGATTGATGATGTGCAGTATCTTTGTTTTTACTGCAGTGTCACCTATGTTGTCAGTGATTCTCAAAGTCACCGTATAATCCCCTGGGTTTTCCCATGAATATGTTGTAGTCGGTCTGGATTGTGATTCCTCGAACACTCCGTCGTTATCCCAATCCCATTCGTAGAGAGTGATGTACCCATCGGAATCATAACTCATTGAGGCATTAAACAGGATTGTCTCTCCTGCACCAGGATTCGTTGGAGTCCAGGCGAATTCAGCAATGAGAAACGGAAGCGTGTATGGGACCATGATGCCATCCACGTCCATGTCACCTTCAAAATAATCCACTAAGATGCACTCCCCTGTAAAGATATCGCAGGTATAGAAGGCATTCGGATCGTTGTTCCCCTTTCCATTGATATAGAGGACCCCGTTGTTTCTATCATAGGCAGCATCAAAAAATAAATAGAGATTTAAAGGACCTATCTCTGTCGCTTCCCCCGTGGTATAATTAAGAATGCAGAGGAAAAACTCCTCCCCGTCATATCCAATCCCATATAACGTGTTATCATAATCAAAGGCAATATCACATAAGAAAAGACTGGGACCAAAATCGCAGATGATTGTCGACGCACCAGTGGTCACATCGACACTCCATAATATAGAACCTGAACAACCAAACCAGTTGTCTGTCTCTGTATTATAGCTTAATCCTTGCATGCCTATGGTGGGAGCGATGAAGGTCATTGTTCCATCGAATTCTATGAGATATAAACCACCGGCATAATCGATTCCATACCAATTCCCCATGGTATCGACATCAGCACATGACAGGAAATTCGGACAGATACCTGGACCAAGGGAGACGATATTATAAGGAGTATCAAAAGTGACCGGTCCTTGAAGATGTTGACCACTCGGGTCGTATGCGCAATATCCATAGAAATAACCTCTTTCCGCTAATGACTCGATTTGTTCGGATGATTGATTGAAAGAACCATGAGACAGTCCCAGAGATGAGAAGAGATTTATCCCGACAAAAAGAACAACCACGAGATACGTGCAGCTCTTTCTTCGTATCAATTTTACTCCCCCTAAATTTTTTTCATATTATTCCATAGCAGATATCTTAGGACAGGAAAGGCATTTGGGAAATGGCTGAACAACCATTCGAAAAACGACATGTCTCGTAAACTATTCGAATAAGGAATCTGAACATCAATAATTCCCCAGTCACTTTCAGATCCCCAGACATCCTTGGCTTTGACCTTGACGAGCACATCTCCTGTTGTATTCCAGGAATGATGACTTGCAGTGGTTCCACCTGAATGATACGGACCAAGCCATCCACTTGTTATCCCGTCACCCCAATCGAAGAAATAAAAGAGATCATCACCCTCAGGATCTGCTGCAACTGCTCTGTATAAATAATAGACATCCTTTTTTATCCGATTTGGACCGGTGATATCCGGTGTACTAGGTGGGTTGTTTTCATTGATGGTTACCTCGTGTGGTTCTGACCAGTTACTCTCATATCCATAGATATCCTTGAGTTTTGCTCGTATATCATACGTACCTGCAGTTGTCCAAACATTTGATTCTTCAATTGTATGACCAGATGGATATGGTCCAAGCCATTCACTCGGATTTCCAATACCCCAATCCCACTTGACGTACATCGAGTCACCATCAGGGTCTGTGACTGGGTTGAGCGAGAAGGTGTAGACATGGTTCACCGTCCCAGTGGATGGGCCACTCACCTCTGGTGTCATTGGTGAAGTATTGATGACGTTAACCGTCTTTGTTTTCCGTCCCGTCAAACTTGTATTATCAGTCACTCGTAAAGCGACACGATAACTCCCTGGATATGCCCAACTATGAGTCATGGTTGGATTTGGAGACGCATCCTCATACTCCCCATCATTGTCCCAATCCCACTGGTACAAGATGATATACCCATTTAAATCGTAGCTTAATGACGCGTTAAAGAACACCGTTTCTCCAGGCAAAGGATGAACAGGTGAGAAGGTGAAATCCGCTGTTGGAGATGTATCTGGAGAGCCAAAGGGGATGGCGAAACCGTCAATAAACACCCCGTATTGAAAGTAGTCCTCTATCGTACAGGCACCAGTCTGGGTGTCACAGATGAGCAATGCAGACTGGGTTCCATCGTTAAAATAACCAGCGACATAGAAGATCCCGTTATCTCTGTCATAAGCGCCGTCTTGAGCATAGACAAACCCATACCCCATGTCACCGATTGGGGTGGCCTGTCCTGTGGACTTATCTATGGAGTACAACGTGCTATGTCCACTCCAGAGAACGTCATATCCGTACAGGTTCCCATCATTATCACAGGTAACATCGATCATCGTGTTTGTAATTCCATGAGATCCCACCAATGTGGTCGCTCCTGATGTGACATCAACGACATAGAGGCAATTTGAACTTGTTCCATACCAAGTCGACGAGGTGGTATCAAAGCAAAGACCGTTCATCCCGATGGAAGATCCAATCAACGTCACCGTTCCATCTTCAATATTTATAACATAGATGCCTCCCGCATAGTCAACACAGTAAAGATTTCCTTCGAAATCAAAATCTGCTCCAGCACAAAAACCTGGGAACGTAGAATTTCCACTTCCACTAAGATTTCCAGGGTCGTCTAAATAGAATTCTACGAACCCGCTAAAATTTTCTGAAGACGCAAAGGCATATGCAATATGGCTACGAAGGAAAGACGTCTGAGGTATATTCAAGAGGCAGTCATTGTCGTTCGTTGTCTGTATCGCTGAGACAATAGTTGGTACAATAAAAAGAACAATAACAAAAAAGGTGAAAGATTTCTTTTCCATATTTTATGTCCTCCCTTAATTCTTCTTGCTACTGATTCACACGCAAAATTATATGAATGAAGAAGTTAAAATAGTTTTTCCTAATACGAATAAGTGACCTCCTCTTTTTATTGTTAAAAAATATCATATCGAGTTCGTTTTTACTACAATTCAGTATATGCATCTGCGTATGTATCTACATATACTGAAGATTACTTTTTTTTTTTGTTCAGGTTAGAGTTTCCCCGCAAGGGATTTTCCGTACTCAAAGCAGGTTTTCCTCCCTGCATCATCTGGATTCCACAACAGTTTCAGACCATCATCGACGACACTGAATCCAGCAGCTTTCAAATGGTCATTAATAATCTGCACTGATTCTCCACTCCAACCATAACAACCAAACGCTGCCGCTTTCTTATCCTTAAAACCTAATCCTCGGAGCTCATCCAGCATGGAGGCCGCAGCAGTAAGGACACCCTTATTGATCGTAGGAGATCCAAAAATAATCCCCTTGGATTTGAAAACCTCGGTGATCACATCATTCTTATCACTCGTCCCGATATTGAAAATCTTCACGGTAACAGATTTATCAGCTTGTGTGATCCCTTTCGCGATCCATTCAGCCATGACCCGTGTTCCACTCCACATCGTATCATACATGATGGTGATCTGATTTTCTTTATACTTGTTTGCCCATTTCAGATACGTTTCGATGATTTGTTTCGGGTTCTTCCGCCAGATGACACCATGGCTCGTGCAGATCATATCAACAGGCAGGTTCAGCGCCAATACATCCTTGATTTTCTTTTCGACAAGGGCGCTAAACGGAGTAAGGATATTCGCATAATATTTCAACGCCTCAAACATCAGTTCTGATTGATCAACCAGATCGTTGAACATGAACTCCGAGGCAAGATGTTCCCCAAACGCGTCATTGCTAAACAAAATATTATCACCAGTCAAATAACAGAACATTGAATCAGGCCAATGCAACATCGGTGCTTCTATGAACACCAGTTCTTTGTTCCCAAGGTTGAGTCGGTCACCGGTTTTAACGACCTTGAAATCCCAGTCCTCATGATACTGCCCCTTCAAGGACTTCACACCATTCGCCGTGCAATAGACAGGTGCATCAGGGATTAGTCGCATCAACTCAGGAAGCGCACCACTATGGTCTGTCTCCCCATGATTCGCTATCACATAATCGATCTTCTTTAAGTCGATCTCGGATGAAAGATTTTTTACGAACTCCTTCGCAAACGGACCCCACACAGTATCAATAAGAGCAACTTTCTCCTCTCTTATAAGATACGAATTATAGGTTGAGCCCCGGTGTGTCGACAGCTCGTTGCCATGAAACTTCCGAAGATCCCAATCGATTTTTCCGACCCAACAGACGTTATTTTTCACGGGTATGTTCATATGAAAACCTCCAACAAGAGATACTTCTCACAATCCGAACTGGTTCTTAATAATTTCCATAAAATTCCCACAAAATGACTCTACATTGATTGTATTTATTTTCTACTACCGAAACGACAGATGACTTAATTCGTAAGAATTTAAATAGCGGTTGGATTATCTCCAATCCGCCAGGGGAGCATCATGGAGATTGTCCCAGCAGTCCATATGATAGAAGGCATTTCAGCCCATTGCTATCTCATCGATGGTCCTGAACTGACCCTTATTGACACTGGGATGCCGCGGAAGACAAAGAAGATCCTTTCGTACATCACGAACACCCTTCACAAGACCCCTGTGGACTTGAAAACCATTCTTCTGACCCATTGTGATATCGATCATATCGGCAACGCCCGTGAGCTCCGCAGCATCACTGGTGCAACAATCGCGGCTCATCCTTTAGATGCGGATATCATCGCAGGTAAAAAACCACGCAAGACCCCCCGAAAAACAATGGAGATTCTCTTCAGAATGCTTGGGTCAATCCTGCAAGTAAAACCATTTCCTGTTGATGAAATACTAGACAACGGTGATGTCATCGCTGGTTTGACCGTCATTCATCTCCCAGGTCATACCCCCGGAAGCATCGCATTGTATGACCCTAAGCGAAGGGTACTCTTCGTTGGTGATTCACTTGGATGTAAGGACGGCATTGTGCAGGGTCCACCAACAAGTGTCACCTGGGATATGGAACAAGTCTATACCTCTCTTGAGAAGCTCCGATCCCTTGATTTTTCTGTGATGCTCAGTGGTCATGGGGAACCGTTAACATCAAATGCCTCAGCAAAGGTTTCACAGTTTATAACCAATATTCATAAAACCAAAACAACTTGATGATCGTGAAAAACATGCCAATCATAGAGACAAAAAACCTGACAAAAAGATTCGAAAAAATGACCGCAGTCGACAACCTGAATCTCCAAATCAACGAAGGAGAAATCTTCGGTTTACTTGGACCAAATGGTGCGGGAAAAACAACAACTCTTCTGATGCTGGTGACCCTAAAACCACCGACCTCTGGGACCGCGACCATCAACGGATTCGATATCATCAAACAAGCAGACCGGGTAAGAAAATCCATTGGCATCGTCTTTCAAGATCCCAGCTCAGATGAGATACTCACCGGATATGAAAATTTGAAACTACATGGCTGGTTGTATGACATGCCATCTGAGCTGCGAGAAGAACGAATCAAGGAAGTCCTAGAGCTTGTTGAACTTTCCGACCGAAAAAACGACCGGGTGAAAAAATACTCTGGTGGAATGAGACGGCGACTCGAACTTGCACGAGGACTGATGCATCACCCAAAGATCCTTTTCTTAGATGAACCGACCCTTGGTCTTGACCCTCAATCTCGGGAACACATCTGGAAGTATATCGAGAACCTTGCGAAGGAAAAAAACATGACAATTGTCCTAACGACACATTACATGGATGAGGCAGATAAGCTCTGTGACCGTCTTGCCATCATCGATAAAGGAAAGATTGCTGTGCTTGGTTCCCCCGGACAGCTAAAGAAAGACTTAGGTGGCGATATCATCAGGTTGAAAGCGAAGACGTTAGACGTCGAGGTCTTGAAGAACCTACCTTATGTCAAGGACATCAAACCTTGTGATGGTGAGGTGTGTCTAACCCTGGAGGATGCCAATATGCATCTTCAAGAGATCCTCAACCTCGTCGGAAAGATCGATTCAGTCGAGATACGGTCACCAACGCTTGATGATGTGTTCCTGCATTACACCGGCAGAGCGATGCGAGAAGGCTCACCAGAGGGAAGCTGGGCTGAGAAAATGATGAATGCGAGTGAGAAAACATGAGCGAACTCAAAGGGATTTACGCCTTGTGGTACAGGGAAACAAAAGTGTTTCTGAGAGAACGATCGCGTGTCATCTCATCGATTATCAATCCCTTACTTTGGTTACTGATTATCGGGGGCGGTCTTGGGGCTGCTGTGTCGTTTGGCGGGGTGAATTACCAGACATTCATCTATCCTGGCGTCCTTATACAGACCGCGCTGTTCTCTTCCGTCTTCTTCGGTGTGTACATTGTCTGGGATAAAAAAGTGGATTTCATGAAAGAAGTCTTGGTTGCTCCCATGCGACGGACCTCGCTGTTCGTTGGAAAAATAATCGGTGGATCGACCGATACACTCCTGCAAATATTGATTTTATTTGCTATCGGGATTGTTTTTACTGTCGCTGGGATCATGCCAGGGTTGCATCTAACTGTATTTTCAATCGCTGTTTCCCTAGCGTTTTTACTTGTCACAACCGTAGGGCTTGTCAGCGTTGGTCTGATCATTGGTTCACAAATGGAAAGTCCAGAGGGCTTTCAACTGATCATCAGTTTTCTTATCTTCCCCTTGTTCTTCCTCTCTGGATCCCTATTCCCGATCACCAATCTCCCGACCTGGCTTGCACCATTCATATTTGTCAATCCCGTGACCTATGCGGTCGACGGCATCCGTGGTGTGCTGCTCGATATATCACAGTTTTCCCTCCTGTTTGATTTTGCAGTAGTCAGTCTCTTTGCCGTTGTGATGATCCTTATCGGGACCTATGCGTTTAAGAAAATGAAACTTTAAAAGAAAACACCTAAAGGATTTGCTTACATGAAATCCTTGACATCCTATCTTCAAGCTGATCCCACTGAATGGCTTTTAGAGAAAAACAATCCATCCGTACGCTATATCGTTCTGCGTGATCTGCTAGGAAAACCAGAAACAGATGCAGAGGTAATTCAAGCAAAACAGGATATCATGAGAACCGGTGTCGTGCCCGCAATCCTAGAGAAACAAAAGCAAAAAGGATACTGGGAAGAACCTGACCGGTTCTATTCCGCAAAATACAAAGGCACGGTCTGGCAGCTTCTGATCCTTGCTGAATTGTGGGCTGACCGAGACGATGATCGGATACGGAACGCATGCGAGTTCATCCTTGGTTCCTCGCAGTATGCAGAGAGCGGCGGGTTTGCGTATTCTAGAAGTATGAAACACGGTGGAGGCCGTCGTAGTGAAGTCATCCCGTGCCTTACCGGAAATATGGTGTTCAGTTTGATTCGACTTGGGTATCTGAATGATCCTCGGCTTCAACGGGGGATCGAATGGATCACCACCTATCAGCGATTCGATGACAAGATAGTACAAGCCCCGACCGGTGGGCCATATGATCGACTCAAAACAGGGTGTTTCAGCAGGCATTCTTGTCATATGGGTGCAGCAAAAGCCATGAAGGCGCTTGCTGAAATCCCACACAACAAACGTAGCACAATCATAAAAAAGACCCTGGAAAAAGGAGCGGAGTATTTTTTGCTCCATCATGTGTTCAAAAGCAGTCATCACTTGGAACGAGTACCAAAACCAGGGTGGCTCCGATTTGGTTTTCCCCTCATGTATCAAACCGATGCATTAGAGATCCTTGACTTTTTAACAAAACTGGGATATAAAGACCCGCGTATGGAGGAAGCAATCGATATTCTGATCTCAAAACAAAATACCAAAGGTCAGTGGTTGTTGGAGAATACATTTAATGGTCGCTACCAAACAAACATTGAGGAAAAAGAAAAACCAAGTAAGTGGATTACCATGCGCGCATTACAAGTGCTCCAACGATATTATTCTACTTCACCGAATAAAACAAAAAGATGAAAGGAAGATATAAATAAGAAGAAGTGATACTTTTTTCGGATGCATATTTCGGATGGGTTGCGAGCCTACGGCATAGCTAGAAAAGCAGTCATTGTTGTTGTGGTGTTGCCATTTCTCTTGGTGAGTCTGAACTGCGTTCAGGCATCCACGGAGAACACCCTGATGCCCCCGTCCCATGTGTCACTGGGTGATTCTGTTCTCATTGCAGGAATGTTCCATTATCTTGATGTAGCATTACCTGATAATCATTCAAAAATCTGTATCATTGCCTTCAGTGGAGAATCGGAACCCGAACCTCAAGAACGATCTGAGAAGAATTACTATCAATGGGAATACGACAATGGGGTTTGGAAGGATGCCAGCGGGTATGACTGTTCGTATATCGATCCATCATTCTGCATAAAGGAAAACACGACCTACTCGTTTTATCTGAGTATCTCTCAGAAAGCCAGTCCTGGGACCTGGACCATAAAGATACTGGTGGATGATACAGAAACCTGCTCAACATCTATTCATGTGGTCATAGGTGATTTCTGTCTGTTTTTTTCTACGATCATAGGAGTATTTGAACCTGCTGTCAAACATAAGAACTTGTTAGCTAAGGATGAAGTACGATGCTGTTCTATACAAAAAAAATTAGGGACGTCTGAAGCAGATATTGAACGGATTGTTGATAGAATCCTTCGAAGGCAACACACGGAATCTCCGAGAGATGCTGTTTCATCGAATGATCAGGATTTCTATGATGCCCCCGCTGAATTTGAAAGCAGTCAAGGATCGATACGACCAACGATTTCTCAATATCCACGAACCAAGTTAAAGGAAACAATCCATGAGAAAACCAACACGATATTTTTTAGGAAAACTGGGTCGGGGAGCAATGGTTTTTGGTCACACAAATCAGAAAGCTTGAAGAGAATTTTTATCCTCGTTGTCATGTCTCTTTTGTTCACCGCTTCTCTAGTGCCTATGGTTGTTTTGATGGGAAAAAATAATTCCACTTGTGATATCACGATTCTAAACAATCATAGTTATCCGCTCATCGGTGGTAACTGGACTGTGCTTTTCACAACCGTCGGTTGTGCGGATTTAACTATTACTGCAGTCAATGGAACAAGCTGGAGTCGTAACGATCCCACTGCTGATTTAAAATTTTTACTCTGTGATGATGGGAACAAGACGTTAGAGTATTCTTGGGTAAATAATTCCGTATTTATCCCGAATTTTTCCTCCAATCTCACCTGCTCTGAGATTTCTCATGTCCTCACACCTGGTGTGCATGTCCTTTTGTTCAAATTCGGTGATGACATCGGCTATGCTTTCAATCTTGCCTCAGAAAACTGGTTGCAGACTAGTACAAGTGATTTTAACAATGGGACAAAGACGAACATTAATGTGACTAGCGGGTCTTTTCATTTACAAGAACGGTATTATCTGCGTAACTTTACACGTATCAATAATGAGGGATTCGAGGGAAGCTGGCCCCCGTCTAGTTGGTCTGAGGACCCCGCTGGGAATAATTGGAATATGGAAGGCGACCGATCCTATGCAGGTACCTATTCAGCAGATTTCGATGGAACGGGAGGGTCTGGTGGTGTCTCAGGAAATCTATTGTCTCCCTCTCTGAATTGTGCAGGTTCCAACGTCACTGCGATTTATGTGAAATTTTGGACTTATTCAGATAATGCAGACGATGGGGAATATTATCTTGATTACTATGATGGAACGAACTGGGATCAAATCACCCGATTAGATAATTTCGGATCTGATGTATGGACCCAATATTCACAGAAGGTCACAGATTCACAGTACTTCAAATCGAATTTTCAGATTCGTTGGAGGGTCGTCGGACTGAACAATAACGAACATGTGTACGTCGATGTTGTGAACGTGACGGTGGAGCGGAACGAAAGCGGGTATTATTCGACAGGCAGTCTGCTCTCCTCCGCTCATGATACCACCAGAAACATGCCTGATTACAATAACATAAACATCGGAACTACAATACCATCGGATACCACTGTCACAACCTGGGTACGGTCTGCTGACACTCAAGTAGGTCTTTCTTCAACGAGCTGGTATTCAACTATCAATCAAGTCCCTGATAAACGATGGGTGCAATGGAGAATCAATCTCACCGGTAATACCTATCTGACCCCCACGGTTAACGATGCCAATCTCACCTGGACCTATGACAATGAATATCCCATCTCAAACGTCAATTCCCTCTCATCTTATTGGCAAAAGACCATGCCCTTGTCGATTTCGGTCACAGCCTCAGATAATGGAACCGGGATAAAAGAAGTGGCCTTGTACTATAACTTTAGTGCAAACAATGTATCCGGCTGGTCTGGGTGGAACAAATATGGGACCAATGACACGACAAACCCTTATACCTGGTCCTTTGCGCCTCCGCTAGGTGATGGATACTATCGGTTTTACAGCAGGGCAATCGACGGAGAGCTGAACCTTGAGGTGGCTCCCAGCATCCCAGGTTTCGATATGGTCAGTGGTATTGATACAATTAAACCTTCATCACGATTAGACAACATCACCCCCTATTGGTATGTCGAACCAGATAGAGATGTGGTCATCACCTGTTCATCTGCAAGCGATTCCCTGAGCGGTCTGCAAAATATTTTATTGTACTATCGATATCGAATCGATAACGTGTCCGCCTGGAGTTCATGGAAGCTTTTTAGCTCAGATACAATTCCTCCCTGGTCTTGGATGTTCACCTTCCCGAAAGCAAGGGGTTTCTATCAGCTCTATAGCATTGCAGTTGATAAAGCGGGTAATTCAGAGGACCCACCAATCGCACCAGATAACGATACCGATTGTGCCTATAACTCCTCAAAACCCTATTCGGAAGTAAATACGATTAGCCCGTACTGGTATAATTCCGCATTGTCGATATCAGCACAGGCGACAGATTTTAACGGTAGTGGTCTCCAAAATGTAACCCTCTATTATTATTACAGTACCAATAATAATACTTGGTCAAACTCATCTTTATTTGGGGTGGATACAACGCCCTGGGGTACGATCTCTTGGGTTTTTACGTTTCCAAATGGGACAGGGTATTATCGCTTCTACAGCCTTGCTATCGATAATGATACCGAGGTTGAATATTTCACTGGGAATGATACAGTCGGTGGCTACGATGTCGTTAAACCCTTGTCGAAGGTCGATACGATTACTCCTTATTGGCATAATGCGACAAGTAATCCTCTGACGATTTCGGCCACAATGTCAACAGATGCTCATTCTGGAGTGAAAAACATCACTCTGTACTACCGGTATAGATCAACCAATGCGTCCAGTTGGAATACTGCTGTTTCATATGGTCGAGATGATAGTTCACCTTGGAGTTGGAGTTTCAACTTTCCTGGCGGAAATGGTCAGTATCGGTTCTACAGTCTCGCGCATGATACTGCAGGAAATGCAGAAGATCCCCCTATCACCCCGGATTATGATGCACAATGTGGTTATGATACCTCAAAACCAACCTCACAGATTGATCATATCGTACCATATAATGTCACGGTCTCCCCTTATTCAATAAGCGCAACCGCAAGTGATGATACGAAAAACGTGACGATCTGGTATTATTATTCTACCTTGAATTCAAGCTGGTGGAATCCCAACTGGCAGTACAGAAAACAGCTATCCGTCTCGGGGAAGAACGGGGGATATCAAATGAGAATCATCATTGGGAACAATAGCGGTGGAAATGTATCCTGCAATGGTCATGCGCAAAGTGATTTCGATGATATTCGCTTTGTCAGCTATTCCGATAATTCAACTGTTCTTTCCTATTGGTTGAAAAACTATACCGCTGGAACACAAGCGACCTTTTGGGTCAATAATTCACGCAATGATTCCTCCATTTGGCTCTATTATAGCAATATGAATGCTTCTACGATTAGCAGCGGGGATGCTACGTTTTACTTCTTCGATGATTTCTCAAATGGTTTGAGTAAATGGGTGATGAATTCGTGGAATACCGATTCAATTTATATTAATCAGAGCCAAGGAAACACCGCGCCAGCTTTACGACATAATCCGGACAATTCAATACCTGCAAACAGGACCTATCAGGATACGAGAATTCGTACCACTTACAGGATTCTGAATGGGATTATTGAATATGATGTGTATCTTGCTGGGACACCAAGAATTATTCATCAATTTGGTTGGAGAGCGAATGGCTTATCTTGGACGAATGGCTATTGTTGGCGTTTACAGAACTCAGTAGCCGATGGAGGTTTTTTTGAATTTTCTGCTCCTACAACCTGGACCCAAATAGGAGCAGCATTCCCTGTTGTTTCGGCGGGCACCTGGTATCATGTGAAGATAAACGTGTCAGGTTCAACGTATTCATCAAAAATCACCCCGTCCGCTCCAGCAGGTGATAGTGCTCGGTCAGCGACTGATACGACAAAGACTACCGCTGATTATCTTGTGTCACAGGTGCATGGGGTGAGTATGACTTCGGCAAATTATGTACTAGTGGATAATGTGATAGTACGGAAATATTGGACAACACCACCGACTTGGGGGAGTGTCGGCAGTGAACAGTCCGGATATATGAAATGGAATAACGCAAGCAACCCAGACACCAGCTTTCCCTGGTCTTGGAGTTTCAACTTTCCAAATGGATACGGGTATTATTGGTTTTACTCCAATGCTATTGATCTCAACGGCAATACTGAATATATCCCGGACACCGCGGATGCCCGATGCAAATACATCCAACCCGCTGCTCCTGTAATCAATAGCTATGACTTACGAAATAGTACTGGTTCAAAGCTCAACAATGCGACAGGCCTCCTTGATGTGAACCGAGAGTATTATTTCACAGTAAATGTAACAGCAAAATATGGTTGGGTGTACATCGATTATATTGATATCACAGCGTGGTATGATCAGGGAAGTGAAAACAGCTTGTTCAATCAGACAGCTGGTGGGAATCTCAACATGCATCTTCGATATGAAAATGTGACCGGTAATGCAAGTTTTAAGCTTCTGTGGCCGAAAAACGAAGTGCAACTCATTACCAGCAATTGCACTCAGACTATCATCAATACTTCCACAAGAATTATTAAGATCAGTTTCAAACCTCTCAATCAGACGCGATGGGCGGGTAGCAATAATTCATGGAATGCTGCTGTAAACACGACGAATGATCCCTTCTCATGGGACTTTAATATCACTGTGATAGAGATGTCTGGTTTGAAAGCATGGAAGGTAGATGAATATGGTATCTATAAATTCGCGATGTTATTACCTGATAAAAACTGGGTGGATGTACAAGCTCCACCGGGATATAATGCAACGACCAATATCGTTAATATCACATATTGTTCAAACTATGAGTATAACCTCAGCATTTATTTTGAAGAAAATCTGACCAATGTGTCCTCAGGTGATAGCATCCCCATTGCGAATAATGTTTATATCTGTGCGAACGCGGATATGACTGATGATATCACCTCTGATATGATGTTTTATGGGATTCGAGAATCCAATGCTATTGATATCATCAATCTATCCGGTATCTTTCATCGAAACAATACGAGTCAATTTGTTCGTGTGCAATTCAATGTGTTTATCCCATTTGGTACGATACAAGGGGAATATACTTCTCATGTTGCAACGAAAATAAAATTCAAATAAAGCTTGAAACAATAAGTTTTTTTTCGGTTCTGGAAATTCATTGTATAGGATTTTATGACCCAAAGTTTTATATCATGGACAATGAATCTCTGACACGCACACTAACATCTCAATAATCTAGTATTATAAAATAAATCTATTGAGGGCTAGAAGGATGGGAAAACAGAACATCTGTTCAGTAATCGTTGTCGTAGCGCTCATGATATCATTGTTTACCGGTATGTTCTGTCTTGAGCCTCATCTTGTGAAAAACGTGCAGGCGAATCCCGGGGATGTCAGTGAGGAGTGGTACAACGAAACGACCTTAAACGTGACCGTTCTGTATCGGGAACCACGGATTAATTGGTATGATTTTCAGTATAATTCTGGTGGGACCTGGGTTTCTCGACTAAATACACAGAGTGATGTGAATGATACCGCTGAATATCGATTCATTGTCAATGTAAGTGCAGATAATGGTTGGGAAAATATCACATATATCAATGTCTCTGCCTGGTATGACCAAGGTAATGATAACTCAGTGTACAATCAGACAGTTGGTGGGAATCTGAATTTGTATTTTGTGTATGATAACCGCACTGGTACTCCATCGTGGCAGATGCTCTGGCCAACCGGTGGTGAGGTCACAGGATTTTTACATACTGAAAGGGTTGTTGTTGATCCTGTTGGTAGCCCACGTTTCACCGATTGTCATAATCTTACATTTTCTTTTACCCCTGGATATCAGTTCCGATATGCCCCTGGTGATGGGACTTGGGATACCTCACGAAATGCGACGAATGATGCACAGTCCTGGAACTTTCGGATCTCTGCTTCAAATAAACAAGGGTATGTTACCTGGATCGCTGATGAGTTTGGGATTTATTCCTATACCGAGATTATGAGTGCAGGGTGGCCAGCCATCTATGGGTATCCTGGAGAAAACGCGACCGCTGAGACGAATATCACCATGCTGACCCGTTCGAATGGGAATTATTCCCTGTCTGTCGATGTCGGGAATCTTACCCATGAGACGCATCCGACTGCCAATATCTCCCGGAAACGTATTTGGGTACGGGGTGGCGATTTAGATATTTCGAGTAATTTTACTGGCGCTGCTGACTTGCTCTACTTCTATGGTTCTGCATTAGCGTATCATATCGCACGGGCGAATGGGACCAGCCTTACCACGAGTGACATAGAATACAAATGCAATATCCCCCTAGGGCAGACGGCGGGAGAGTATACTGCTCCTATTAGTTATCATCTCATGACCACCTAGGAATAACCTTCTCCCGTGTAGTGTTCTTTTTACTTCTGTCATTTTTTTTTGATTCTTTTCCCTATATTTCTAGAGTAACTCTCTGGATTTGACTCTCTTCCAGAGTGACGTTTTAACGAAATATCTTTAAATATCGTGACTGCCAAAACGCTTCCTGACATGTGTTAACATGTTGTAATGTAACTCGATATGGATAGGAAGAAGGTGAAAAAATGGAGATGGAACGGAAGAGAAAATTATTTACTACGCTTGTAGGAATAACAATAATTAGCTCTCTGGTGGTCAATATCTTTCTAATGAGTCCCCTCATGATGATCGGGAGAGCTGACCCTGGTGATATCCCTCATATATGGCATAACACGACAACGTTAAATGTCACTGTCCTTCATTTAGAACCAAGGATCCTTTGGTATGATTTCCAGTATAACCAGGGTGGGACCTGGGTCACAAAACTCAACACACAAAGCGATGTGAACAACACTGCAGAATACAGATTCATCATCAACATCAGTAGCGACCAGGGCTGGGATGATATAGAATTTGTCAATATTTATACATGGTACGACCAAGGCAATGAGATCAGCACCTATAACCAGACCCAAGGTGGAAACTGGAATTTCTATCTGCAATATGAAAACACCACAGGAACCGCTATCTGGCGGATGCTTTGGCCTCATGCAGGAGAATTCATTCAAGGAACCTATAGTGATAGAGTTGGACACGACCCTTATGGAAGTGCAGGGTTTACCGAATGTCATAATCTATCCTTCTCATTCATCCCAAGTTATCAGGTACGATACGCCCCAGGAGATGGCTTATGGGATAACACCTATAACACCACCAATGATGTGGAATCCTGGAACTTCCGTATGGAGATTACCGATAGTGGTGAAGACGCTCCAGGTCCTATAACAATCTGGATCAACGACGAGTTTGGGATCTACTCCTATAGTGAGATCGTGAGTGCTGGATGGCCAACCATCATAGGTCACCCGGGAGAAAACGCAACCGCGCTCAGTAATATCTCCATCATCAGTCGTTCCAACGGGAACTATTCCCTCACCACGGATGTGACCACGCTTGTTCATCGAACATTCCCCGGAGCAACCATCTCCCGAGAGAGGATCTGGGTACGCGGTGGTGATCTGAACACCTATGATAATTTCACCGCTAGCGCTGGTGGGATTTACTTCTACGGAGCACTCGGTACGTACCATCTTGCAGAAGCGAGCGGAACCTCCTTGACCACCGGTGATGTCCAATACAAATGTGATATCCCACTGGGTCAGATCGCAGGAGACTATGTCGCTCCGATCCGCTATCACCTCATGACAACATAAAGAATCAATACCTCCCCCTATCCCCTTTTTTTTTTTATTTTTCTTGAAATTTTTTTCTGAAGAATCAAAAGCAAAGTGCCGTTCTTTTCCTCAGCTCCTTAGGAAAGAATCATCTTTTCAAAGAAAACCTTTAATAGACGAATTAAGATAAGAAATACGGATGGGTACATGCACATTAACAACTAATTACAGGAGAGAGGAGATTGGGACAACACTATAAGAGAGAAAGCATCATTTTTTGTATTCTTCTCCTCTATGTTTCTGCTGTATTCTCAGTGGTCTCATCAGCGCAGGATGCGACTCTTACCATCCATCAACTCCAAGGGGAACAACAGACTCGTTTCAACACACCGGTCTTCGTCGCAGGCATCTGGCATTATCTGAACATCACCACCAATCAAGATTTTGATGACCTCTCCCTTAGACTCTACAAAGGAATACTCATCCCAACTGGGGAGAAAAATGAGACGAATTATTACGAATGGAGCTATAACAAAAACACAGCTGTCGTCTGGTCCGATGAGAGCGGATATGGGATCGAGTACATCCAGCAGGATTTGTGCCAAAGATCGAATACCCACTATAGTTTTTGTATCGGGTTACAGGACTACATGCCAAATGTCGTTGATTATTATGAAAACTGGACCATCGAAGTGTCCCATGGTGGAACCACCATTGAGACCACTCGTATCGTCGTAGAAAAACCAAAAACAGGGTATTCCCTAAGCAAACCAACATCCATCATCTTTCATGTTGATCCTTTCACCATTATGAATGCCACTGGTGATAATTTCTTCAAAATAGGAAACATCGGGAATATCCCAATGAATGTCGATTTTGATACTGAAACATATAGTGAAGTCGAAATTAACAACATGAATCAAAGATTTTCACCAAATGAGACCATCACTCATTATGTTATGATTCATTCAAAGAGCTGGCCGCCTGGTTTTAAAAACATCCAGATACACCTGAATGGGTCGTATCCGCAATCATATTTCGTTGACACCAACGCCACGGTCACCTTGTATACCTCTTTTATCATAGATGTGCCCCTCTTGGTCATCTATGTTGGTCATAGCAACTACAAGATAGAGGAAATCCCGGGGACTGGGATCACCTTCCAGTATGTAGAAAAATTAAACATGTTTGAAGGAGAAACTCGAGATATCACCGCCTATATCTCAGGCAATGGGGCAGTCACGTTGCAGATATGGGCAGATGAAAAAAATCTCAGCGCATTGCACATCTATGATGGTGCCACGGAAACACAATCACCTCTTTCGTTTACAACCTCAAACACCTCAGAACGGGTGATAAAGGTATCTGTCAAGGCACTCAGCGAAGGGACGACAGGGATTCTGACATACCAGCTCACGGGGAATGGGATCACGAAAACTTACACCACGCAGATCACAATCGGACCACCAGAATCCGGCTCTGAAGAAGAATCCGGGGGCCCACTCTCCATAATGCAACTTGTCATCATCGGCATTGTCCTACTCGTTATCATCTATATGATTGTCACATACCTCCGACATCGAAAGAGGTAACTGAGGAAAAATGAGGAAAGCCATTGCATCCTTTTTCATCGTGTTTCTGGTCTTTCTCCTCTGCTCCGTCGCTCTCCCGTTGCAGGCAGACGCAGGTCAAGCAGGGGTGGGGGTTATAAACGTTCCACCAAAATATGGTTACATCCGGGTGGAGGAGCAGGGTGATTACATCAGAGTGTATCTCAACATCTCTGATTATAACTCCTGGGCTGATGTGTACAACGTCAGTGTGACCCTTGAGAATTATGGGAAAAAACTCTCAACGTTCGTGTTCCAACAATATAAGAGTCTGGACTCTTTTGTCGAAATCAATGAGTTCAGCGAGACACCGAAAAAAAATCATTTATTGGATATCAAAAAGTGTTTTTTCGAAAAATCAAATGAACAGGAAACGATTGACCAGCGCTGTGATATAGCAATTCGCTTTGTTTTTCAAAAAACTTTTTTTACTGGTCTTAGCATTGTGATTAATGATCGGGCAGGATCTGCTCCCGCGGAGGCATATATCTATTACAACAGTGAGGAGTCTCTGAGAAGCGGCAACACGATAGTAATTCCCTGGATAGATGTACAAATCAGTCTGAGCCTCCCCCCCTATCTGCTTGATATCATTGCAGTTATCCTAGCAACAATTGGTGTGATGTACTATCTTAAGAAGACCGGGATCCGAGAAAAAAGAAAAAAGGTTTACGAAAAAATCTCATAGTCGGTTATGGCTTTTTCCAAACTGCTT
>DAJP01000032.1 GCA_002496355.1 Euryarchaeota archaeon UBA346 | reverse complement strand
TTTTATTTCTTTATCCCGTCGTACTTCAAGGACATACAATCCATACCGTAAATTTCTAATAGGAACTCAGGCTTCCACGTAAGAGCGGAGGTTCTTTATATGTTAAAAATAGATATGCATATCCACTCCTGTTTTTCTAATGATGGCCTAGGGACACCTCAAGATCTGATTCGATCGCTGAAGAAACGAGGTCTTCAGGGTATGGCACTCACCGACCATAACACTATCGAAGGGTTCCGTTCAGTACAAAAAAACATGCCAAACGATTTTCTCGTCATACCCAGTGTTGAAATATCAACCGCGGATGGACATCTCTTGGCGATCAATGTTACCGAGAAGATCCCTGCGGGATGTTCTATCGAGCAAACGGTCGAACGTGTCATCGATGCAGGCGGAGAACCAATTGCTCCCCATCTTTTTCGTCTTCTCTCCGGTATAAAAAAAGAGAAATTAAAGGCAATTCATACCAAAGTCTCTGCCATCGAGGTGTTTAATGGGTGTAGCGTTCCTAATTCAAATCTAAAAACAGCTAAAGTCGCCCATGCATTCCATCTGGGGGGTACTGGGGGGAGTGATTCTCACGACCCTGCTTATGCTGGGTATGCCTATACCGTGGTTGACTCGACAGATTTACGGATTGATACGGTTCTTTCAGAGATACGAAAGAAAAAAACATGGGGCGAGGGAGTGACGATGCCACTTACCTATCGACGCGACCGGATGGTCCTTTCCATCAGACAATATGTGCAGCGGGGATTCAAACGTATTTAAGTCGATCTTCTTCAGTGAATAGAATGCACCATCCATGTTTATATATACGAACGATGTATATCATGTATTGATAGGGGATAATATATGAAGAAATATACTAATTCAATTCGATCTAATTGGAGGCAGGTATGTGTCGCCGCTCTCGCATGTCTTATGATATGCTCTGTTGCAGTTCAATCAACTCAAGTTATCGTGGAACAAGACGTCACTCAATCGTATTTTTTTACCATTCCTACTCTAGAAACCGTTGATATCGCAGGTACCCTCTATGACCGAGTCACCCTGGAGGATTGCTACTCTGCAGGAAGTGCAGGCACGCCAAAGATACCATCAAAAGGTGTTTTCCTTCTGTTACCACCAGCATCCTCGGTAAGCAATATAGAGGTGACTGCTGGGGAGAAAGTCATTCTTGGGTCAGGTTTCAATGTGGAACCCACCAGTGAAGCGATTCCTCTCTCACAGACCGAGAATATCCCAATTCCAACTCCAAATGAGGCTCTCTATAACACCGATACCGAATATCCTGGTGAATTGTTCACCCAGGTTGGTGTTCAATCTTTCCGGGGATATCAGATTCTCGTCCTTCTTCTGCACCCTGTTCAGTATAATCCAGTCACCGGGGAATTGGTTTACTATAAGAGTTTGGAAGTCAGCGTTCGGACCATCAACACCGGCATCCAATCGAAGTTCTATCGAGGATTCCAATCGGATATAAACGTGATAGAACAGAAAGTAGACAACCCAGAGATGTCTGGGTGGTATAGTGAAAAATATTCTTCTTCACCAGCATCTTTTGAAAGCTATGATCTTCTCATTATCACCACGGATGCATTGAAAACCGGGTTTGAACCTCTGAAAGCGGCACATGATGCCACTGGTGTCTCAACCGTGATTAAAACATTGACCGATATCGGCGGGAGTGATCTCGAGAGTATCCGGAACTATATCCGTGATGCGTATACCAACTGGGGTGTGGAGTATGTACTGATTGGAGGGGATGATAATATTGTTGCCGCCCCGATCCTCTGGGTATCTGGGATGGATGAGAACACCACCTATTATGAGGATATCATGCCTTCTGATATCTACTATGCCTGTCTTGATGGGCCTTATAACTATGATAATGACGGATATTGGGGTGAACCCCATGATGGGACCGCTGGTGGAGATGTTGACCTGGTTGCAGAGGTCTATGTTGGGCGGGCATGTGTTGGTTCCACAGACGAAGTAAATAACTTTGTGACAAAAACAGTCGCATATATCAACAGAGATGTGAATGACCCCTATCTGAAAAAATATAATTTTGCGGCTGAGTACCTTGGAGATTATGGTATCGCAAGCTATGGTGGAACCTACATGGATCAACTTGTGAACGGCTCAAGTGATGATGGGTATACCACTGTTGGTATATCTGCAGATGACTACGTTATCTCGAAATTATATGATACTCCGAGCTATTCCTGGCCATCATCAGCAATCATATCAGTCATCAACAACGGTGTTCATGTCATTAATCATCTCGGTCATGCTTCATATGAATATGATTTGAAAATAGATACCTATGATGTCGATGGACTCACCAACCCATCAAATCGGACCTGCTTCATTTATTCTCAGGGCTGTATGGCGGGAGGTTTTGACAGCGGTGATTGCATCGCAGAACATTTCACGGTAAAGACAACGCATGCAGCATTTGCAGTCATTATGAACGCGCGGTATGGTTTCTTCTGGTCTTATAGCACCGATGGAGATTCACAACGTCTCCATCGTCAGTTCTGGGACGCGGTGTTCGGTGAAATGAAATCGGAGATCGGACGAGCAAGTCATGATTCAAAAGAAGATAACCTTCCAATCATTGGTCGATCCTGTATCCGCTGGTGTTATTATGAAACCAACTTATTTGGCGACCCTGCATTAAAAATCACCGAAATAACCAATAATCCTCCCGCGAAACCTTCATTGCCATCAGGTCCGACCTCGGGGAAGGTAGGCGTCGATTATACGTTCACCACTAGTACGACAGATCCTGACCCCGATGCGCAGATATATTATCAATGGAGCTGGGGAAACGAAGAAAGCCAATGGTACGGTCCCTATGCATCAGGCCAATCTGTTCAGGCGATCCACAAATGGTCGACTGCTGGAGATTATCAAGTGAAGGTGAAAGCCAAAGATAACTATGGATCTACAAGCGCATGGTCTGATTCGATAACGATTCAGATTGTCGAAGGACCTCAGATCGAGATAGGAAATGTCTCTGGTGGTATGAAGATCACTGCGGAAATTAAGAACACTGGAGTGGTCGATGCGTCTCATATTAACTGGACGATAACCGTTCAAGGGTTAGTCCTCATTGGTCAGGAGAAAAGTGGTACACTCATCACTATTCCTCATGGTGACAGTTTAGTTGTTTCCACTGGATTGGTCTTTGGACTTGGCTCTGTCGATATCACGATAACCGCAATGGATGCTGAGAAAACAGCGACCGCGTTCCTCTTCGGCCCATTCATTCTGAACATCAAGTGATCATCGAGGCAATTCACTGGTTTCTCTTTAGAAGATTAGAGACGGCAAATCTAGAAACAATAAATAGTTAAGACCACATCATCGATAGTGGTTTTACTACTACTTTTTTTTACAAAATAGAAGGAGTTCTCTGGAGTGGTCTTTTGATACTGTTTCAATAGTGATGATAAAAAGAAAAAAAGGGGAGAGTGTTTATTTCACTCCGAGGATGAATGGTCCGAGGACGAATCCGCTTGCGGTTGCTTCTGCGGTTAAGCCTTCATCGCAGGTTGCTGAGACGACAATGTTTGTTTTGCCGAAGCCTAGGATGAATCCTGCTTTGATAGCTTCGTTTTCACCAGCTCCAAGCGTTTGCATTTGGCCGTTTGTTTCCTTTCCCAGGAAGATTAACTTTCCGTCAAGTGTGATCGTCCAATGTACATTCGTGGCCGGCCCAGCACCAGTGTTGTTCACTGCAGCTTTGATACCAAATCCGCCGGTAATCCATCCTATTTCAATCACTGGTTGGGGCGCAGTCACAGTCACGGTTGCGGTGTCGGTTACTGTGGCTGCTGCAGCGTCAGTGACGGTCAAGGTTGCTGTGTAGGTTCCCGCGGTTGTGTAGGTGTGTGTTGGGTTTTGGACTGTTGCTGTGCCACCATCACCGAAGGCCCATGCCCAGGTGTAAGGTGTTGTTCCACCTGATGCAAATCCAGTGAACTGGATCGCTTCCC
>DAJP01000054.1:14114-22895 GCA_002496355.1 Euryarchaeota archaeon UBA346 | reverse complement strand
CCGTGTGAGTGGTATCGTCCCAATTAATATAAGCGGAAACCATGTCCCCATCAGGGTCGGTGCCGGTGATCGTGTATTTGTAGGTGCTACCGGGGGCACCTTTCGCAGGTCCTGTGATAGTCGGAGTATCTGGTGGGCTGTTGGGATTGGTTAACGTGGTAAATGACCAGATTGGTCCTTGAGCAGAATTCTGGTTCTGGTCCCAGGCGACAATCTTCCAGTAATACTTGGTGCTATATGCCATAGTACCTGTGTCATAGCTGGTTGCTGATTGGTTGCTGGCGACCTTTGGTGGTGTGCTTGCAGTCCCAAAATAGACATCATAGGTGATGGTTGTTCCGGGGGAGCCTCCTCCGGTCCAGGTGAGATCTTTGGTAAGCGCGACATTTGTCGCTCCATTTGCTGGGCTCGGACTGGATGGAACGAACGGACCGGTGTCTGCCACTAGGAACCCTGCTGCGTCATCGACGTAATAGGCGTTGAATGGGTTGCTGCTTGGTGGATAAGCATATGAGGTGTGCATAGTGTTGTTAAATACGGCGGCGATGACTGCGATGTTTCCATATTGAATTGAAGCAAATGTTTGACCCATACCGCTATTATGGTCCGCTCCAACCCAGTTGACTGCATTTGAGTAGGTCCCACCCACTGGGATTGTAATCCCCTCGTTGAACGCGTAATCCAAAAATGGGAAGGTATAGGCATGACCTGTAGTATCTTTCCAGTTGAGGGATGATTCGATTTCACAGACGTAGACATGGAGATGTCCCACGTACGGTGCAGCCTCGTTGTTTGTGACGCTCACAGAGATATCCATGACCGCACTGCCTTGCCATACGACGTTAAGGTTCACATCGATATTTGCTACCGTTCTTGCGCCGCACTGAGTAATAGCAGTTCTATAGGCTGCCTGTGCACCGGTCCATCCTCCGACCACGACTTTATATCCGTAATCGAAGAACACCGTTGGGAACCCGTAGAGGTTAAAATCATTAATTCTGTCTGATGCATGGGTGTTTTTGTCATCGACCAAACAGATATAATAAAACGGGTAATCCTGGCTTGTATAGATGGTGTCTAGAGCTTCACGGGCATAATGGCAGTATCCACACCAGGTGGCGGTGGCATCCTCAGCAAAAACAGTATGGGTGAAGTCTTTTGGTCCTAGGTTGGTACTCTTTTCTGCGTCATTTGTTTGGGCAACAGCTCCAATAGCGGTACATAATAAGATACCGACTATACAGATAGGTATAATCTTTTTCATATTAATTCCCCTATATACTTAATAACAGTCTTTATATAAATATATTGCTGTTCCACGGGTGATTCTTTCTTTAAATAATTTTCATAATTTATCTAAAAATGAGTAAATATAAAAGGAAAAGTTAGAGCTGCGATACAAAAAATTCCATAGTTATTGTTTATATGCAATAAGATGTTTTTAATAGGGTTCCATCTAAGGATTTATAGTGAAAAGTAGAATAACTATCTGAACGATAAAATAGATCACTGGATGTACACACGGAAGTGCACGGGTTTTAACGTAGGGGGAATCTATCGTGAAACTTCAGAGAACAGGGGTTACGTATAATATTTATTATCCTATTTAAATATTAATTACGCTTTTCTTTTTTTCATCAAAAGTTTTAATAATGCCCGCGACATTATTTTCCAATGGAGGTATACTAAAAATGAATCTATCGAATAATATATTAAAAGGAAAAAAGCAGGTATCGGTAGTCTTCTGCATTCTTTTAACAATGTCTGCATTGACTACAGCAACAGCCATGTCAAATCAAAACCCTTATCGAGTGGAGAGCGACCATCTGAGCTACACTTTTGCATTTAAGGAACCGACCATCCAATCGATCACTGTGGATAATACCTTGTATTCGGAAATTCAAATGCAAGGATGTCTGAATTTAGGAAAACAAGCTGGAGACCCAACTCTACCAGTGAAATTCACCCAACTCCTTTTACCATTTGGAACCACTATTGATTCGGTTTCTGTAGAAGGAACCCCCATTGAATACGACGTTCAAGGATTGAATCTAATCTCCCATCCCATCATACCCTATCAAAATGAAATCCCTATCGGTGAGAATATTCCACAGGAATTCCTCATCAACGAGGATTTGTATGCATCCAACCAAGTCTATCCTTCAATAAACCATGGATCATACAATCTTGGCTACTCTCATGGATATACAATCATGGATATCTCCTTTTCACCAGTCCAATATGTCCCTGCCTCCGGGCAAATATCCTACTACCCGGAAATGACCCTGACCATCAACCTAAAACCAAGCACGGAGATCAACCACCTCTACCGCAACACTCCAGAGGATGCCCAATGGGTTCAATCCTTAGTCTCCAACCCCGAGATGACAGACACCTACCTTCCTGCGCCCGTCTTTGAGTACCCTGGCGGACTCTGCGATCCATCCGGAAATTTCGATTATGTGATCATTACGACCACCCAGAATGGACTTGACTATTGGGACACCACAGGATCCACCCCCTACAACTGGGAAAGCCTCATGGACCAACATACAGCCGAAGGATTGACCTGCACTCTGGTGACTGCTGAGGATATCGACGCCTGTGTTGATTACCAGGGCTCAAATCCCTTCAATGACAAGCAAGCCCACATCCGGGAGTTCTGTAAGGATGCCTATGAGGACTGGGGAACAAGCTACATCCTCATCGGTGCTGATGGAGAATCAAATTACATCCCCGCCCGTGACATGGACTCAAGTTATGAGACCGATATCGATGCAGATATCTACTGGAGCAACCTTGATAATAACTTCAATTCCAATGGGAATTCCTACTGGGGTGAGGAAGGAGACTTAGGGTTCGATCTCTACTCTGAAATCTTCATCGGGCGTCTCACCTGTGATACCCCTCAGGACGTCTCTAACTGGATGACCAAGAGCTTCTACTATGCACAAAGCACCGATTATGATTACCTTGATAACGCAGCGTTTATGACAGGGACTCTTGGATGGCAGGCACAGGGAGATGATTTCATTGATTATGGTGCAATAAAAGGTACAAACAACTGGCTTGGTCCAGACCCCAATGAACACGGCGTCTATCCAACCTGGATGGGATTCCAATTCGGATATGAAACCTGGAATGCTGTCAACCCGGGAAATCAGTTCAACCTCTCCATTAAATACACTTCGGAAACTCCAAATCCCGGATGGGAGGGGGGAGATGCGATAGGGAAGTTCAGAACAAAAATCAACGAGGATCAGGTCACCGTCATTAGCGGGGTGGCTCATGCAGATCCGTCAATGTCTCTTGATGTCTATGATACGGAATGGGAAGCTAACTATCATAATACCCGACCGTTCTTCATCACTGACTTTGGTTGTCACTGTGGTGACTTTGACGCTGCAGACGATGGTGTCCTTCACTCTATGCTGTTTCATTCTGACACAGAGCTTGCGTTCGCTTGTGTATACAACACCTGTTATGGTTGGGGGTCTTTCACAAGCACCAACTCATCAAGTGCCATGCAGATGAAATTGTTCTGGGATTTTTTCTTCGACATGGAGAACAATTCACAGAGCTATGCGAACTGGGAGTTCGGTAAAGGTCATGCCTGGTCCAAGGATAGTATGGCACCAGCGGTCAACTGGTCCTGGAACTCGGCACCTGGCAGTTACCGAGCGATCATCCAAGGATGCACCTACTTTGGTGACCCTGCCCAACAATTCAAATCACCTTCACCCAGTGATGCTCCGGTACAACCAACAAAACCAGTCGGACCGACACTTGGTATCTGGAACGTCCAGTACACCTACACCAGTAGCGCCTCTGATCCAAATCAAGATCAAATCTACTATCTCTTCGACTGGGGCGACGGCAGCAACAGCGGATGGCTTGGACCATTCGACTCAGGAGTGACCGGTGTCGCATCACACATCTGGACGACGCTTGGAACCTTCAACGTCAAAGTAAAAGCCAGGGACGTCTGGGGTGCTGGAAGCTTCTGGTCAGACGCATTGGTGGTGACAATCACCGATAACAATCCACCTGATGTGCCTCAAGTCACTGGCCCAGCGGAAGGAACACCAGGGAACCCATACTTGTTCAATTTCCTCTCCAACGATCTCGACGGCCATAACATCTACTTTTTCGTCGACTGGGGAGACAATACCACTTCTGGTTGGGTCGGTCCTTATGTCTCAGGCACACAGATACATCTGACACACACCTGGACTGAGAAAGGAACCTACACGGTAAAAGCAAAAGCAAAGGACTCCATGGATGCGGAAAGCGACTGGGGAACACTCGATGTGGTCATGCCATTGGAATACAGATTCTCATTTTCTTTATTCCTGCAGCACCTCTTTGAACAGTTCCCAAACATGTTTCCGGTCCTGCGACACCTTTTGGGGTACTAAATCCCCATCTCTTTTTTTCTTTTTTTTCAAAATTCATTATAATAAAAGAATATTCTCTCAATATATACAATGATTCTGATTATTTCATAAATGAGTGTTTACTCGATAGGATGTGAGGGGGTATCTGATCGTCTTTTCTGATGTGCACATTCAATACAAAGGGAATGGCGGTGTTCATAACATCGTTCACAGACAAATCGTCCACAGAGCTGGCACGTGCACATTGATCCCGGTCGTCCACAGATATCACAGAGGCCAACGACATCAGCCATCGTGAATCACCTCCCCAAGGAAATCAATTTTTTCCGTAGGTCCTCAAGAGGCATTTCAGTGATCACCAATGGGATGTTTTCTCGTTCTGAAAGTTGAACTGCAAGGGGATCGATCCCACCGGGTTTGTGATAGACCACCAGGGATGGTTTGACGGGGTGGATGCGAATCGCGATCATCGGGCTTCTGCCGAACTGTATTTTTGTAAAAATCAACGCCCGCTCTGTGCTCCATCCATATAGGTTTGGGTAATTCGTAGCGGTGAGTGTTTTGATTGTCTCGATGCCATCGATGAGGGTGAACCCTTTGACAGACCGGTCAATGCTGATATTTGGTGAGGTGACCACTCGTCCGTTGATTTCTTTGATGAGTTTTTCCATAGGGATTGCATAAGGGTATTCCATGATATCGATGATGCCATCCTGTGTTTTTACCATGAATTGATATTGTTGGATGACGGTGCCCCCGTGTTTCTTTTCGTCGATTGCGAGGAAGGCGTTGACAATTTTTTTGACAGAATTAATTCCTGGGGATTTTCGTCTCCCTGATTCATAGTCGCTGATGACACTTTGGGCTAGCCCTAGATAATTGGCGAGATCTGCTTGTGAGATATTAAACGTGGTTCGCCATTTTCGTAGTGTTTCCCCGGGTTTTGGACTCAGGGTGATTTCACCTGCGATTTTTTCTGCTAATACTTCTTTAACACCCATGTTCTCCCAATGCCTACAAAGACTGTCGATACATATATCGACAATCTATTAATAGGTTTCTCTTGTGAAAATATCCATAAAAAAAGGGAGAAAAAGGGAAAAATTAAGTTCCTGGATTGTATTTAAAAACCCATTCGGTGAACTGTTCCCCTGAGTCGATGTTGACCTCGACGTTGCCTGCGTTGATTTCGTTTTTCCCATCATTGTCACAATCCCCGACGCTAACGACTGCCATCCAACCAAATGTGGGAAGCACCGCTTCTTCGACGTAGGTCGTCCCATTCCATTGAAGGATATGTGTCACGCCAGCCCCAGCGCACACCTCGTTAGCCCCATCACCATCGGTATCACCCACATCGATTCCCTCGATGACCGGGTCCCATCCAGGCCACGTAATATCAAACTGCATCGGATAGCCAGTCCCATTCCATTTAAAGATAGAGATCCGCGGATTATAATAGCTCAAGAGGATTTCCGCGTTTCCATCATTATCGCAGTCCTTACAGACAACACCAAAGGGCGAGACCTGACCGTAGGTTTTATAGATCTGCATCGGAACGAATTCCTCATTCTGAGAATCCCAATTCAACACTATGACCTTGTTTTCATAGGCGCAGACGATCTCATTTTCTCCATCTTCATCGACATCCCCAAGCCCAGCCATGTAGACATACCCATTGACATCAGGATCTTTCCATTCCGCTACTCTCTTCAAAAACAGTCCATTCCATCGGAACACGGTAATCTCAGCGACAGGGCTATCTTGTTCCCATCCCGGCCCACCGCTTAAAATCAACTCGTTTTTCCCGTCATTATCACAGTCACCAATGAGACAATCGGCACTTCCTCCATTGTTGCTAAAAATATAGGGATTTAACCCAATCAACCAATACTTAAAGGCAAAATAGTGATAAACTGAGGAGTACCAAGTTGCTGCTACCTCATTTTTTCCATCATTAGTCACATCCCCAATTGCCATACCACCGGCGCTACAATGAATAAAGGGATATAGGGGTGGATGAATGGCACGTACCTGCGCATACGTCTGCAGATTCTCATTCCATTTCATAACACGGATGGTACAATCCCTCCCACTGATGAGTAGCTCATTCTTCCCATCGTTATCGCTGTCTCCGATAGGTTGTGGTCCTTCGTAACGTGCGCCTGAGCCCGGGTTGTTCCCATACTCCATCATCCATTGGATTTCATAACCACCACGAGGGGTTTGAGCTGGGGCTTTCTGGTCGGATTGTTTGTCGTTTAACGCACTAGTAATGCCAACACTGCCTATAACTATCATAGCTACTATTAATAAACAAGGTATGAGTTTCTTCATATTTTCCCAACTATATTTAAGGGGGTTTCTACTTATAAATATATCGTTAACTCATAAAAATGGTACTCATTTCAGAGAATTATCTTGTTTTATTGGAAGATAAAACTTTAAACCTTTTGTCCATTCCTGACCCGTCAAGACCTATGACCGAATCAACCATGAAAAAGGAATACGACTTACAATTCTTTCATTCAAACGGGTTCCAAAGGAAGAAATGTAAGGCATGCGGGGATTATTTCTGGACGCTCGACCCACAGACGGAATTCTGTGGAGATCAACCGTGTGTGAAGTTCAGTTTCATTGGAAATTCATTGGCGAAAAAACCATTGACGCTGGCAGAAGTCCGGGAAGGATTTCTTTCATTTTTTGAATCTCATGGTCATTCACGCCTCCAGTACCCTGACACCGGACAACGCTGCCCAGTCGTTGCCCGATGGCGTTCGGATATTTACTTGACGATTGCTTCAATTGCAGATTTTCAACCACATGTGACCTCAGGAGTGGTCCCTCCTCCAGCCAATCCCCTGGTGATATCACAACCATGCATCCGACTCAACGACCTTGACGAAGTGGGGAAGAGCGGTCGACATCTGACTACCTTTGAGATGATGGGTCATCATGCCTTCAACAAGAACATCAATGAAATCTACTGGAAAGAAGAAACAGTCGCATACTGCGATGAGTTCTTCAGAAAAAAGATAGGCATCCCCCGTGAGGCGATCAATTACAAAGAACAACTCTGGATTGGTGGGGGAAATGCAGGACCCTGCGTTGAAGTTCTTGCAGGAGGATTGGAGATAGCAACCCTCGTGTTCATGAACATGAAAGAGGATGCTCTGGGAAAAACAACCTTGGATGGAAAACAGTACTCACCAAATCCCTTGAACATCGTCGATACTGGGTATGGTCTGGAACGAATCGCCTGGTTCACGACAGGTTCACCAACCGTTTATGAGACCGCGTTCCCAAAAATGCTCTCATTCCTGCACGAATCACTCAAAGATACATCCGACAAGGGGAGCATCTATGCTCTCGCGGACCATACCAAATGCTTATCGTTTATGCTTGGGGATGGTATTGTTCCGTCAAATGTCAAAGCAGGATACCTCGTACGATTGATCATCAGACGATCCCTTCGATTATTAGAAAAATTACAACTTGACTATACCGTACGACAGCTCGTGGAAAAACAACTAGGATACCTCGAAAAAGAATTCCCCTCGTTAATAAAACGCAAAGACCAGATCAGCGAAATCTTAGACATTGAAACAAGACGATTCTCCGATACTCTCTCAAAGGGCGAAGGACTCATCAGACGTATCTTAAAGGAAAAACAAACCATCGATCCTTCTGCCCTTATCATGCTGTATGATACCCATGGGATGCCCCCGGATGTTGTGCAGAATATTGCCCAGAAAGAAAACATCTCAGTTACGATCCCACCTAATTTTGATTCCATGATCGCTGAACTACACTCCCATGAGAAAGCAGAAGAAGAAAAACCAGATAGTCAAACCGATCTCCCTCAGACGCACCCGCTTTACTACGATGATCATTACATAAAAGAATTTGATGCCACAATCCTATGGCAACAAACCACCCCCCGAGGAACCGAGGTAATCCTTGATAAGACCGCGTTCTATCCGGAAGGCGGTGGTCAACCAGCTGATAAAGGAGAACTGTTTATCGACGGAAAACCAATCCCCGTCATCCATGTCGAGAAAACAGCAGGTTCCATCATCCATGTCCTTCAATCCCCTGCAGTGATTGGAAAAAAAGTTCATGGGAGAATAGACTGGGATCATCGATATACCCTGATGAAACACCATACAGGTACCCATGTCGTCAATGGGGCGCTACGTAGATTATTCGGGGAACATATCTGGCAGGCTGGTTCACAGTTATCAGTCACCGAAGCACGATTTGATTTTGCCCATTATAAACCAATTGCAGAGGATGAAATCCAGAAAATTGAACACGTCGCAAACGACTTCATCAACCAAGCGATCCCTGTGGAAAAGAAAGTGATGAAACGCAACGATGCAGA
>DAJP01000054.1:2747-13741 GCA_002496355.1 Euryarchaeota archaeon UBA346 | reverse complement strand
GGAAATCGAGAAAGTCCGCATCCTGAAAACTGAACGGATCGCAGATGGTGTGAATCGGATCACCTTTGCCGCAGGAAAAATGGCAGATGCCTACCAAAAAGAGGAACACAAACTCTATGAGCGAGTCATTGACATGCTCTCATCAGTCTACAGCATCACCGATCATGAGAACATCACAGAGCAGTTACGGGAAACAGAAAAATTCTTCTCCGTCTCAGCAGAGCAGCTGGAAAAAACACTTCAACGATTCTTGCATGAAACAAACAAAAAGGAACCAACAACCGAAAAGACCCTTGTTGATGCCTGCAATCATTTATTCAACGAGTGGAAGAACACACAAAAACAAAAGAAAATGGTTTCATCAGATATCATTGAGCAATTAATGCAAGATGCATTTGAGATACCTGGAACATCCATACGCATGGTCATCGGAATATGCGACAGTGATGCAATCACCATCGCGGGAGCAATCATCCAAAAACCAGGGTATATCATTCATATCTACGATGGGAAAAAACTTGTCTCTGCTGCATCCGACGACGTGGATATCGACCTACGACCACTCGCATCCGAGATGGGAAAAATCCTTGGTGGCAGTGGTGGTGGGAAACCAAAACTCACCCAATGTGGTGGACCAAACAGAGACAAAATACACGATGCGTTACAAAAAGCAAAAGAACTTACTGTACAGAAATTGAAAAAATAAAAAAAATATTTTTTAGAGTGGTTTCCACAATTGAACAGCGATGACAACAACCGCGGTCGCTATGCAAGCAAATACGACGAACCATGGTGGAATCTTAAATGCGGTTTTTTCCTCTGCATCGAAATACCGGATTAGACCCGCTCCAGAGTGAAATCCTTCTCCTTTTTTCTCTTGTGCCATATGATCACGTTGTGATACAGCATGTTCTTGTGGTATTTTAGGTTTACGATGCTTTTTTTCAATGATTCTAGGGGAAAAGAGCAAACATCTAAATATCGTCGGACGATACGTAATCTTGAGGATGTTTTGATATGAAAGAGACAGATTCTCTTATTAAAAAAGCGTTAAAGTACAAAGAGAGTGGACTTACTGATTATGAGATCGCCGAAGAACTGAATGTTTCAAAAGAAACAGCAGCATGGTTACTAACTCGGGGGAAGGATAAGAAACCAGAGGGTGAGTTGAAGGTCGGGTGGCGCTCTATCGGTGTCTCTCCGACACGGATCGGGTCGATATCCTATGCCTTATCTGATATTATTTTAGAAGAAATGGAAAAAAAAGAAATCGATGTCGAAGTGGTCGTCGGTATCGCGATCAACGGGATTCCTTTTGCAACCTATGTGGCAGAAGAGCTTGGTCTTGATCTTGCTGTGTTCCGTCCTCACCATGAAAAAACAGGTGCGTTTAGCTCTAACTATGCGACGATTGCGAATAAAAACGTCGTGCTTGTCGATGATGTCATTGGAACCGGTGAGACCTTAAAAAGTGCGATTAAGGCAGTAAAGGCGGAAAAAGGAAACCCCGTGTTGTGCGTCTGTCTGTTGAACAAACGCTCCATGAACGATGTCGGTGGTGTGCCGCTGCGCTGTTTGATCCGAGCACGGGCGCTCTGACGCGATAATCATTTGGAGGATTCCTTATGCATTGGGCAGATGTTTTAGCAGAAGAACTACTGAAAAAGCAGACAAAGCATGTACTAGCAACGGGGATTACTCCCTCTGGTCCGATTCATATTGGGAACATGCGGGAGATTCTGACCACAGATGCTGTCTATCGATGTCTCATAGAGAAAGGCGGGGATGCTGATTTCATCTACATCTGTGATGATTACGACCCGTTGCGGAAGGTGTACCCTCATCTACCTTCCTCGTATCAGGAATATGTCGGCAAACCTCTCTCAGATATCCCTTGTCCATGTGGGAAACATACAAGTTACGCGGATCATTATTTGGTCTCTTTTTTAGGATCGCTCCATACGATAGGAGTGAACCCACGGGTGTATCGAGCCAGTGAAATGTATTCTAAAGGGGAGTACAACGAATCGATTCAGATAGCGCTTGAGAACACGACGAAGATCAAACATATTCTTGAAACGCTCTCCGGACGGAAGATGCCAAATGACTGGTTACCCTTTAACGTGAAATGTGAGACGTGTGGTCGTCTCTCTACGACACATCCGAATCTGTACGAGTTCCCTAATGTGGAATATACCTGTGACTGTGGACACATTGGTGAGGTCGATATCCGGAAAGGAGGTCAAGGGAAACTCCCCTGGCGGGTGGACTGGCCAGCACGCTGGAGGATGCTTGGGGTCACCTTCGAACCTTGCGGTAAAGACCATGCGACGGTCGGTGGCACTCGGGAGACCGGAGCAAAGATTTCTGCGGAGGTCTATCATTATCCCGCCCCTGGATTGCTTGTCTATGAGTTCATCCTGTTAAAAGGAATGGGGGCGATGCATAGCTCCAAGGGGACGGCGGTGAGCGGTGAGGACATGCTTCGAATGACGCCGCCTGAAGTGCTCCGTTTCCTGATCATGAGAAACCAGCCAAACAGACATATTGTGTTTGACTCAGGCTTAGGGTTGCTCACCCTTGTTGATGAATACGATAAAGAAGAAGAGGTGTATTTCGGAGAAGAAGCAGAAATCAAAGGGATGAAGGAATTCAAGAAAATCTATGAGTTATCGCAACCGTATCACATCCCAAAGAAAATGCCCTTGCACCTCCCCTATCGGCACCTGGTGACATTGAACCAGATCGCAAAAACATGGTGGGAGGTTAAGGAGATATTGATACGAAATGGGCAACTTCCAAAGAAACTGACAAAAGAGGATGAAGAACACCTCCAGCAACGGGCTGAACATGTTCGTTTTTGGCTAAGCGCCTTCGCACCAGATGAAGTCAAATTCGAAGTCAAAGAGATTCTACCAAACGTCATCCTTTCAGACGAACAGAAAAAGATTCTCTTTCTATTCAAAGAGAAGATTCCCGATCTCTCCTGGGATCCTGAGGCGATACACAATGCTATTTACGCGATCTCTGAAGAAACAACAATCCCGATTAAAACCGCGTTTAGCGCGATCTACCAGATCATTCTAGGACAGGAACGAGGACCACGCGCGGGGTTCTTTTTATCGAACCTCTCCAAAGAGTTTGTTCTTCGTCGGGTGACAGAAGCAGTTAAATAAGACCCTGTCTCTTCGCGTTTTTACCATGAATATCTATGTTGAGACGTATGGGTGCACCGCGAACAAAAGCGATGAACGACTGCTGCTTGGCCTCCTGAAAGAAAAGGGGCATCAGATCGTCACAG
The DNA here is from genome assembly GCA_002496355.1 of Euryarchaeota archaeon UBA346. Lineage (GTDB taxonomy): Archaea > Thermoplasmatota > E2 > DHVEG-1 > DHVEG-1 > SM1-50. The sequence goes on along the minus strand of DAJP01000054.1, from coordinate 10,440 downwards.
TAAAAACTGATGCTGACGTGCTCATGCTGCTCACCTGCACTGTGATTGGGACGACCGAACAGCGGATGCTTTCCCGGTTGAAAGATTTTTATTTGACGCAGAAAAGGATCATAGTGACTGGTTGCATGCCTGCGGTCCAAGCAAATCTTATCAGAGCAGTGGCTCCGAATGCGTTTCTTCTACCCTCTCAGCATATACAGTACATTAATGATATAATAAATGGGGATGATCCTTCTTTTAAAGAAACAAAAAAAACAGGGTTTCCCCGGTATTACGATTCAACAATCGCTCCTATCCTGATTGCAGAAGGATGCAGACTTTCTTGTAGCTATTGTATCACTCATTTCGCGCGAGGTATCCTTCGGAGTTTTCCTGCAGAGGAGATAGTCACAGATGTCTGCTCTGCGCTCAGACAGGGATGCAGGGAGATTCAACTCACTGCGCAGGACACAGCATCCTATGGTCTTGATACCGGGACAAATCTCGGGGTGTTACTGGCCCAGGTAAGTAGTCTTGATGGAGCGTTCCGTATCCGTGTCGGGATGATGAATCCTGCGACCGTACAAAAAAACATGTCTTCCATCTTATCAGCTTATCAGCATCCTGCCATCTACAAATTCCTTCACCTACCTGTCCAATCTGGTGATGATGATATTTTAGAAAAAATGAATCGCGGTTATTCAACACAAGATTTCAGAGACCTTGTTGAACAGTTCCGATCAGCGATTCCTCTATTGACCCTTTCTACTGATATTATTATAGGATTTCCAACTGAAACCGATGAACAGTTCGATCGTACATTAGATATATTAACCACAATACAACCGGACGTCATCAACATCACTAGGTTTTCTGCCCGCCCACAAACCACCGCCAAGAACATGAAAGGACGCATACCAACCCATGTCGTAAAAGAACGATCAAGAAAAGCGACCGAGATCTGCACAGAATTGACTCGTAGGAAAAACCAGGAACATCTCAGAAAAACTTATACGGTCCTCATAACAGAGCAAGGAAAAAAAAAGACAGTCACCGGAAGAACCAACAGTTACAAACAGGTTGTCCTGACCGAACCAGTTGCCATAGGTTGTTTCGTTCAAGTAAAAATAATTGACGCAACACCAACCTATCTTGTCGGAAAACTTATATAATATTCATCTGTTTGTCGGATGAGTGTGGTTTGGAGATGATTCGAGTAGCGATTAACGGTTTTGGAAGAATCGGAAGAAATGTTCTACGATCAGCGTTACAGCATTCTCAATATGGGAAGAAATTCGAGATTGTCGCGGTCAACGATCTGGGAAACACAGAGATTCTTGCGCATCTTCTCAAATATGATTCGATTTATGGGAAGTTCTGCGGGGATGTTGCCGCGAGACCAGAAGGCATTGAAGTGAACGGTAATCTGATCGCATTTTTCTCAGAGGTGAATCCCTCTAATCTCCCTTGGGGAAAGTTAGATACTGATGTGGTTGTTGAATCCACCGGTGTGTTTCGTAGTAGAGATGGAGCTGGAAAGCATTTAGAGGCTGGAGCGAAAAAAGTCATCATCTCCGCCCCGGGGAAGGATCCAGATCTTACCATTGTCCTTGGTGTCAACGAAAAGATGTACGACCCCAGCAAACATCACATCATCTCCATGGCATCTTGCACGACAAACAGCCTCGCGCCCCCTGTAAAAGTACTTCATGATAAATTCGGAGTTGACCAAGGGTTTATGACCACGGTGCACTCCTATACTGGCGATCAGCGTATCCTTGATTTTCCCCATAAAGACCTGCGACGGGCACGTGCGGCAGCAGTGTCTATCATCCCGACCACGACCGGAGCGGCGAAAGCAGTCTCCTTAGTGATACCGGATCTGAAGGGAAAAATCGATGGAGTCGCTCTCCGAGTCCCCACACCAGATGGTTCCATAACAGATTTTGCCTGCGTATTAAAAACACCAGCAACATCGCAGGAGATCAACGCAGCATTCAAACACGCGTCACAGACCACCTTACAAGGCATCCTGCAATACACCGAGGAACCCTTAGTATCTGTTGATGTCGTCGGCAACCCACACTCTGCGATCATCGATGGCCTGATGACAAAGACGATCGGGGAGAAAGGAAACCTAGCCAAGATTTTCTCCTGGTATGATAATGAATGGGGGTACTCCTGTCGTATTGTTGATTTGATCAACTACATCTTCAATGAGCACATGGTTCCGATAGAGACATACAAAAACTAGCCTATGGTCTTTAGAACCCTTGTTTTTTTTCCTTTTACTTCAAGAAACTATATGTTTAAATAAAAACATTTGATATGGGGTACCCGAGGAGGTTTCAAGTCATGAAAGAATACAACACGTTAGATGATTTTAATGTCGAAAATAAAACCGTTCTGCTCCGGGTAGATTTCAACATGCCGTTAGATAAGAAGACCCTGAGTATCACGGATGACACCCGGATTCGGCTTGCGCTGCCGACCATCCAAGAACTTATCCATAATAAAGCAAAAACAGTGATTCTCGCTCATCAAGGCAAACAGGGGAGCTGGGATTTCATATCCATGCAGAAACATGCAGAGACATTACAGAAACTACTCGGTAAACCAGTGAGTTTTATTGATGATATCTACGGGGAAAAAGCAAAACAAGCGATCAAAGCCATGAGACCAGGGGCTGTCGTCTTCCTTGATAATGTTCGGAAATATCCTGGGGAAACCGAGAAGAAAAAACCAGAGGAACATGCGCAATCAGATCTTGTAAAAAACCTTGCACCCCTCGCTGATTTCTATGTGAATGATGCGTTCGCTGCCGCTCACCGAGCACAATGTTCCCTGACAGGTTTTACCACGGTGCTTCCATCAGCAGCTGGTAGACTCATGGAAAAGGAGCTTACTTCGCTTGAAAAGGTAGTGAGAAATCCTGAGAAACCAAGTGTGTTTCTCTTTGGTGGGGCGAAATTTGCTGATGGTATTGTCACCATCGACCGGTTGTTAACAAATAAAACCGCTGATCATGTGCTCCTCACGGGGTTAACCGCGAATGCGTTTTTGAAAGCAAAAGGGGTGAATCTTGGTCAGAAAAACGAGGAAGCCTTCGGTGAGGAAGGCACCCCTGAGATTTTCACGGAGATAAAAAACGTATATCATAAGTTTGAAAAACAAATCCATCTACCTGTCGATTTTGCTATTGATGAGAACGGGAAACGAAAAGAAATCTCTGTTGGAAACCTTCCATCGGACCAGAACCTCTTTGACATTGGTGAACAAACGATTCAGCAGTATAAACAACTCCTCCAGCCTGCAAAGACAATTTTTATCTCAGGACCCTGCGGGGTGTTTGAGAATCCCTTGTTCAGGAAAGGAACCGAGGAAATCTTCAAATGCATCACCCAGACGAAGGCGTTCTCGATAGCCGGAGGTGGACATACGGTGGCTGCCATAGAACAGATGAAACTGCGAGGGAAGATCTCCCATATCAGTACCGGTGGGGGTGCCCTTGAAAAATTCATGATGGGGGAGAAACTCGCCGTTGTCGAAGCGTTAAAAACAGCGAAGCAGCACCAACTCATCCACGTGAAATAACAGAATTCAACGGAAACAATCATATACTCTTTCTTTTTTATCCTTTTTCCAAGGACGGGCTGATAGATCAGCGGAAGATCGCCGCCTTCGCAAGGCGGAGGCCGCGGGTTCAAATCCCGCTCAGTCCATCAGTTTTTTTTTAAAAACCAGGAATACAAACCTTTTTTAATTTTTATCACTTACCATGTCCCAATAGTAACCAAGAGAAACGGGATACAAATGCCAAAGAGTAGTCAAACACATGTAATCGAAGATGAGGAAAAAATACTACAGATTCTTCAGGTGAATGCGAAAGCAAGTATTGATGATATTGCAAAAAAATGTGGTTTTTCCCGGCAGAAAGTCTGGCGGATCATAAAAAAACTGGATGAAGATAAAAATATCTGGGGATATACTGCCATCTGCAACCAAGAACGATATAACCTGAAGCATTTCATCATGCTGATGAAACGTAACACAAATCCTATTGATCAAAAAGTGATGCAAGAAATCCTTACCACACGACTTGATGATCTTGTTCCGGGTTCTCATATCGAAATAGAGGACATCGAATATGTCCATGGTTCTTGTGATGGTATTTTTTCATTTTTTGCTCCTGATCTGATCGCAGCGAAGAAATTCAGTGATCGGTTTAAGGAGCATTTTAACGAGTATATCGCTGATGTCGAACTATTAGAGGGCATCTTTTTCATCCGGAACCAACGACTGACTAATCCTGACATTAAGAAATTAATCCAGTACCTATGATTTGTGATTACTGTTGGGAAAAAATATTTTTTATGAGAACACTCTGTGTCGAGAATTCGGCAGGACAACTCGTATCCATATTTAAAACTTCGGGTGATACGAGCGTAAGAAATATATGTAAGATTTATATATGATAATTATATACCGTGAGGTTACCTCAATAAATAACCTCATAATATACTGTCCCGGATTATTCCGGTTGGCCTATGAGAGTATGTCATTGCGACATTCGATGAGTAGGCGATTTCAAATCTGGGGAACAGAGTGGATGTGGAGGTTCGAGAAAATCAAGATGCTCTGAGGTAGACGTCTTGCGCACTCTTGAATCTGACGATCGACGTGTTGGTGATATTTAATTCACCCACCAATTCATAATAAACCAATAATAATAGTGTGCCAGATTCTGGTTGATCCTGCCAGAGGTCACTGCTATTGGGATTCGACTAAGCCATGCGAGTTGTGAGGGTTCGGCCCTCGGCAGACGGCTCAGTAACACGTAGATAATTTGCCCTTAGGTGGAGGATACCCTCGGGAAACTGAGAATAATACTCCATAGATCTAGACTGCTGGAATGCTTTTAGATTGAAAGATTTATCGCCTAAGGATAAGTCTGCGGACTATCAGGTTGTAGTCAGGGTAACTACCTGACTAGCCTACGACGGATACGGGTAGTGAGAGCTTTAGCCCGGAGATGATATCTGAGACACGATATCAGGCCCTACGGGGCGCAGCAGGCGCGAAAACTTCGCAATGTGCGAAAGCACGACGAGGGAATCCCAAGTGCTGGCTCGTAAGAGTCAGCTGTTTCTCTGTCTAAAAAACAGAGAGAGTAAGAGCTGGGTAAGACGGGTGCCAGCCGCCGCGGTAATACCTGCAGCTCAAGTGGTGGCCGCTATTATTGGGCCTAAAACGTCCGTAGCCGGTTCTATAAATGCCTGGGTAAATCGTACGGCTTAACCGTACGAATTCCGGGTAGACTGTTCAACTTGGGACCGGGAGAGGCTAGAGGTACTCCTGGGGTAGAGGTGAAATTCTGTAATCCTAGGGGGACCACCAGTGGCGAAGGCGTCTAGCTAGAACGGGTCTGACGGTGAGGGACGAAGCCCTGGGGAGCAAACGGGATTAGATACCCCGGTAGTCCAGGGTGTAAACGCTGCTCGCTTGATGTTAGTCGGGCTCCGAGCCCAACTAGTGTCGGAGAGAAGTTGTTAAGCGAGCTGCCTGGGGAGTACGGTCGCAAGACTGAAACTTAAAGGAATTGGCGGGGGAGCACCGCAACGGGTGGAGCGTGCGGTTTAATTGGATTCAACGCCGGAAAACTCACCGGGGGCGACGGTTATATGAAGGCCAGGCTGATGACCTTGCCTGATTTTCCGAGAGGTGGTGCATGGCCGTCGTCAGTTCGTACCGTGAGGCGTTCTGTTAAGTCAGACAACGAACGAGACCCTCATCTTTAGTTGCAACTGGTAAGTTCGCTTACTAGGCACACTAGAGAAACCGCTGGCGATAAGTCAGAGGAAGGCGAGGGCAACGGTAGGTCAGTATGCCCTGAATCCCCCGGGCTACACGCGCGCTACAAAGGCTAGGACAATGGGTTTCGACACCGAAAGGTGAAGGTAATCCCGAAACCTAGTCATAGTTCGGATTGAGGGTTGTAACTCACCCTCATGAAGTTGGAATCCGTAGTAATCGCGGATCAACATTCCGCGGTGAATACGCCCCTGCTCCTTGCACACACCGCCCGTCAAGCCATGCGAATTGGGTCTGAGTGAGGATGCAGCTAGTTGCTGCGTTCAAACTTAGGCTTAGTGAGCGGGGCTAAGTCGTAACAAGGTATCCGTAGGGGAACCTGCGGATGGATCACCTCCTACGATTAACATTGATGGGTGAATTAAACACTAAAATCACGTCGATCAAAAAGTATATTAAGGTTTATCGAATTTCCTCGGTCCTTACCCTCAACATATCATTGTAAGGGCCGGTAGATCAGCGGAAGATCGCCTGCTTTGCAAGCAGGAGGCCATGGGTTCAAATCCCATCCGGTCCATTCCGATTTTCCATTTCAACAAGTAAGAAGACGCCATCTAGTTTGTAGGTAAATTAGATGGTAAGGACGGAGACCCAATCTTCGCAGATGCGGTTGATGATCGTCCCATTGCGAATTACATGCAATGGATTGCATACGCAACCTGGACGTAAATTGAGCCAGTGCTACGCCATTTGGTGGATTGCTCGGCTCGAGAGCTGATGAAGGTCGTGCCAAGCCGCGATATTACTCCGTGTAGGCGCAAGGAGCCTTTGATACGGAGATTACCGAATTGGACATCCTATCGCTTCGGCGATATTCGCGTCAGCGAAGAGGAACCTGCCGAATTGAAACATCTTAGTAGGCAGAGGAAAAGAAATCAATTGAGATTGGGTTATTAAAGGCGATCGAAAACCCAACAGGGCAAACCGAATCCCTTAGTGACGAACTAGGGGAGATGTGGAGTTTGGACTCATTTACTCCCTAACTGGCAAACTCGAAGTCCTCTGGAAAGAGGTACCATAGAGGGTGATAGTCCTGTAGAGGTAAACCAGTGGGAGATTTTTGGGTATCCAGAGTAGCGTGCGTTGGATATCGCGCGTGAATACGGGAGGCATAAACTTCCAACCCTAAATACTACTCGAGACCGATAGTGCAATAGTAGCGTGAGTGAACGTTGCAAAGTACCCCTTGCGGGAGGTGCAAAGAGCATGAAATCAAATGGTTACAGACTGATAAGGCATGAAAGCGACGAAGCTATCTTAGATAGTGGAGCAATGTCTTGTCGTTCGTTTTGAATAATGACCCAGGGAGTTCCTGGTAATGGCGAGGTTAAGGGCTTAAGGCCTGAAGCCGCAGCGAAAGCAAGTGTCCGCAGGCAACAAGGGACAAGGTGTGCTCGCCTGTAGTCATTACCACGAGACCCGAAGCCAGCCGATCTATGCGTGGCCAGGTTGAAGCCCCATGAAAGTGGGGTGGAGGACCGAACTCGTACTGATGTGCAAATCGTTGAGATGAGCTGCGTATAGGGGCAAAAGACCAATCTAGACTGGCAATAGCTGGTTCCCCCCGAGACTACCCGCAGGTAGATCTCTGATGAGATGGAGTACACGGTAGAGCACTAATTGGGCGCTTAGGGGAAGAAATTCCTCGGTGCCTTGTTAAACTCCGAATGTGTATTCATCGTAGAATCAGGGTAGTGAGGGCATCTGGGGTAAACTTGATGTCCGAAAGGGAAACAACCCAGCCTTGCGTTAAGGTCCCCAAGTGTTAACTAAGTGTCAAAGAACAAAAAGCGTTTACGGTCTCAGACAACCAGGAGGTTGGCTTAGAAGCAGCCATCCTTTA
>DAJP01000054.1:0-2516 GCA_002496355.1 Euryarchaeota archaeon UBA346 | reverse complement strand
GTTGGCTTAGAAGCAGCCATCCTTTAAAGATAGCGTAACAGCTCACTGGTCGAGATTGTATGCCTTGAAAATGGACGGGGCTAAGTTAACCACCGATACGTAAGCACTCCAAAATGGAGATGAGTAGGGGGGCGTCGTGCGTGGGTAGAAGTTTGGTCGTAAGATCAAGTGGACCGCGTTCGAACGAGAATCCTGGGAAAAGTAGCAGCATAGTAGAGTGAGAATCTCTACCACCGAAAGGGCTAGGTTTCCTCGACGATGTCCATCAGTCGAGGGTTAGTCGGTCCTAAGGCAACCCTTAATTGAAGTTGCCGAATGGGAAACAGGTTAATATTCCTGTACTTTCCAAACATTTGCTCATATTTTGACGCATTCGGGTAGATTTTACAGACTCGTCTGTCTGTCTAAGCGTATTAAGCTAAGGGAGTACCGTCATGGTGAGAACTTAGTCAAAGCGTGATAGGTCTATCGTTTTAGATGGATTTTATCGAGCTCGAGTGCCCGTGAAAATTAGTGTGAGATGTAGTTTGGAGAACCGTACCGAGAACTGACACAGGTGCCCCTGGCTGAGTAAGCCAAGGTGTGTCGGCTAAATCCAGGCGAGGGAACTCGGCAAATTAGCCCCGTACCTTCGGTATAAGGGGTGCCTGCTTTGTGAAAAGCAGGTCTCAGTGACTAGGGCGCTCCGACTGTTTAATAAAAACGTAGGAGACCGCAAGTCCGAAAGGATGTGTATGGTCGCCGAATCCTGCCCAGTGGCGGTATCTGAAAACCTATTTCAATGGGGCGAAGGACCGCTAAACGGCGGGGGTAACCATGACCCTCTTAAGGTAGCGTAATACCTTGCCGCTTAATTGGCGGCTTGCATGAGTGGCTTAACGAGAGCGCTACTGTCCCCGCTTGGAAACCGGTGAAATTGACTTACTGGCGCATAGTCCAGTACCTTCCAGAAGGGAGCGAAGACCCCGTGGAGCTTTACTACAGCCTGTCGCTGTGATACGGTTTAGATTGTGAAGCGTAGGTGGGAGCCGTCGAAGCCAGGACGCTAGTTCTGGTGGAGGCGCCAATGGGACACCACCCTATTTTTGCCGTACCACTAACTTGCAAAAGGACACCGATCGGTGGGTAGTTTGGGTGGGGCGCCACGCGCTCGAAAAGATATCAAGCGCGCCCAATGGTCACCTCAAGGAGGTCAGAAATCTCCTGTAGAATGCAAGGGTAAAAGGTGGCTTTACGTGGATTGGGCCAATAACAATCCACGTTGCGAAAGCAGGGCCTAGCGAACCAATGAACTTCATTTGTGGGAGTCATTGATAACAGAAAAGTTACCCCGGGGATAACTGAGTCGTCTCCAGCAAGAGCCCATATCGACCTGGAGGCTTGCTACTTCGATGTCGTCTCTCCGCATCCTGGCGGTGCAGCAGCTGCCAAGGGTGGGGTTGTTCGCCCATTAAAGCGGATCGTGAGATGGGTTTAGACCGTCGTGAGACAGGTTTGTTGCTAACTTCTGGAAGCGTTGATGTTTGAGGGGAAAGACCCTTTAGTACGAGAGGAACAAGGGTCTGTAGCCTCTAGTTTACCAGTTGTCCGACAGGGCAATGCTGGGTAGCCACGCTATAAGGGATAAATGCTGAAAGCATCTAAGCATGAAGCTCACCTCGAGACGAGACATCATAGAACTCGAATAGAAGATTCGTTTGATAGAGCTCAGGTGTACGCATGAAGCCTCGGCGACATGTTCAGCCTAGAGCTACTAACCGTTCATTACTGGCTCAATCGTTAAACAGGTTGCGTATAAAAATCATAGAAATAATCAGAGTAACGGTGGTTTGACGGTCAAAGCGGCAGGGAAACACCCGGTCTCATCTCGAACCCGGCAGTTAAGCCTGCATACGTACTCTTCGGTACTTTGGTGCGAGAGCCCACGGGAAGATTACCCCCGCAAGGGGGCTGGGACTCTTAGACTAGGTGGAGAGCCCTATTTGATTCCTTCGGGAATCTTATGGGGTAAGCTTCACTGCTTGAAATCTAAGAGCCCCTGGTGCGCTGTCAAACCACCCTTACAAAATTCTGAGATACTACTTTTTTTTAGAATGGTTAAAGAACTTATTTTAGATAAATGATATTTTATAACATTTATTAGTATAGTACGAGAGGATTACAATTAAGCAGGTTTTTTTTTTACAAAAATTTTTTGTTTTAGAAATTTACTCAATCTATAAAATATATTTTTTTTGCACACCTACTTGCATATGCATATGCTGCTGTATCTGCAAACAAGCTATTTAAAGAAAATTATCATTTGTTTGGGTAGCACTCTCTATAAGTTGTAATATTAGTCGCAACTTTAAACGGGATGAAAAAAACCTATAGGAGGGATGTAAACCAGATGGGAAAAATAACCAAAAAGTTAAAAGCTGATGATATCGGTGATATGGGCATCGGCGCGATGATTGTTTTTATCGCAATGGTACTCGTAGCTGGTATTGCGGCTTCCGTCCTTATACAGACGGCAA
>DAJP01000047.1:18205-25922 GCA_002496355.1 Euryarchaeota archaeon UBA346 | reverse complement strand
TATCGATAAAGAACTCGACTTTGTTCTCGTAGCCAACACTACGTTCATCGATTTTCTTGATGACCTCAGCAATCTTTTTATCCTTAGGGGCTTTCTTTTTCAGCTCATCATAATGGATTAATGCCAACGGATGAATACCGATATGTGAGTTAATGATGAACTCCTCTCGCGCAAGCCCAACACCATTATTCGGGATCTGTCCCTGCTGGAACGCCTGCTCTGGTACTCCGACGTTCATCATGATTTGCGTCTTGGTCTGCGGGAGCTGGTCTAACTTTACCTCATCGACATGGAACTTCAACAAACCGTCATAGATTCTGCCGACTCCTTCAGAACAGTCAATGGTGACCTGAGCGCCTTTCTTGACGGCAGACGTACCGTTTCCCGTGCCAATCACACAAGGGATCCCTAACTCTCGTGAGATAATCGCAGCATGGCAGGTCCGACCACCACGATTGGTGACGATCGCACCGGCGATTTTCATAATCGGCTCCCAGTCCGGGTCCGTCATATCGGTGACCAGGACCTGGCCTTTCTTGAACTGACTAATGTCCTTTGCCTCTTCAATGACGTTGACCTCTCCTTGGCCTATCTTACTGCCGACTGCTTCACCTTCGACAAGTAGCTTCCCTTTTTGATCAAGGACATAGGTCTTCATAGTTGCCATGTCTTTCTGCGAATGAACGGTCTCCGGACGTGCTTGGACTATGAAAAGCTCCTTGGTCTGCCCGTCCTTTGCCCATTCGATATCCATGGGTTTCTTGTAATGATCCTCAATGATGCACGCCCAGTGGGCAAGCGTCAAAATCTCATCATCATCGATGACAAATTTCGCTTTATCCTCTGGTGTCACCTTTGTCTGCTTAGTCCCGGTTGTTCCATATACGAGACGTTTTTCTTTCGAACCGAGTTTCTTCTCCAGTATCGGTTTAAATCCTTTCATCAACGTTGGTTTGAACACATAGAACTGATCAGGGTTGACCGCTCCTTGCACCACGTTTTCCCCTAAACCATAGGCACCCGTGATGTACACCGCATTGGTAAAACCGCTTTCCGTATCAATAGAGAACATGACTCCTGAACAGGCAAGATCTGAGCGGACCATCTTCTGCACACCGACAGATAAATACACGGAGAAATGGTCAAAGCCCTTATCGACCCGATAGGAGATTGCACGATTCGTGAACAATGATGCAAAACAATCCCGTACTTTCTCAATTAGTTCATCTTCCCCTCGGACATTCAGATACGTCTCTTGCTGCCCTGCAAAACTCGCGTCAGGTAAATCTTCTGCGGTCGCACTGCTTCGCACCGCGACATCGACATCCTCACCGTAGCGGAATTCCATCTCCCGATAATGTCGTCTGATGTCCTCCTCAAGCTCAGAGGGGATCGGATTGTTTTTGATGAGACTGCGTATCTTTTGACCCCGAGTCGCAAGATCCGTCACATCATGGGTGTCCAGACCGTCGAGTATCTCTTTAATCTTCAGATCAATGCCTGCTTTCTCAATCATATATTTATAGGCATATGCGGTAATCGCGAACCCTGAAGGAACTCGAACTCCTTTCTTGCCGAGATTCTGAATCATTTCTCCAAGGGAGGCATTTTTCCCACCAACAGATGGCACATCATTGATGGTGAGTTCTTCAAACCATTTTACAAACTCCTGCGTCATTGATAACTCTCCTTTCATGAGGGAGGGTTATTACGAACTTACATATAAAAGCTTTTTAACCACTTCATTCAACAAGTGAAGCTCTCGATAATGAAACGTATAAATACGGGGCGTGTCTATAATGTATACAACGGGGGAATATGAAAAAAAGAAGGATTTGTACGTTGCTATTGGTCATCACATTGCTCCTTTCAGGTTGTTCTGTTTTTCTCGTTGATTCGGTTTCACAGCCCCAATCAACCGTAGCTAACAAAGAAGATGGATGGTATTATCTTCCAGCATATTCGAACTACGCCCCGCAGGGTCTTCCTGATTTCGATCAGAGACAGGATAACTGGAAAGCACGACAGGGAATCTGGCGATTCGTTGGCGGTCTGTGGTCTTTTTGCGGTCCTAGCAGTCTTGCTGAAATTTTCTGGTGGTTTGACTCAAAACATGAGGACCCGGATGGATACCCTGGTGATGGAAATAACACCTATCCTCTCGTAAGGGATTTACAAGCCCCCGGTGTTCCAATCCCTGGTCCCTTGTCAGATGATCATAATTTTAACAATGTGAATGACGCGGCAACTGCATGGCGGAGTGGAAGAGGACCGAAAGAATTAATTGAACAGTTAGCCTGGTATTGTAATTCTGATTTCTGTCGTTACCCGTTTATTCGGGGGATTTTTGGTACATTCCAAAATTATCTTGAGGACGGAGCATGGCAATGGATTTGTGATGCAGGATTGCAAGAGCATTATCGCATCGAGGCGGTCTATCACCCAGAGTTTACCATAATTTGTGATCATATCCAGCAGAATGATGCAGTGGTTGTTCTTTTCCTCTTCTATCGACCGCATGCAAGCATTTTTCCTACATTTCGTATTAGTCACTATTGTGCGGTTGCTGGGGTAAACCTTGAGGGATACATTGCATTAAGCGACCCGATTCAAAATATCGAAAATCCCGGTCCATCGCCTGCAGATCATAACGATGCAGGGATCGTATCCCACGATATTCATGCGATAAACTTCAGCTGTCCCCTTCCCGAGAGAGCCTCCTGGTGGATTCCTAATTACTTTTCAGTTGGTCCTATCAAATTAGGCGGCATACCCACCTATGCACTCATCATCTCAGAAATTGATTAACCAATAAATTACCAGGTACAAATCACCTAAATATAAACAATAAGTTATTTAAATCCTCGATATCATTAATAGACTGACGTGATATGAGCAGAAAATTCTATTCATACAGCCTTATCGTCATTGTGTTGTTCGTTCTGCTTTCGGCATCGTTTCTAACATCCTCATCGTTAGTAAAAAAAACAGGCACCTCAGACGATGACGGATGGTATTATCTTCCTGCCTATCCAAACTATTCACCGCAAGGTCTGCCTGATTTCGATCAGAAACAGGACAACTGGAAAGCACACAAAGGCATCTACCGACTTATCGGAGGTCTCTGGAACTTCTGTGCTCCATCAAGTCTAGCTGATATTTTTTGGTGGTTTGACTCAAAACACGAGGATCCCAATGGATTCCCGGGTGATGGAGTAGATTCCTATCCCTTGGTGCGTGATTTGAATGCCCCTGGAACGCCAACCCCTGGGCCTAGCACTGATGATCATAATTTCAATAACGTCAACGATATGGAGACACGATGGAGACTCGGACGCGGAGGCAAAGAACTCATCGAATCACTCGCCTGGTATACGAACACCAATTTCTGTCAATATCCACTCTTACGTCTCTCTGCGGGGACCTGGGCGAAACACCTTGAACAAGGTGCAAACCAATGGATACAGGACGCAGGGCTACAAGATCATTACCGCGTAGAAGCAATCTGGAAACCAGACTTTTCACTGATCGCAGACCGTTTACAGAACAACTGCGGGGTCATGTTGAATCTCCTTCTCTATAATTCTGATGCGATTCTCTTTGACACGTTTCTTGGTCATTATGTCGCCGTCGCAGGGATAAACCCGAACGGCTCCCTTGCACTCAGCGACCCGTTCCAAAACGAGGCAAACCCTACACCAACCGCCCTTGATCATAACGATGCAAACGTAGTGTCCTACGATATCTACGCTGTGAACTTCTCATCACCTTTCCCTGACAAGTCATCCTGGTGGATCCCTGAATACTTTGATTTTGGCATAAAAAGACTCGGCGGGATCCCGCAATTTGCCCTGATCGTCTCAGAGATAGACTAGAACCCGCTACCGCTCGTTCGTTTAAAAAGGAGAAATAAGAAAAAGAAAGGTTTACGGTATTATCCGTCGTTTTCCATGAACACCGCGGCAGCAATCACCGTGGTCCACAACCCGTTCTTATCGCCCTCTGCTGTCTGAGCGATACTTTGGGTCCGGACGATTTGGCCACTCATCTTGTATTCCTGTTTCCGTTTATCCCAGGCTTTATCAGGGTCGAACTCTAACCCAAGGGTTGTCGCAAGCATGGTTGCCGCAAGGTCCTCCGTGTAATCCTCTAGTTTTTTTCCAGTAGTCCCAAACGCATGATGCTCAGAGATATACCCATAATGTGACCGGTCCTTCGGGACCGCGATACCGACCGCCGCACCAATCAACCGGTTCGGCTCATTCGTCGAATTCCTCGACATCACCACATAGGTGATCTCGCCGGCGTTCAACTCCTTCTCACCACGGTCCTTCGGAATGATCGTGCAATGTGGCGGGATGATGCTTGAGACATACACAAGGTTACACTGCTCTATATCCGCATCACGCAACGCAAGCTCAAAAGACTGCAGCTCATGTTTATGCCTCCCGACGCCTTTTGTAAAAAACACTCTTTTCGGTACCATTAGTCATCCATAAATAAAAATTTATTTAATAAAGATATCCCCTGGTTACGATCCCTCTTTTCCTTTCTCGTTCTCCTCTGTTTCTTCTTCAGCTTCCTCTTCTTCGACTTCCTCTTCTTCAGGGGGGTTCACACGAGCTGTCTTTTGTTTTTTCAACAGATCCTTCATCTGCTGCTGGATGTCCACCTGCTCCGATTGAAACCCCTCTTCGGGCGGAACCATTTTTTTCCGGGGTACTCTCTCCACGGCCTCCTCTTCCTCAGGCTCTTCCTCTTCTTCGACTGGTTGTCTCACCATCTTTTTCCGAGGCTTATCACTTACCTGTTTATGGAGGAGATCGCGCATTTGGGTCTGAATATCTACCTGCTGCTTCTGAAACTCTACCTGCTCCTGCTGATATTGTGTCGGGACATGCGATTGAACCAGATCCTCAACAAGTTGTTTCACATCCTTGTACGGATACACACCATGCAGCTCATAATAACTCCGGGCAATCGGCGTTTGAACCTCTTTTCCGCCACCAGCGAAACCAAACAACCGAGCTTTTGTCCCCCCGACCGCCACACCACCAGCAGCCATGGTCTTATCACTCCCCAGCCCAAAACCAGACTGACTCACAGGGATGATCGTCCCAAAACCAAAGATCTGACCCAGGACCCCTTGTTTGGCATCGATATCAGCGATCTTATCGTACCTGATCGTCCGCTCCCGCTTCGTGAAGATCCCGCCTTTGAAAATTATACGCAGATTCGTAATGACATACTTATGTGACCGACGATACAGCTCGACAATCAAAAAACCGACAATCGAGACCGCAATCGAATAAATGAAGATAAACAGAGGAATATCATTTTGCCAATGTTGCCAGAAAATAAGCCCGATCGCACTCAGAAAGACACCAAGGTACAAAAAGAAAATCGTCCACTGGATCGCAACAAGCGAGGCGATCACACCAACCAGTAACAAGACTAGTCCCCACAGGATAAGAGGGTACCAGGTATTTCCCGAGAACATCCCTGCATATTCTGAGAACTCTGTTAACCACCAAACGACGATACCCCATACGATGACAAAGATACAAAGAGTCTGTAACTTCATAAACGACAAAGGATGAGGCGAGAGTATTCGTTCCACTTGCTCATTTTTTAGAAGTTCCTTTTTTACCATCCGCAACCCTCACATGCTTCATCTTTGTAGCGGTTTTAAATCTATTGGTCCTCTTATATTTTATCAAAGCAATGGTAACAAGAATCGTCGAGAGAAACATCACCAGAAGAGAAACCCGTTCCAACTCATTTGTCGGATAATATATGAAAAACACCCGAGAACCGATGTAAGAGACAGGAATGGTTATGAAAGGAACTATTTTCCACTGCGGTTGAATGGCATCCGTTGCCCATATCAGAAGCAGGAGAGGATATGTGAGGAGTATAGCGATGATCGCAGTCAGCGACATCCAACCGAAAATGACAAACAACCCGATGTACACCGCTGGATTGAGAAACAGCGACAGGATATAGAACAGATATAGTAACAGAACGATCACTAGGAGGTACAACGGTTTTTCCAGCAGATGATCTTTAATGTGGATCAGATCATGGAGGATATCGATTTTTTCTTTTCGTTCTTGTCCTATATAACTGGGTCGAATCCCCAGCCCAAAAAACAATAGCACAAACACAAATCCGACGTGAAGCGGGTTGAGCAAATCGATGTTGATTAGGAACCTTACAAATTCGGTTCCGTAGGTGGACAGGCTTGCCCAAAAACCAGTCAAGGATTCGACAAACGTGTAGTGAACCAGTGATGGGAAAGAAAATCCTCTCCCGATAACACCATAACTGACCAGGAGGACAAGACCCGCTGGGATAAAAAAAGGACCAAAAAGGAGGAACGAACGAACAATCCATTCAAAAACCCCTTCTTTTTCTTTCTTCGGCTCAACCTTCCCATAATTCACTGTAACCTGGAATGAAGAAATCCCACTTCTCGTGACAGTGTATCCAAGAGCTTGGCAAATAGTCTGAAAAAAAATGCCAATATAATTGGTGAACCGACAGAACGCCTCATGATGATGACGCAACCGTGACAGCAATCGTTTCTGAATTTCTATGAAGATCAACTGTAGAAACCAGAACACTGTAACCCCTAGAATCGGCGCAAGAGCTGCTATCACCACAACATCGATGTTCAAAGGAAAATCTGCCATCTCTCTACGGACTGGTAGTCATCCAAGGATATAAATATCTTTTTTTAAACAATCTCAACTGATGTTTCACGACCGGTGTAATCATATGCCTTCCATGAGATATTCCCATACATGGTCACTCCAACGATGAGATGGATTTTCCCAAAATGACTAAACAAATCTAAATCAGCATCAGAGGGACGAGCAATGGATGACGGATGAGAATGTACTGTCCCAACAACACTATAGTCAATGGGAAGCATATGCAAATGGAAAATCGCATGGGAGTCACCTGAGATCGTCCCTGGGAGGAGCACCACCTCGATAATTTTGTTTTTATCGACCCGGTCAACTCGCAGGAGCGCCCCGAACTCCTGCGGGTAATTCGACTTTGAACTCTCAACAATCAGATCCAGGCATTTTCTAGTTATCTTCCAAGAACGAGGTGGTAACGGTGTTGTTTTTCGTCGGAAAAATCCCATAGTCTATCTCATCAGTTTTAAACGGACCATCTGATAAAAACTTTCCCCAAACCGAATGAACCGTGCCTTCTTCTCCGATCCGGTGACACTGATCGAACTCTCCTGGGTGATTGGTGTGAGAAATCTCCCGTCGATCACCAGGTTCGTCTCCTTGCTTTTCGGCAGCAGATGTACTCCTACCTGCCGGTCAAGCGGGATGATCCAGGGCCGTGCAGAGAGCTTGAATGCAGCAAGCGGTGCGATGATCATCGCATTTACCGTTGGGTCCATGATTGGGCCACCGACGCTTAACGAATAACTCGTCGAACCTGTCGGTGTCGCGATGATGACGCCATCTGCCCCCATCGACTCAATCAACTCATCATCCACAAATAATTTCAGATACAGTATTTTTGCTATGCGGGCTGTCTGAATCGTCACCTCATTGGTCGCATCAGGTAGCCGTTTCCCATCCAGGGTGATTTTCAATTTCGCTCGTTCTTCGACGTTATATTTTCCAGCGATGACTTGCTTTAACCCCTCAAATGCATACTTAGATTCGACCTCGGAAAGGAACCCGAT
>DAJP01000047.1:0-17890 GCA_002496355.1 Euryarchaeota archaeon UBA346 | reverse complement strand
ATCGTGCCATCGCCCCCGATGGTCACCACGATATCCGCGTCCCTGTTAATCTCCTTGAACGAAGACCCTTTGTGTTGGATTTCCGATGCGATTGCTTCCTCCACCAGTACATTACCATGCTGTTGTAAAAACTCCATGACATCCTTTGCTAATGTGATGCTTCGTTTCACGCCTGGGTTACATATCAATCCCCAATTTGTGGTCACGTTTACGCCCTCGCTAGTTTCATCAGTGGGGTCAGTTTCACCAGCAGCGATGGATGTTTCGTCACCAATGCTTTAATGATGCTAATAGTGCTGAACTCCTCAAATTTATAATCCTTTAAAGAATCAGCAAGCATATCCAGTGTTTTATCCTCCATGTCAAGCATGATTTCCTTTACCACATAGTTCCGATGTAGTTTCTTCCCAAACGCCTTCTTCCATCTCGTCTCATACTCGGAGAGCAACTCGGTGTCGAACTGTTGTTTCTCCACCGCCTTTCTAATGGTCTCTCCTGCGTACCGTCCTGCCTCGATCGCATGCATTAGACCACCGCCTGTGATCGGGTCCACCTGACGTGCCGCGTCACCGACTAAGAGGATATTGTCCGTAACGGACTGGATCGGCTCGGCAACCGGGTCTGCCCCGGTGAGGATCCGCAATGGTTCCCCTTTTTTTAATGCTGGTTGGGCAGCGATGAACTTGTCCAGGTATTGTTTTGCTTTTCCCGCTTCACTGAGACTTGCAAGGATCCCTATCCCGACATTTGCGACGTCTTTTCCTTTCGGGAACACCCAGACGTACCCACCAGGGGCGACATGTTTTCCTAAGAAGAAATCACAATACGGGCTGTCCCAATCGATATTGGCTAGGGTATATTGGACACAGGTCTCCAAGTCATAGGGTTTCAATGTGGTTTTAATCCCCGCCCATCTCCCAACTCGAGACTCGACTCCATCAGCTCCAACTACAACATCCGCCTCGATGTCGATTGTTTCATCGAACTGCTGTGCCGAAATTCCCGTAATCTTTCCATTTTTTTTCAGCAAACCTACTGCACGTGTGTTCAGCATGAGTTCCGCGCCTTTTTTCACCGCCCCTCGTGCCAGCTCCTGGTCGAAGATGTCTCGGTAGACGACATACCCGGTCTCGTTTCCCGCGTACTCCGCAGCCAACGTAACCATGGTCCCATTCGGAGAAAAGATACGTGCCCCCTGCATCTTAGTCGCAATCCAGCGTGTCCCCTCAAGAACCTTGTAATGGTCAACCTTCTGACTGATCCCCTCGCCGCAGAGGACAGGTACACCGACCTCAGCACGACGCTCGATGATTAGGACCTTTGCTCCTGACTCAGCAGCATATCGTGCGGTCACACTCCCCGCAGGTCCACTTCCGATGACGACTGCATCATAATGCATGTGATGCGCCCTCCCAGGTGATTGCCCCGATCGGGCAGGTTTTCACACAGATTGAACAACTGTTACACAGTTTATCATCAACATCTGCTTTACTGAAGATCATGAGGATAGCATCTTGTGGGCAGACCGAGATACAACCACCACAAGCCAAACATTTCTCTTTCTTCACCACTGCTTTACGCTTTGCCATAGGATTCACCCCTGGTGATACCAGAAGCTATCAGATGTGCTACTCGGACAGGCTCAGGTATGACACCACGTATAGTAGAGATATTTATTATTTCTTTTGCCTCCTCTACGGATATCCCAGCGCATTTGATGTACATCGGGTTATGATGTGTTGGGATTGTATGCAATGGTCCTTTTTGCAGTAATTCCCATCGGTCTTCCCAGTCCTTGAAATTTTTTTGCAGTGCATTTTTTATCTTTCTTTGATTTGGCTTGTCCCGTGTGATGGTCATTACCGGTATATGTGTCGATTGTGAGAGAGTGTCAATATCAACAACGTTGAATCCGCCAAGACAGGCACCGTCTATCATTATTGCTTTGAGTTGTTGTTGATGTCTTGATTTTTTGATCATCTGTGTACAGATTTCTGTTGCATCTTTCCCATCGATAGTTACTTGGTTTCGTAAGACGCATTCGAGATATTCCCCGCCCCGCATCACCACACCAATAATCGTCGTAGATCTCTCCTGAAAGGTAAAGGGAGCATCATCAATCCCAAGGATCCGGATCTGCCGTTTCATCAGTGCAATAAAACCCTTATATCAATTAAGAATGTTTCTACGAGCGAGAGGATGAAAGTATTTGTCTTATTCGTCTGCTCTAATGTACATATAATATATAATAAGAAAAGCGTCCTTTCCTTCTCACCATGTTGTACAATAACAAAGAAAAACAAAATTAATTGTTTTTAATATCTCATCTACCTTTTTTTACATAACTAATTTTTTTTTAGAACGTCAGGCCAGTTAATGTCTTTGTGTCAAGCACACCGGTGATCGCTCGAATCTTATTTACGATGATGGTTCCGAGCTCCTCGAAATCAGCTGCATCGATTTTTGCGATGAGATCATATTCTCCAAACAACGGGTGCAGCTCGACGACTTGTGGGATTTTTGATAGTTTGTTATAGACCTCATGTTCATGTGCTGGGGCGACGTTTATCAGAACAAATCCTATTGCCATTTGGTGTCCTCCTATTTCTTTTTCATTCTATGATCAATATGGTTCTCTTTTCTATTTTAATTCTCATTTTTCTTCATGGTTCCTAAGGTTCTATTTCGTCAGTGGTCGTTTGTCCGCTCGATGCAAGCTTACAGCTTTCGCAGATACCTTCCATTTCTTCCTCAGGTTCGAGTTCGTCTCCACAAACAGAGCAATACAGTGACATAGTATGCCATCCCTCTCACTGTGTCAGTGACGAGTATCACATTGCAATAAGATTAATGTTTATAAAGTCTTTTCTTCGCATCCTGTGCGATTGACAGAAACATATTTTTTTTCCCATCAAATTTTTTTCTTTTTACACAAACGAGAACGATACGAAAAAAGGTGCATTATTTTTTTCTTATAGCATGATAAATTTTTTTTCTGAAAATATTTTCCTGAAAAATCATCGTCAGTTACAATAAATTTTAATACATGTTTTTTTATACTGGGTACATAGTGAGTCATTTTATAATGAAAGGGATAACCACATGGATTTGACGGGCCTTCAATCTGAAGATGAGCCCCCACCTCTCAATGGTGTTGGAGATACTCTTTTTTCTCGAGCCAGGAATCTTGAGCGTGTGCTAGGTTTTGGAAACATCTTCTTAAAATTCGAGGGCGGTAACCCGACGGGGACGCAGAAAGACCGCATCTCTCAATATCACGTGAAGAAAGCAATACAACAAGGGTACGATACCATCACTGTCGGGACTTGCGGGAACTACGGTGTATCGCTTGCGTATTTCGCGAAACTCGCGGGGTTGAAAGCAAAGATACTCATCCCCGAGCAGTACTATGTCGCACCAAAACGCAAGGAAGAGCTCCAAAGCATGAACGCGGATATCATTACCATTGATGGGAAATACGAGGATGCTGTCGAGGAAAGCAGACGACTCTGTCGCATGGAGCATGTGTACGATGCGAACCCTGGAAATGGGAACGAGGGATGGCGTGGGTACATGTCAATTGCCTACGAAATCTATCGCCAGCTTGGACGCATACCGACCGCGGTGTGTGCGCCAGTCGGCAATGGAACAACCTTGGTCGGGATCTATCATGGATTCAAGAACCTGCTTGACCAGAACATCATCGATCACATGCCCTATCTTGTCGGTGCATCAACACCCGGGGGAAACCCCATCATCAAAAGCTTCAAGACAGGCGCTTCGAAAACCCAGGACCTCCAACCAGCAGAAATCAAAGAAAGCAGCATCAACGAACCGCTCATCGCGTACCATTCCTACGATGGCGATGATGCACTGCAAGCGATTTATGAAACCAACGGCTGGGCTGATTACGCATCCGATTCCTGCATGATGAAATTCCATACAATGCTACGAGACCTAGAAGGTCTCAATGTGCTTCCCGCATCAGCAAGTCCGATTGAAGCACTGGTTAAATTCAAAGAACATCGGGTCTTGAACAGTGATTATGTGATTGTTCTTACGGGGAGAAAATTTAGGTAACGACTCTACCACGGATTTGATTCTCTTATGGCAAAGATGCGTGCGTTGGTCTATGCAGACCGGTTGTATGGTTGCGCTGATGGAAAGACCGCCCATGGACTAGTACGATACAGCAAGAGATTTGACATCGTCTGCGTCGTAGACTCCACACTTCCAGCTGGAGATGCGGCAGAATTCTTAGATGGGATAACGAAAGATATACCGCTCCTAAACGACCTTGATGATGCATTCACATCAACCCACCCGGATACATTCATCATCGGTGCCGTCTCGGAAGGTGGTGTACTCCCCAAAGGATACGATATCGCGGTGGACTGGGCGTTATCGAAAGGACTCAACGTGGTTTCCGGTCTGCATCAGTTCCTCTCCGACGACCCACGATTCATAAAACACGCAAAACAACATCATTGTACCATCACCGATGTCCGGAAGATCTTCCGCGACCACAAACGGTTCTACACCGGTGAGATCACAAAAGTGCCCTCCATGCGCATCGCCCTCATCGGCACCGATTCTGCGATCGGAAAACGGACCCTTGCGGTCCTCCTCGTCGAAGAACTAAAAAAACGCAGAAGAACAGCAGATATGATTTTTACTGGACAAACAGGCTGGTTGCAAGGCTGGCCGCATGGTGTAGTCCTTGACGCTATGATCAACGATTTCGTCTCAGGAGGCATCGAAGGAGCGATCCTTGACTCATGGAACGATCTGCAACCAGAGTTCATGATACTTGAAGGACAAGGAAGCCTCGTCCATCCATTCTTCCCTGGAGGCTTTGAGATCCTTGCGGCAGGACAGGTACAGGGATTTCTCTTAGTCGATGCACCCAAACGACCACACCTTGATGGATTTCCAGGATATCCGATGCCAAACCCACAACGTGTAGTTCGAATCGCTGAGATGCTCACCGAAAAAAAACTCATCGGTGTAGGTATCAATCGAGAGAATATGAACACGTCCGACATCACTCAAGCAAAAAATCAGTATCAGAAGATATTCAAGGTCCCCGTCGCAGAACCACTTTCCGAAGGAGTCAGTCTTCTCGTCGATGCACTGGAGGCACTGTCGTATGGTAAAAAATAGTCTAGTATGTCTCTCACATATTTCACTTTCAGATGTAACAATCGATAGAAATACCGCCTGGGCAGAGATCATCGTTGCGGAATCCGATGGGAAAACAAGTCATTTTAAAATCTTGAACAAGTATCAACACCAACTACAACACTCTCATCAACCCTTGCTTCGACTTGCATTCTGTATGCCATTGCTCAACTACGGTCTTTTCACAAAAAAAATTATTTTGCAGTTCCCCATAACCAAGGAGGATCTCTCACTACTCAATGACCTCAATGTCGTCTTTAGCCGCGATATTTTCGTCAACAAAATAGCTGAAGGAACCAACCCGTACATCCTCCCAAATTATTTTCCCGACCCTGAAAAAATAACACCGAAAGATAGCGATCCCAAGGCGGTCATACACCCAACACGACTCATAAACGAAACGGCCCTCAGCAAGAACATGGATTCCATGAAATCAGGGATACTCTCTAGCGGAGGAAAAGACAGTCTGCTGACCTATGGGTTGCTCAAGGAAATGGGTTCAACCGTGTATCCTTTGTATATGAACGAGAGCGGTGGTCATTGGAGAACCGCGCTCACCGCATATAAGTATCATAAAAAAACCGATTTGCACACTCAGCGGGTGTGGACGAACGTGGATCGGTTCTATGGGTTCATGCTTGACCATCTGCGGTTCATTCGACCGGATCATCGCAAGATCTGGCATGATACCTACCCGCTACGATTATGTATCTTCCCGTTCTATGTGTTCAGCTTACTACCAATATTCGTGGAGGAACAAATCGGGAATCTCCTGTTAGGCAGTGAATTTGATGATTTACGTTATGAGACCCAATACAAAGGAATCAAGCATTACTTTGGAGTTTACGATCAGCATCAGGATTATGACATCCGGATGAATCAATGGTACGAGAAACGGATCCCTGGTCTGTATCAATGGTCTGCACTTCGGAACATCTCCGGACTTGTTGATCAAAACATCTTGGTTCGACGCTATCCTGCACTCGCGAAACTACAACGATCCTGTCATTCCTGCCATATCAAAAACGATGTGGTGTATCCCTGCGGCACCTGTTCGAAATGCCTGGGGATACTCCTGTATCTCCTAGCTAATGATCTCGATCCAACCCACATGAAATACCAACGTAAACACATCCAGGAGTTCTATACAAACATTGGAGCATCATCCTTGAAACTCGATAAGGATGAGAAGAACCAATCGTTCTTCTTACTTAAACAAAAAGGTTCTGCCCCCAAAGTACAATGTGTGGCTCATGTTCAAAAAATCCATATCCATCCATCTACCTGTGACCCTGATTTCTACCCCGAACAATTCCGGAATGGTTTACTAAAGATCCTCGAGGAATATACTACCGGGTATTGTAAATTACAGCATGAGGAATGGATGCCGACGACCAAATGGCAAGGCAAGACCACTACTGTAATTCCTTGATCATCCGATACGCGTTGCGGGACCCTTCATGATTAAAATGATAATATTTTTTTAACAGCATCGCTTGGTGAAACCCTGCATGTTCATAGAGTGTGATTGCCGCCGTATTCGTAATAGCGACTTCCAGTCTGATTTTACGGATTTCTTTTTTTCTCAGAAGCTCCTCTGCAGCAGAAAGTAACCGCAGACCAATGCCTTTCTTCCGAAAAGCGGGGTCGACGTTGATGGTTTCGATGCCCGCAACAGTAGTTCCTCTCCGATACAGGATGATGAGGAATCCTCGGACAAGTGCATCTATCGTTTCAACCAGAACAGTACTGTTGGCTTTGGTGAGAAGATAACGAAGCTGTC
Source organism: Euryarchaeota archaeon UBA346 (assembly GCA_002496355.1). GTDB lineage: Archaea > Thermoplasmatota > E2 > DHVEG-1 > DHVEG-1 > SM1-50. The sequence goes on along the minus strand of DAJP01000047.1, from coordinate 10,926 downwards.
GCCTTGAATAGGCATGTTCCCTGGGGAAACAGAGATGCTCAAGCTCAATGATTCGTTCGAAATCATCCAGAGTAGCGATTCTGATGTGAGCCGTGTGAGGCATGAGGAGAGAGTACGCGCATCAGTTCAAATAGTTTTTTTCCCCATGCGAACTGTCCAGAGATTTTTATATAATACATCCTGTATCATCCATGGTAATCCCGGGAGAAGCATCATGGCAAAGGAGAAGAAAAAAACGGAGTTAAAGATTTCTGGAATGACCTGTTCTATGTGCTCGTCGACCATAGAGAAATCCCTGGCAAGCCTCCCTGGTGTGCAAAAGGCACAAGTCAATCTCGGCAATGAGCTGGCCTCCGTGGAATACGATCCGGCACAGGTGAAGCTTACGGATCTGGAAAAAGCGGTCAAGGATGTCGGTTATGGTACCATTAATGAAAAAGTGATTCTACGGATCGGTGGGATGACCTGTGTCATGTGCGAGAAAACCATCACTGAAGCTTTATCGCAGCTTGATGGTGTCGTGAGTGTGTCTGTGAATCTTTCCACTGAGAAAACCACTGTGATGTACAACCCAAGAATGGTCGGTCTTGCTGATATGAAAAAAGCGGTGGAGGACGCAGGATATCAGTATCTGGGTGTCGAGGGTGAGGAGAATCTCGCAAATAAGGTTCGTGAAAAAGACCTTCGAGAAAAACGACTGAGGATCTATATCGGGTTCCTGGTCGGGATCCCCTTGATGATCCTGATGTACGTTCATCCTTATCTTTCGATGGAACTCGTCTCGTATATCTCTCTTATTCTTTCAACACCAGCGTTCCTCTATATCAGTTTCCCTATCTTTCGAGCCGGGTATCATGCGCTTCGGAATAAATCATTGACCATGGATGTGATGTACTCCATGGGTATCGGAGTCGCGTTCAGTGCAAGCGTTCTAGGGACGTTTGAGGTGGTGCTGACCCGCGAGTTCCTATTCTATGAGACCGCAGTATTGCTTGCAGCGTTTCTGATGCTCGGACGGTATCTAGAGGCGAAAGCAAAAGGCAAGACCTCTGATGCAATCAAGAAGTTAGCAGGCTTACAGGTGAAACACGCAATCGTCATCCGAGATGGCCAGGAAATCGAGGTAGCGATTGAGGATGTCATCGTTGATGATGTGATGCTCGTTAAACCAGGAGGAAAGGTCCCCGTGGATGGCGTCGTCATTCAAGGGGAAAGCTATGTCGATGAGTCGATGGTGACCGGGGAATCGCTCCCTGTGGTAAAGAATCAGGGGCACAATGTGATTGGAGGAACGCTGAATACGAATAGTGTGTTACAGGTGAAAGCGACGAAGATTGGCAAAGACACATTGCTTGCTCAAATCATCCGATTGGTAGAGGAGGCGCAAGGATCTCGTCCTCCGGTACAACGGATCGCTGATACCGCGGTGAGTTATTTCATCCCCGTGGTATTGACGATTGCGCTCCTCTCATTTCTGATCTGGTATTTCATCCTAGGGAATACACTTCTTTTTAGTCTGAGTACATTGATCTCCATTTTAGTGATCGCATGTCCCTGTGCTCTTGGTCTTGCAACACCCACTGCTGTAACCGTGGGAATCGGTCGTGGCGCTGAGTTGGGGATCCTCATAAAGAACGGAGAAGCCTTGGAAGTCTCTGAGAAGATAACTACCATCATTTTTGATAAAACAGGGACGTTGACAAAGGGAAAACCGGAGGTGACCGATATCGTTGGAATCACCATGAATGAAACCGTGGTGTTGGAAAAAGCAGCCAGTGTGGAGAAGAATTCCTTACATCCCCTGGCTGAGGCAATCGTTAAAAAAGCAGATGCGCAAGGTCTTTTTATTCACGACACGAGTGGTTTTGATACATTTGCTGGCAAAGGAGTTCAAGGAATGGTGGATGGCACCCTCGTGTTGATCGGGAACCGATTGCTTTTCAGGGAAAAAAATATCCTCGTATCTTCTGAGACCGAGGAGATGTTACTTAAATTAGAAACGAAAGGAAAATCTGTGATGCTTGTCGCTTTCGATTCTCAGCTTGTCGGTCTCATCGCTCTCGCTGATGTGGTCAAGGAGACAACCCCGTCTGCTATGAAACAATTCAAGGATCTCGGGTTGAAACTTGTGATGATCACTGGTGATAACGCACGGACTGCTCAGGCAATCGCTCAACAAATCGGTATCGAAGTGGTACGGGCCGAGGTGTTACCTCAGGACAAAGCAAAGGAGGTAAAGAAACTGCAGGACGCTGGTGAGGTTGTCGCGTTCGTTGGTGATGGAATCAATGATGCACCCGCGCTCGCTCAGGCTGATGTCGGGGTTGCTATTGGTAGCGGAACTGATATCGCGATTGAAAGTGGGGAGATCGTGCTAGTGAAAAGTGATCTGTTGGATTGCGTCGCTGCGGTTCAATTAAGTCGAAAAGTCATGTCGCGTATTAAACAGAATCTCTTCTGGGCTTTTGCCTATAACTCTGCTCTTATCCCGGTTGCTGCTGGAGTCTTGTATCGTTTTGGTATCCTGTTCCGACCAGAGTTCGCCGGTCTTGCGATGGCGCTCAGCTCTGTAACGGTCATTTCTCTGTCATTAATGTTAAAAAACTATGTGCCGCCTGCACGGGAGGTGAAACAGCATGGCAATCGACCCGATTTGTAAAATGACTGTTGATGAAAAAACAGCGAAATTCACCAGTGTTTACAAAGGTAAGACATATTATTTCTGCGCCCCTGGTTGTAAACGAACCTTTGACAAGAACCCTGAACAATACATCTAAATAGACGAGCAACGTCTCTAAAAACCTATATTTTTTCACTCTTATTTCGAGATACGTTATTTCTTTTTCTTTGAAAACTCTTCTTTAACAATCAACCGTTTCCTCTTCAGGGCACGTTGTATCTCAGTATCGACGTCCTTTGAATCGATGCTGACCCAATGGATCGAGTCATGTTCAAAGAGCTCTTGTAGCGGGAACCGACCATCCCATGGTTCCCAGGCTTTCTGCAACGTCATCCCACTCACTGTCCGCAAGTTCGTCGCACCAGCTTGTCCCATCGCATCAGCAAACGCAAGCAGTCGGTTCTGCGGAATCGCTATTCCAACGGTCTGTAAGAAAGAGCTGAGCGGTTTCACCTTCTGTGGAATATCCATGATATCGGTGATTGGTTTGACCCGGATTACTCGGTACAATGGTGACGGTTCACAGTTCGGGTTACTCTCGTCATAGATCACCAGCCATTGTTTTTCCTTCGAAGCAAATATTTTCACTGGTTCTCCCATGGTCTCCTTTGTGAAATACTGGTAATACCCGTCTAGCACCTGCATCTTTCCCGAGTTCGTCCCCTTCGGAATCGCCTGGGTCGTTCTCTCCATCTCTTGGGCAAGCAATCCAGCGAACTCTTTTGGTGACACACTCCCACCAGTCTCAACATAGATTTCCTGCGGGGAGAAACACCCCTGCTGATCCCAAGCACACACATCCAGTGAGGCTAACTCTGCTATCTCGGAGGCTTGTTTTTGGAGAAATTCACGGGCAATAACGATAAAACTGAACTTATGCCAATGACCAGCAAGAGGAACATGATGCTTCTCCGCAAGTGGCGTCAGATTCCTTCGTGCTTGTTCTCCACCAGTCGCACGAACAAGATCAGATTGAGAGAACAGGTATTCCTGCACCAGGGTATCATGGCTGCTGAACGGAAGAATGGCGATAGAATGAGCGAGCAGTGGTTCGACTTCCTCGATCGATTTTGCATACAGCGCCCCGAAGACCGGCTCCTCCGTCGGGACTTTCACCCAGGTTGCAGCATCAACGAGCTTGTCCATCACCATCTCGAATGCAGCAAGCCCCAGGATGTTTCCTGCGCAGATATGACCTATCACCTCTGGTTCATAATTCGTATGGGTGACATGTGGCTTGCCATATGCTTTGACAAGACCATCCCCACAAGGAGCAAACTCCCGGAAATTATTCGGCTGTAGTTTACCAGCCAGTGGTAGATTATCCTTTTTGATGATGTCAAAAAAATAATCAAAACCCCATGTTTCGATCATCTCGACAGAAAACCCTGTCACCGTCGGTAACACATCCCGCGCGAGCTTCCGACCCGTATAGGAGGGGTCTTGCCACAGACTGTTGACCTTGTCTATCACCTCAAGGACTGCGGGAATATCATGCGTTCTGAGATATTCCTTGCGTGCAGTCTTGATTCTCTCAATGATTTTTTCCAGAACATCGATGGTGAACACGGGTTTACGCAGCGTAATTCCTTTCCCAATATCCTCGGAAACCAGCTGTAACTCTTTCTCAAATCGTATCGTCGGATCCCAATAAAAACAATCAACGACCTGTCCCATAGTCACCCCTTTTTTTAAAACACTACCGGGATCGTGCTTGCGATGTTCACTAGCTCTTGTGCTGCCTTGGCCTGGTCCAGGATCACCCGGGAATCACCATCCACGGTAAACATTCCTCTGATTAATCCTCTGATTGGGTCGAGTTCCTTTCGGATGACTTTCTTCCAGTTCGAATAGGGGCCTTTGAACACAAATTTCGCCTGTTTCTCTCCTTTCACCAGATACGCGTCTCTGCATTTCCCATGCCATAAATCTATATAGAATACGGTTTCTTTTTTCAGGTCCTCATCAGGAGTAATCACAAACAGGAAATCTCCTTCCCAGTCCTTTGCGACTTCCTGATACGTCTTGTTCTTATTCAGCTCTTCTTTGAAGGTTTTAATCCATTCATCCGACGGGAAACGAAGTATGTTCCTCACCATCCTGTTTCATAAGCTCAGCCATGACTGCTGCACATCCTCGTCCCTCGAACCCAGGCATCCGCGTGACTTCGACATCAAGCACCGGTCCTTCCCGCTGGCATTTCGGGCAATGCTCTAGGATTTTGACTCGGTCCCCGGTGATGATGAAACCAGGGTAGCTGTCGGGTAATGGATCAAGGAATGCGAACCGTCCGACCTGCTCATACTCAAGCTGGTTGAGGTCTTCATCAAGGACCAAGGGGACGACGACAGGCGGGATATGTTTGTAATGGCCTTCACAACTGAGAAACACAGAGCTACACTCGGACATCGCGTACACATCGTGGTACCGCTCCTGGGGAATCCCCAGGAATTCTGTTATCTTCTCCCGGAATGAATCCTCAGGGAGGCGTTTGTTCTCCTCTGCCTTCCATCCGCCACCGGTGAGAATCTGACTGGTCGGCAAACGAACCGATTTTCCTTCTTTTTTCATTCGATCTAATATTCGATCAAGCCAGAATGGGGGACCCGCGAGGTTCACTCGTTTCCCAGTTTTTTCAATCTGTTCTAATAAATGGATGACCTTGATATCGGAGTTCCGTTGCACCAGAGGACTGATTGTCGAGAGTGCTTTTGCTTTTAATTTCTCTGATAACCCAATGGTCTCATCTCGCTGCATCCGCAGGAATTGTGTTGTGATCTTCATGTCCAACGCCACATGGACGTTCACCGGATCATAGAGGTCATAAGCGATACCGAAGAGACTGGCGATCGTCAGATTCGTTTGTCGCGGATCTGGGATTAAGAGGATGACCTCGTCGGTGGGGTTGTAGTCCATCAGCTCGATGACTGATTTCATCGCGCTGTACTTCACCCGGTTCCATGAGCGAGTGTCACGGGGGATGAAACTGAAGCGGCCGCTCGTCCCGCTAGTGAACATGATACTGGTGCCTTTTTTATTGAACTCTTCGATGATCTCATCATGGGAGGGGTTCTCGGTCTTAAACATTGGTTTGGGTAGCGAACCTGAAAAAATGGTTTTCAGCCAGTTCAGAAATCCTTTTCCATCTGGGTAATCCTTGAAAAACGCATCCGGGAGTAAGGGTATCTTCTGCACATCCTTTTTCGAGGCGATCTCATCCGGAGTCACGCCATTGACTTCACAGACTCGATGGTACAAGAAGTTGTTGTCGTAATGATGTTTGAAGGTATGGCGGAGGGCGGGGAACATGTAATCCTGGGCTTTTTTGTAATCCCGGAAAAATGTCTTTGGAGCATGTAACGCGGTATCGACTGGTGTCCATTGATTCGTTGGTGGTATCAATTTATGTAAGCATTCCGCTACATCCCTTGGACCTGACATGGCTACCATTGGTTCTCCATACTCTTTCTCAATAGTCGGTTGGAACACCTTTGACGCAATTATTATAGTTATCGATAGGTTTTGTTATCGTCAGTGCCTTCATTTTATTTCCCGTCATTTTCACACGGTTCTTCAGCAGTGCCATTGCTGAACTCATCTGTCCGTTGTTTATCTGTATGAATGTAGTGTAATCCCCAGCGACGATAAAATCAGCTTGTTTCTGCTTTACGGACTCGTCAGTGCTGGTGATTAATTCATCCAGATTCCCTCCCGTGAATTTAATGTAGTAGTAGATTGTTTTGTTGTCCGGGGGGATGTTTTGAACGACATTGAGTAATGAGGCGTTCATGTTCTTCAAATCTTTTGCCTTATCTAGTTCTGTTAAGACTTTTTTCTTGGCTTGTTCAGCCCATTCTTGTGAGAGAAATTTTACCACGTGTCTTCACCTCCGAAGAGAGTTTCAATTAATTCCTCGAAATGACCTAGCTCCTCTTCGGATAACCCTGGGAGGAGCGGGTAGATAATATGTTCTTTCCGATGGAGCCCTTTGCTGCAGATGAACTCAAGCGGGGTGACCCCCTTGATGGCGAATTGTCGCCTCCATGACTCTACGATCGCCTTGTTGACCCGCTTACGAGCATCAGGGTCGGTGTGGTCATAGTAATAATCATATTCCAGGTGTGCGAGTTTTCCTCGTTCCAGATAGCTGAGGAACCCGAACGCCCCATCGATATCGTACTGTTGTGCTGGTTTTTCTAAAGCCTCCACGACCTTCATGATCGTTTTCTTGTCTCCAGGCATGTACCCACCGCGGTACATCCACATATGTTTCCGTTCCATCCGGCAGGGGAGGATACGATAGTTATGAAGCCATATTGAGTCCGTCAACTCAGGTTTAGAGTAGAGTTTTTCAAAGAAATCACGCAGATCCTCATCGAAGACCTTCACCAGCTCCTTTGGGGAGTTGGCAAGACCTTTTTCGAAATGCTTACGCATCGGGCCACCAAAGACCGCCTTAAGAGGGTCTTCCTCCTCAGCAATCATTTTCAGCAGACTGCTGTCTTTCATCGAGGCCAGTTTTGATGAGCCAAGAATCAGGCTTTTTATCATCTCAGATCCGAATGAAACCGGGGTGAGATCCTCGATGATTTTCTTACTGGCTGCATCGCAGATGACATCAACGATATAGTTGAGTTTGAGGTATTTCTCTGCGATATAGTTGAAATCCTCAGCAATCTCATGAGTCGGAGAAATAAATTCAGTAAGGTATTTTCGTGAGAGGACTGCTAGGGACACGCCAATGTTTCGTCGTGCGAGTTCGTGGGCGAGATCGAGTGCATCGGGGAGGTTGTTGAAGGGGATGAAAATCGCTTCTTCATCAGGGAGTATCTCATGGAGTTTCAAGGTCAGTTTTGTGACGATAACCGAGGGAATCAGAGAGAGACTGAGAAGACCTTGTTCCGCTGCATAGGGATTCGGAATCTCTTTGTCACTGAGATGTTGGATGGTGCCGGTGGAGTCAATAAATTCAGCGTCGATGAAATTATCTGTCCCCCATCCGTAGGTGTTACTCCAGGTGGTGACGATCCCCAGATTCTGGGCGTTCGCAATGACACAGGATTCAGCCTCCGCGACATTGGCTCGTAAGTTATGCACATGAGCTGCTTTTTGCAGTTCAAAGGATGTCACACCGGGTCCAATGGTGGCAGTAATTGACTCAGGGTCAACTTCTAACTCTTTCATCCTCCACATGTCGATGATGATGCCTTGTTCAATCGTTGCTGGTTCTGCAAGAAGGGTCTGCAAGGCGACTCCGAAGAACGTCCCATTCCCTCGAGGGAGATATGGGATTTTATGGGTGTTTGCAAGGTTTACGATGGCGACGATCTCATCAGTAGTTTTCGGCATGACGATGTAATATTTTCCTTTTGATTTTTGCTTGATGATCGATCGTTGATAGGAAGCAATAATGACAGGGTCATTTGTCGCCCAACTCTCACCAACAATCGCGCGAAGACCTTTGACGATATCGTCCTCGGGTGTTGGTTTCAATGCAGTCGGTGGTAATGTCTTGAGATAATCCTGTAATGCCTGTTGTGCGTGGGTGGGTCGTCGTTGGGTCACAAAGTAACATTGTCGATCACAGATTCCGCACATGTTACAGGAATTGACGATATCACGAAGCGCTGCTGTTGGCTCGACTTCTTTTTCAGCTAAAGCGCGTGCGAGCTCCATCCTGCCTTCTGGCCAGTACGCAACAAACCCATGTTTTTTCCCAGCGGAACAGACATTAGTTCCAAGAAAATCAATCTTGCATAACCCGCAATGTGGCTCTCTTTTCGTCGTGTCTAAGACATCAGATAACTTCATATTATTCCCCTTAATATTCTTGCGAACTATAAACTTGAAGACCGCCTCCTTCTTAAATGTTTTCTAACAACTTTTCAAAAAAACAATCGCTTTCTGTCCCTAATTCTTTCGTATTATACGAAAGAATACGTTTTTTTATCTTGATAGAAAATTTTTTGAATAACTTATAATATCGCCTTCATCTACTGAAATAAAAAAAGATGAGACTCATGAAGAAAGTAATCACTCTAGCGGTATTGTTACTCCTTGTCGGTAGTATCTTATCAGGATGTACCCAACCACAAGAAGAGCCACCAACAGAGAAGACCTTGAAGGATGTTGCAGTAGATGTGGTCACCTTGTTGATGGAACAGAACCTTTCCAGCGTGTATAGTCTTTTTAACACGTCGATTACATCACAACTTTCATTAGAAATGTTTATTAACATCTGGACAGAACAAATCGTAGCCCCCTATGGGAACATTACGAAGATCGTACGCACTCGATTAACAAATGAATCAGGTTCTTCAGTTGTGTTCGTTACATGTAATTTCTCAAAAACGCAGGTTCTTGATGTGAAAATTACATTCAATCCTCAGGAGAAAATCTTGTCTCTCCTTATTGTTCCAACCCAAACGGCTTTTGAATATACACCACCATCCTATGCCAATCTTCAAAGTTTTACTGAGCAAAACGTAAGCATTGTCGCTGAGGAGCATTGGAAATTACCTGCCACATTGACAATCCCAAATGGAGCGGGTCCGTTCCCAGCAGTGATTCTTGTACATGGTTCAGGACCAAATGACCGTGATGAAAGTATTGGGCCGAATAAACCATTCAAAGACATCGCCTGGGGTCTTGCTTCAAGAGGTGTTGTGGTGTTACGCTATGAGAAGCGAACCTTACAATATGCTGATGAGTTTGCACAGCTTGTCAATTTCACTGTCCAAGCGGAAACCATTGCGGATGCGGTTGCGGGGATAAACCTCTTGGCTGCTTCCTCAGTCGTCGATGCATCAAAGATATTCGTTCTTGGTCATAGTCTGGGAGGGATGCTTGCTCCCCGTATCGCTCTTCAGAATAACAAGGTTAAAGGGTTGATCTTCCTAGCAGCACCGACTCGTCATCTCGAGGATCTTATCCTAGAACAAGCACGATATCTTACAGCCATCAGTGGTCTGAACCAATCTGCACAGCTTGCTGAGCTTGAGCAGCAGGTGATGAAAGTAAAAAATCTAAGCATGAATGAAACCGAAAGTGTTTTTGGTGTCCCCAAATCCTATTGGGTGGATCTTGCAGCATATACTCCCATGGACACCGCACAGCTTTTGGATCTCCCCCTTTTTATCTTGCAGGGGGAACGAGACTATCAAGTGACGATGGTCGATTATGTGCGATGGAATGAAACCTTTTCCAACGATCCTTTAGTGACTTTGAAGACCTATCCATCGTTGAATCATTTGTTCATCACTGGGACCGGGATACCGACCAATACAGAATACCTGGTTGAAGGTCATGTCGCTGAAGAAGTTATCCTAGATATTACCTCCTGGATAACCACTCACTAAACGGTTCGTGTGTCTTTGCATCTCTCCGTTATCTCATTCGAAGCAATTATACCCATTTGCCTTCTGCTTTCAGAGCGAACCCCGACACAAAAAGAAATGATTTATGATTGTTGATTGGTGGTATATTGATTGTAATCCCGGTAAACCCACTGAGATTTACCCCGTAGGATTCCTCTCCAACCGTAAGTTTTTGAAAGCCATTCGCCCCCCGTGCCGATACCGTTCCATTTTTCAGTGCTATCACACCAGACGGAGAGAAGATTCGTAACGGAATTAAATCTGTAAAGAGCATCGTAAACACAATAAATGGCAATAAAATAATGTATAAGATTACCGCTCCAATGGGATTTGACACATTATTTATTGCATCAATAAGTTGTTGTACAAATGCCAGACCAATCCACCAAAGCATCGCTCCTTCACCAATCGCGTTGAAATAACACATGCTGTTGGAGATGTTCTCATCAGCCATGGATAGAGTCGACGAGGAGAACCCTGCCTTTTCCAGTAAGGCGCGTCCATTGATATCCAAGGAGAACCGTGGATGATGTACCCCAAAGAGACCTTTTTCATATAACAATGATTCATAGGTCGCAATCGCTGCACGATCATTTCGCTGCTGTGCGTTATACAATTCAGTAAGATAGAATCGGATTTGTTCTGCTTCATCTGCCGTGACAGTCAGTTGGTTACGTTCTGTCTGCCGACCCAAGTAATGGTTCACTTCGATGTTGATCCGCTCTGTTTTCACAGCAAACATATTGTTTTCTGAGGACGCAAGAGCAGGAGTACATCCTGCTAAAAGGATGACAACAGCTGAGAAGATACTTAACGAGATGATTTTTTTATCCATTTTTTTCCTCTCTATGTTATAATAATCGTCGTCCT
>DAJP01000120.1:4053-8932 GCA_002496355.1 Euryarchaeota archaeon UBA346 | reverse complement strand
TCGCATCCCCGGTGCATCAGATACCATGCTGCAAGCAACGAGGAAGGACTCCTGATACATGCAAGGATTTTTCCTTGCGTCCCTAAGGGAAGACCTCCCACCCCCTTTATTTTTTCTGTAAAAAGATAAGATTTCTTGTCTCGTATCTCGATAAAAAGCTCAAAATCAGGATTGTTCAAATGTACTTTTGCCTGGGTCGCTTTCACGATTTCATTACCTATTTGTATCGCGACATCCTGGCTTGTGAAAGGATGCGTTCCAACCCGTGTCACCCGGATTGCAAAACTTTTTTGTTTCTGTAAAACGTTTTTCGTCAAGTGATGGGCTACCATTGAAACATCCTGAAGGTTTGAAGATGTCTGAATCGCTGGACTGAGTGAGACGATTCCGAAAACTCGAGGCATTATAGCGATGCTCTTGGGTATTTCTGTCTTGGTCAGATAGATCCTTCCTCGTTCTGTACGAACCTCGACAGGGATGTTTTCACCTTTAAATGCGTTTTTTATATTACGCACAAGCATTGTTTCAAAAAATTTACGAACATAAGAACTCTTCAGCGAAAGCTCACCGTACCGCAGGATGACCACTTCGTCATTCATCAATTATCAACATCGAACCGAGATACATTAACTTTTCAGTGACGAAACATTTTAGATATATTGGTGTGATATCCAGTCATATGATTCCTTTTATTGTGGGACGTAGGAACCTGATTAAGGGTTTCTATTCGCCACCTCTCCAAAAATCCATCCTTCATATACTCAAGATTGGACGGGTATTTTATCTGCTATTGGCATTCATTCCAATTAGTATTTTTCTTTACCTATTTACAAAGGAAGATTCGATTATTTTCATCGCATCGGTACTGGCGATTGTTCCCCTAGCAAGAATCATGGGATATTCGACCAAGGAGATCTCACTGCAGACAAACCCAACCGTTAGTGGTCTTTTCTCAGCAACCTTTGGGAATGCAATAGAGTTAATCATCGCGATCCTTGCCTTGAACGCTGGTTTAATACAGGTCGTCCAAGCCTCAATCATCGGCAGCATCATCGGGAATATTTTACTCCTCGTTGGACTCAGTATTTTTGCTGGTGGTGTACGCTTCAAGAATCAACGATTTAATAATCAGACCATCGCGGTCTCATCCACCATGTTAATCATCGTTGTCGCTGGGCTAGCCATCCCCAGTGTCTATGACATATTGATTCCGAATAATCCGCAGATAATGGTCCTTAGTAGTGCTGTCGCTGTCGTCATGGCATTTATCTATATCGCGGGGCTTGTCTTTTCTTTACGGACCCATAAAGACCTTTTTGATGCGAGTGATGAGATGAAAGCCACACAGGAACGACCAACCATGAGTCGCCGGCTCGCTGCACTTATTCTGTTCCTGGCCATCGTGGTTGTCACTTTTGAATCTGAGATCCTTGTCGGGACTATTGAACATGCAGCAAAAGCGATTGGTTTATCTCAAGTGTTCATCGGTCTAGTGGTCATTGCGATTATTACAAATATCGCTGAGATATCGACCGCTGTTCATTTTTCTGTGAGAAATAAGCTGGACGTCTCCATCGAGATTGGTCTGAGCAGCGCGATACAGATAGCACTGTTCGTTGTCCCTATATTGATGCTGGTCAGTCAGATATTCAATTTCGGTTTTACCCTTGTCTTTACACCCTTTGAAATCCTTGCGGTCATGCTTGCGGTCTTAATCGTGAACTATCTTTCAGGAGATGGGCGATGCAATTGGTTAGAAGGAGCGCAGTTGATCAGTGTGTATACCATCATCGCCATCGCGTTCTTTTTCGTCATTTAATGCAGTCTACCACTCTTTTTGGAAGGCCTGTTCGACATTCTGAAGCAGATGCGATGACCAAAATGAGATGTTCATTGGTGTCAAAGAGATTCTTCCTTCATTTAATACTTTCAGGTCGGATCCCTCCTGCATGTTCTTGAATTGAATCGGAGGAGTCCGATGCACAAACCTCTTCCCTGTTTTATGAAAGAGTCTCCCATATCGTGTGCTAAAAAGCGTTGTGATCTCAAGGGGTGTTGTCACTGTTGCATCAAAGGGGATGTTTAGTGAAAAAAGATCAACATCACGGAACGCTTTTTCCATGATGATGCTGGTTACTTTCGTCGTGATTTTCGCGGCGTTTTCAAAGAGTGGATTGTTCTTTGGTGTGTAAAAATCTGTCTTTTTATCACGATATTCGATTGGAATGGAAAGGGATGAAGCTAAGGAGCGCACTCCATCGATGGATCCCTCGATTGCTGCTCCGATGGTCCCGGAACTTAATGTCCGAGCTGTCCCGATGTTCAACCCGATGTTTATTCCTGAGATAATCATCTTTGGTCTGACTGGAACGATGTCGTATAACCCTATCTGTACGCAATCCGCTGGTGTCCCGTTCAGAAGGAACATTTCGATGCCATCATAGGTAACTTTCTTTACTTTCAGTTCTTTTTTTGTGGTAATCGCTTTTCCAATCCAGCTCCGTCCACGATCTGGAACGACCGCGGTAACCGTATATTTTTTAGAAAGCTCTCGTACTAACGTTACAAATCCAACGGATTTATAGCCATCATCGTTTGTCACAAGCAGGTCGGTCATCGGCAACGGAAAAAGCAGATGCTTAATGAACCTTTCCGGTGGAAAACACGGATTGTTGTATATTTAAATAGCAGCAGTCCATGAGAGACCAACGCATGATAACAAAAACGGAAAAAGATCTAGATATCATCCTTATCAGCGGGGAGTATTATGATGATCACCCGCTCTCCCCTGTCGGTGTCATCGCAAAGGTCCTGGATGCGAAAGGATATCGTGTTGGGGTCATCGAAAAACCAGAGAAAACTGAGCACTTCACCAAGTTAGGGGTACCTCGTCTTTGTTTCGGTGTCACATCTGGTTCCATCGATAGCATGGTCCATAATTATACGCCACTCAAACGAAAACGAATCGAAGATGAACATAGCGATGCGACAAAACTACCGGATCGTGCGGTGATCTATTATTGCAATAAGTTGAAACAATCTTTTAAATCAAGCGTTATTGTGATCGGTGGCATTGAGGCATCCTTGCGACGGTTCGCTCATTATGATTACTGGGATAACAACATACGACGCAGCATCTTGCTTGATTCACGTGCGAACATCCTTGTCTATGGGAATGGGGAAAAACAGATCCTTGAGATTGCTGAGAGGCTACAACAGGGAAAGGACATGGACCAAATACCGGGGACCTGTGTCCTTCGCAAAGAACTCGACAGCAGCGTCGAGATCCTTCCTTCTTATAAAGAGATTTCTGAGGATAAACAGAAGTTCTGCGAGATGCAGATGAAATTTTCAAACGATAAGAACCTCGCACAGGAATACACGAATAGCTATGTTATACAGTATCAGTACCCTAAGTACACGACAAAGGATCTTGATTGGATCTACTCCTTGAACTATTCACGGAAACTGCATCCGAGATCCTTGTTAAAAATGGGTCGGTTCTCTGTCGTGATCCACCGTGGATGCATCGGGGCATGTAATTTCTGTTCCCTCTCACTGCATCAAGGAGGTCGCATCATATCACGGTCTGAGGATAGTATCATTGAAGAAATAAAACAATTGACGGCCTACCCGGGATTCAAAGGATACATCGATGATTTCGTTGGCCCCTCATCAAATATGTATGCCATGACCTGTACTCGCTCACCATCGACGACCTCCTGCTCAGAAACCTGCGTCCAATGCCCACAGTTGGATAAAACCCATAAACGCCTCATCTCATTATTACGCAAAGCTCGACAGATCCCCGGAATCAAAAAAATCTTCATACGAAGCGGCATCCGGTACGACCTTGCTCTGGAAAGCAGGGAATATATCAAAGAGATCTCTGATTATCATATCTCTGGCTGTCTGAAGATAGCGCCTGAACATTTTTCAAACAATGTCGTGCGTTTAATGGGAAAGGACAATAAGCGCTTCGACGAGTTCATCTCATATTTTGCTGCGATCAATCAACGGAACAAACAAGGGTTACGCTATTATTTCATGATCGGCCACCCGGGTGATACCCTCAGTGAGGTCCTCTATCTTCATGATATCATCAAAAAAAGACATCTGGAGAACATCGAGCAGTTCCAGTTGTTCACCCCGACCCCGATGACGATGTCCACCTGCATGTACTGGACTGGTCTTAATCCAATCACCGGTCAGAAAATCAAAGTGGTCTATGATTATCATACGAAAAAACGGCTGAAACGAGTCATGTTGAACCTGCCGTTACAGAAATCTGCTGGAGACGAAGACTAACTACTTTTTAGACTCTGTTTTTTATCTTCTGTGCGATATCCTTCTCAAGGCATTCTTTACATCGTTCTTTATCAGTTGGTCGCTGTTCACTGATTTCCCAATCAGGGTTTGTCCGTACGTATACAGGGACTGCTCGACAATGAAGATGCCAATGATAAAGAGTGCCGTTTTTCTTCCAATAATACGACATTCTCTCTTCCTCCTTTCTTCATTGTGATATTCTTTTTCTGTATTTAACTGTATTTTTCACATTAAATCTATGGGTTAATATACATCGCGCGTGATATGGTAACTGATGAGGTGAGAATCCATGGATCAAAAACAGGTGTTGGAGCGTTGGTTACGACAACTGAAAAAAAATGAGATCAGCCCAGATGCAGTTGGCCTGGGGCCCGATAAGGAAAAAGCGTTGCAGTTTATCCGTGAAGAGCTTGAAAAGATTGAGGCGATGGAGAAAAAACAAGCTCCATCTCCAAAATAGATCGCGTTATTCCCACCGGAGAGCTTCTACAGGATCCATCTTAGCTGCTTTGCGTGCCGGAAGTACGCCTGCGGTGATACCTATGAAGAT
>DAJP01000120.1:0-3697 GCA_002496355.1 Euryarchaeota archaeon UBA346 | reverse complement strand
AGATCAACGACGAACCAGCTTCCGCTTGCACCAAGGATGCAACCCGCGATACCACCCAACAAGCCAATGACCATTGACTGATACAAGAATAATTGGAGGATATCCCGTCGTTTTGCCCCTATCGCCATCATGGTCCCAATCTCTCGTGTTCTTTCTGTGACGGTCGCAAACATGATATTTGCGATCCCGACCCCGCCGATTAGAAGGGATATCAATGCGATCGCGGTGATGTAGGTTCTGATGACGTTCATGATTTTATCGACTCGGTCAAGGATGTACTGCTGGGTGATGACGACGAAGTCCGAGTTTTGATCTTTATACTGATTTGCATCAGATCCTGTGCCATTGAGGTAATTTATAATCTGATCTTGTGCTTCCTGAACGGTTTTTGTGTCTTTTGCTTCAGCAAGCAGGATTGTATAGGCGGTCACACGTTTTAAGATAGAACCAGCGTTTGATCCGAAATAACTCGAATAATACGGTTTTGCTGGGCAAATAATACCTGGTGTGGAAAGGGTGTTGAACATACTGAAACTCGAACTTTGTTTTAGAATCCCAACGATTTTTGCATCAAGGGTTTTTCCATCGACTCGACGCAAATAGATGGTATCGCCGATTTTCAATGGTTTATCTGTTCCAAATACTTCAGCAATGTTTTTAGTGATGACAATCTCGTTTTTTCCTTCTTGGAACATTGTTCCTTCTTCAAGTTCCATGTTCAGGATCTCAAGGATAGACTCGGTGCTCGCGTACATCGTTTCTCCGGGTCTGGACTCCCATTTCAGGAATCCGTCTCGTTTGAGGATCTTGATTACAGGAACCACCCCAATGGGTGCAACTGTTTTTACCGCTGACAAACGCTGGATGTTCTCTACATCGTTTGTTGTGAAGACGACAGATTTTATTTGGAGCTGAGGTACTGTTCCGCCTTTTCCGATCCCGATAACCATCCCTGTGGGATTGAAGAGGTTCCATTGTTCTGCGATAAAAACACTGACGGAGTTTCCAGCGGTGGTGACCATGATAACCGATGCAACACCAATGATGACGCCGATGAGTGTGAGAAACGTCCGTATCTTATAGGATTTCATGGTGTCCAGTGCCATGGAGAAGATGTCTCGTATCATGTGTCCTCAGTCACCTCCCCATCAAGCATGTTGACGATTCTGTTTGCAAAGCGTTTCAAAGCGACCGCGTGGGTGACGAGTAAGATGGTTTTCCCTTCTCGGTTCAATGCCACGAGGAGTTCCATGATTTGTTCCCCGGTCTTCGTGTCAAGGTTTCCGGTTGGTTCATCAGCAAGAATGATGGAAGGATTGTTCATGAGTGCTCGGGCGATAGCGATCCGTTGTTGTTGTCCACCAGATAATTCTGATGGACGATGGGTCGCCCAATTCGTGAGCCCGACTTTTGCGAGCAGTTCGAAGGCATGCTGATCTCGATCCGCTTTGGAACCACCGAGAAACACCATGGGTAATGCAACATTTTTTACTGCGGTCATAGACGGCATGAGATTGAATTTTTGGAAAATGAAACCGATTTTTCTTCCCCGGATGATCGCGAGTTGATTGTCGTTGACGGTGGAGGTATTCTCTCCATCGATAATGATGGTCCCCGAGGTAGGTCGGTCGAGGCATCCGATGATGTTCATCAGGGTGCTTTTTCCCGATCCTGAGGGTCCCATAATGGCCACGAAATCACCTTTCCGGATTCTCAGATCCACGTTGCTTAATGCTTTGAAATCAGTTTTTCCGGTTTTGTAAATTTTTGTAAGCGAATCGATTTCGATGACGTATTCAGCCATTCTTAGTTCCTCATAGGACCAGGACGTTTTTACTGATAGATTAGCCCGTGATTATGCTCTGAGCGAGGGTTTTTACTCGGTGAGCGACAACAAAGGATTTTGCTATAAATTCTATTTCGGCTGCTTCCTCAGGGCTTGATACTTGACCAACAATGAACATAGGTATTACTCCTCGTATGCGGTTTTGTGTGTTTTATTTAAAACCTCTTGTTGTACAACTCTTACCGAGCGTCTTTACAGTTCTCTCCTGAAAAAGTTTTCGGTAGAGTTTTCTCCCTTTATGATATGATTCATATTGCATATTTTTACCCATTTTGTATACTTATATTGTTACGAAAACATTTAAATGCTGGTGGTGTATAACAAAAAATTGGAGGACTTATAAAATGAGAAAAACCCTTATTGGCGGTAGCGTGTTGGCTGTGTTGCTTTTATTATTATTGCCAGCAGTGGCCGCAGAGCAGGCTAAAGTAGCACAATCCGCAACCACATTAAATCTTAACAGTATTGAGACCACCTATATGGAGGCAATCCGACAGAAATATAAAGATACTCCAACCCCGCAAGTGATACTTCTGACCTTGGCTATCCTATTGCTCAAGCTCTTGCGATGGGGAGTCATCATAATCGGTGGGATCCTTCTCCTGTCGATTCTCGGTATCTTCAAGAAACCGAATAACAACACCAGCGCGATACTCTAATCCATCTCTTCTTTCTTATTCTCTTTCAAATGTTGGATATCTGAAAGTCTAGTGAGTATTGGTCCTATTGCTTTTTTTTCGTCAATGTCGGTACTTTGTTCAATACTTTCAGTGATCCCTTCGAAAACCTTGAATAGGAGCGAGTGCTTGTCGGAGAACCGACCGACAGCGTATTCGGTCACTCTCATACTATAAAATGTATATATTTGTATATATCAACACTCTTTTCAAAGGGGGTTTCAAGTGAAAAACATCATCATCAAAGGGGCACGAGAACACAACCTGAAAAACATCACCATAGAACTTCCCAGAGACAAATTCATCGTCATCACAGGGATCTCTGGCTCAGGGAAATCCACTCTTGCGTTCGATACTCTATATGCTGAAGGACAACGACGCTACGTCGAATCCCTCTCCGCCTACGCACGCCAGTTCCTTGGTCTCATGAACAAACCAGACGTCGACAGCATTGAAGGACTCTCCCCGGCGATCTCCATCGAACAAAAAACAACAAGCAAGAACCCACGCAGCACCGTTGGAACCATCACGGAAATCTATGATTACCTCCGCTTGCTCTTCGCACGCATCGGAACCCCGTACTGTCCAACCCATAATACAAAAATCGAGTCACAATCACCACAGAAAATCTCAAACAGAATCGCTGAAGAGCTGAAAGGAACCATCACCATCCTTTCCCCCATAATCCGTCAGAAAAAAGGGACCTATGAGCAACTCTTCAAGGATCTTAACAAGGAAGGATACACCAGAGTCCGCGTCAACAAAACCATCTATCGGACCGATGAGAAAATCACCCTGGAACGATACAAGAAACATGATATCGACATCGTGATCGACCGCGTCGAAACAACAGACAACACCCGCCTCGCAGAAGCCTGTGAACAAGCATTACAGAAAGCAGAAGGACTCCTTATCGCCCTTGATTCCTCAGGAAAACAATACACCTACTCATCGACCATGGCATGTCCCATCTGCGGCATGATTTTCGAAGAACTCCAACCCCGCATGTTCTCCTTCAACAGCCCCTTCGGCGCCTGTGAAACATGCCACGGTCTTGGTATCAAAATGGAGGTTGACCCGGACCTGATCATCCCCGACAAGGATCTCAGCATCGCAGACGGTGCTATCGCTCTCTATAAAACGATCAGGGATGGCTGGCGTCACAACTATCTCG
>DAJP01000098.1:2546-6437 GCA_002496355.1 Euryarchaeota archaeon UBA346 | reverse complement strand
CGGACCTATGGGGATTCGAACCCCAGTATCCGGCTCCGAAGGCCGGAAGGATATCCAGGCTACCTCATAGGCCCATAACGAAGAATGGAATAATACATGTACTATAAAACTTAGGTTGGTTCCAAATCCACGGGAAAATCATTGAGAAAAACAGAAGCTAAAAAAAAAATAAAAAAAGAGGAAAAAGCTGTCGAAAGCTTTTCTTGTTTACCGCACA
This sequence comes from Euryarchaeota archaeon UBA346, assembly GCA_002496355.1. Taxonomy (GTDB): domain Archaea; phylum Thermoplasmatota; class E2; order DHVEG-1; family DHVEG-1; genus SM1-50. Next base: position 6,220 of record DAJP01000098.1, on the reverse strand, counting down.
AAGTCGATGTTTCCGACTTTGGGGTTGTTCATGGCCTTGCGCTGTGGAATCGATGGTGCGATGGGGTTTACTTTTCGTTCTGGTCGTGAGGTGAGCAGGTTTGGTGATTGCACACCGGTCATGATGGCCATGACTCTGCATTTTCCTTCGAATCCAGGGTCCACACGTGCCCCAAGGATGACATTGGAGTAGCAGTCCATATCCTCGGTGAGTGCTTTGGCGACGTCCTGAACGTATTTCAGGCTCATGTTCGGTCCACCGGTGATGTGGACTAACGCGCTATGGGCGCCATGATAATCTACGTTAAGCAGCGGGTGATTCAATGCTTCTTTTACGATGGTGTCTACTCCGGCATCCTCATCTGCTTCGCCCCAGAGCATGACAGACAAACCACCAGAATCCATGACTGCTTTCATATCAGCAAAGTCAAGGTTTATCAACGAAGGAACTGAAATTGTTTCAGAAATCCCTTTTACTGTTTCTGCTACTAATTGATCCATGACGGAGAACGCTTGATTGATCGGTAGGTTTGGTACGAATTCAAGTAATCGGTTATTGTCAAGGACAACTGTGCTGTCCGCGGTGACTCGTAGTTTGTCCAGGCCTTCATCTGCCTTGACTAAACGAGCTCGCTCGACATTAAATGGTGTGGACACCATACAGGTGACAATAGCGCCGAGTTTCTTTGCAATTTCGGCAACGACAGGGGCTGAACCAGTTCCGGTCCCACCACCCATTCCTGCACAGACAAAGACAAGGTCCGCACCGTTCAGCATTTCCTCAAGCTCCCGGCTTGATTCTCGTGCAGCGCGCTCACCTTGCTCGGGGAATCCCCCTGCACCAAGTCCGCGGGTCAGGGTTTTACCTATGAGAAGTTTTTTATCGGCATCGACAAGATCAAGAGCTATTTTATCGGTGTTGATGGCAATGGTTTCTGCTCCTTTTACGCCTAATTTGTGAAGTCGGGTAATAGTGTTTCCTCCAGCTCCACCACATCCAACAATGACAATACGAGCATTACCAAAAAGTCCGTCATCAACCTTCTGCTTGCTTTCCTCAGTTACTTTATTTTCTATAGCAGCCTCAACAAAGGACTGCATTTTCATTTCGGCCATTTCTTCGTCCTCCTATTCTGGTAGTTGGGAAGGCCGTCCGGATTGGACGGCCTTCACTAAAGGGGTGCATCCCATCCCCTGCTTTTACATTGATTTTATTTTTTCATGTAAGGTTCTATAGCAGCGGCCGCAGCTTCCAATTCTTGAATTTTTTTGTATTTGTCGGCTTTTGCAAGAATACGGTTTGTGTGATTTTCTATATATTCTTTTACCGCATGTCGTACTACCTCAGATCGTGTAGTAAATTCGCCCAGACGGATTAAAAGGTCGATTTGTCTGAGATCGATTTGAGGCAATCGGATTGTTATGCGGTCGTTTTCCATAGTTCTCCTCACATTTATCGTGTTTGTCATAGTGATGTCATTGTTGCGTCAGACGCGTGTATTGCGGGCGTCAATAAACGCCGAACGACATCATTTGTCAGACAAACATAGAACGAAAACGTACTTGTGTTTAAATAATTTTCTATATTTCAGCATCAATACGACAGACCAAACGACGTATTTTTTTTGTCAAAAAAAGTCCGTTTCTTATCTGGAAATACGAAAAAAAATCGATGGAATACATAGAGGTATGCAGGTACTGATGCACGTACTGACACGTGTAGCGCTTTTTCAATTTTTGATTTTTTATAAAAAGTATCGATGTTCATTGCGTGACACGGCCGAAAGCAACAGTACCCGAAATCTTTTCTATCTTCACCTTCACGGTGGCTCCCTTAATTGCCCCAGGGATATACACGACGTATTTATTAAAAAACGCGACACCATCCCCTCGTTTCCCAATATCCTTTATCGTTAGTTCGTAGATCTCGCCTTCCTTGAAGATCTCACTTGGTACCACGGTCTTCCTTTTTTTCATCGAACCAATCGAACGGAAAGCTCCGCAGGCGTCGCATCGAATCAATAAGGTCCGATCCTTTTTCAAGAGATGGGTATCAGGTCGATTGCATTCAGAGCAAATCACATAGGTTACAACATATTCATCAAGCCTATCTTGAATCGTTCTGATCGGGATCTTCCCCTGAAAAATGACTCGCCCGCTGGAGATGTCACCAGCAGTACCAACACTCCCAAGCAAGAATTTCAAGAAATGATCTGCATCACGATTCAACACGTCAATGATCTTATCAAAGTTCTTTAGAACGGTGGTATTTCCTTCGTAGAACACATCGACTTTTGGGACCTTAAAACGATCATCGTTGACCCGTTCCTTCACAGTCGCGCTATGCACTCGTTTCAATAAATCATTGTAATTTATCTTGTTCATATTATACGATGGCGAAATACAAGGACAGATAAAAATCTTCCGTAAATGAAAAAGAAATGAAGAAAAGAAAGAAACAAGCGATAGCTATTCTGAACGAACTGGTCGGACGAGGGTTCCCATGACAAATAATCCATTTTTCATTGCTTGTTCCGCGAGGTCTACTTGCGTCGTGTATATTTTTTTATTTTCTTGTGTCCAATACCATATGAATTCGGACATGAATAATTCTCCCCCAACCACCATGGTTGTAGAACGAAGAAATCAACACCGCTTTATATATTTTTGTAAAAAAAACATGATGGTTTATCCAGGTAATACCTTCGAGAGGTACACACCATCATCAGAAAAACTTAATTTACGATAGTATGGTTTGACACCAACCCCACTGAGTACGAATAATCGTTTATTTCCAAACTGCTCAGAACAGATACGTTCCGCTTCTAAGAGAAGTTTTTTCCCAAATCCTCTATGTTGATACGCCTCAGCAGTTCGCGTTCCAAGTGACACCTCACGTCCAAGGACCTTCAACTCCCGGATGATCATACAGGGTTCAGCCTGCAGCTCGGCACGATGGGGCGTGACAACATCTCGTAACCGGATGTAGCCGACGATAACATCATGTACGCGGTCCTCCAAGGAAATAAAAAATTCATCTCCACCACTTGCATGGTACCTACGATGCACACATTGAAGGGAACGCTCCGTGATGTTCTTTGTTTTCTCACCGGAGACATGTCCGATTTCTCGACAGCGGATACACCGACAGGACGTCTGTTGCTTCTGCATCTCCACCTCAACATATTGTCTGAGATTGCTTTTCTTAATCCCAGAACATATCTCCTGGGCGGGGATATCACGTTGAATCCGCTGGATGCGGACCCATTCCGGCACATCCTTTTTTATTGTCGCGATGAGCCGGGAGGCATGCTCTGTGGTGAGCGGATCATAGTCCCCCTTCGTCCAGAGATCATACAATGGTGTTCCTTTGATGATGAGCGTCGGATAAATCTTGATCATGTCTGGTTTGAACCGTTCATCAGTAAAAAGAGTATGAAACGAGTCAAGGTCTTTTTTTTCGGTACTGCCAGGGAGTCCAGGCATCAGATGATAACAGACCTTTAGACCCGCATCTTTAGCAATACGAGTTGCCGCTATTGAATCTGAGACGGTATGTCCTCGCTGGATTTGTGATAAGACATCATCATCGATGGTCTGTACCCCAAGTTCAACGCGTGTCGTCCCCAGATCTAACGCATTATCAACCTGTTGTAGTCGAAACCAATCTGGTCG
>DAJP01000098.1:0-2176 GCA_002496355.1 Euryarchaeota archaeon UBA346 | reverse complement strand
GGGAGGCGAGCCGTGAACGTTCCTCCCATGATGATGAGATCGACTTTATCGGTCAGATGCCCAATCGCATGGAGTTGTTCGACGCGACTGTGGACCTGCTGGTACGGATCGAAGTTATGACAGCAGGCTCGCATCGCAGCTGGTTCATAACCTGTGTAACTCTGTGGTGTGTTCCGCTCGGGGCCTCCGGGGCAAGGGACGCATCGTCCATGGGGACAGGCTGCTGGTGAGGTCATGGCAGCAATCACCGCAACACCGGACAAGGTTCGGGTCGATTTCTTTCGTAGTAAGGAATGTGCGACTCCGTTCTCGAGCGCATCGGCTGGAAGGTTCGCAAGAATCTCACTGTCGCGTGGGATCGTTCGAAGATTGTATTTCTTACATAATTGGACTTTGACCTTGTGCAGTTCGTCTTTTGATTGGATCTTCTTTGAAAGAATCTGTTCGATGATATCCTGGTGAAACGGCATTGGCTGGCGGTATACTACCTTATACTAAAAAAGTCTTCGTTCCTGTAAAAATAAAAAAAAGAATCAGAGGTACGTATCTATTATTGAGATATCAGTTTTCTTGGTCCCTCATTTTTTTTTAATCAAACTCAAAGGCACCAATGACCTCATATGTTGGGAGATAGAGGAGCACGACAACTCCAGTACAGTTTGTTATCACATCCCCTGCGGTCACATTCCCCGCAGGTAATGGATCGCAACTCCCGTCTCCAACCTCAGAGATATCGCTCCACAGAATATCCGGAGCGGAAGTGGAAATGACCGTCAAGGTATTATTCGTGTTGTCCTGCAGAAAACCAATGTCCGGTGTCTGAGTCTGTTGCTGTGAGGGGTCGATATAGCCCAGCAAGATACCAATTTTCACCCATCGAAGCAATCGTATCCCCCAGGTCGTCGTTCGTAGGAGCGTGAATTTTGATTGGAACTTGATGAATAAAAGAAGACTGATGACTAAACGGAACACTCGATAATTATAGATCTTCCAAAAGATTTTTTCAAGCACTGTTTGGTTGTCATCACCCTGGCGGGGTCCTTGGTTTTTATCAGTGACAGCACTATGTTGTTGATCTGGATTCACTGGTGTGTTTTCAAGGTCGTGAACCGCAGTGAGAAATTGCTCCATAACCTCTGGATGGTCACTGGCAAGGCTCTGGATATAAGCAACGAGTTCCTCAGAGTTCATATTCTTTATCTGCTGATACGAAATCAAGGTTGTTGAGGACACGGGTTTAACGGTCTGATACTCAATAGCGTTGGTTGCTGGCACAAGAGCGATTAACAAAACAGCAAGGATGCTCCCTACAATGATCTTTCCCTTCATCTATTATCACCAAATTATAATATATTCATTGTTCATATAAATATTACTATAGATAGTTAGGTATCCCAGAATCCTCTGGTTTTCGCGTATTGGAGCTCAGCTTTGAGGATATCCCGTAACAACTTGATTTCCTGCTCCTCTGATTTTGACAGCTCAAGTTTGTTATACCTGCTGAGGATCCGAGCTGCGGTATCTGGGCCGATACCACGTCCGACTAATGCTAGGACCGCATATTTCCCATAGCTGAGGACCAGGCTTGCATTTTTATGTAACCGTCTGATTTCTTTATTTTCTTCCGTGGTTCGATGTTTCTTTGAGAGAAGTGGTAGGTACTTCTTGTTGTATCGTCGAACCACTGCAATCTTAATCGCACCACATCGGGAGCAGGTAGGCTGCAGAGAGGTCCGACCAGCGGTGGTGTTCCAGGAACGATGACAATTCGTGCATGACATGATGACATCTGCTTCTTCCAGTCGTTTCTTCAATGCCATCAGGATCGATCGGTCTGCACGTTGAGGAACCATCAGTCCGCGGATGGTCTCAAACCCGGTGAGTGCTATCGGGCTCAAGCCCTGGATATGGACTGCGATCTCACCATGTTGTATTTTGTGTAATATCTGAATGGTCTGCTTGATATCCATCCGTTCCCAGAGCAGTTTATCCAATGCTTCTTCCAGGATGAGTGATTGTTCAAAAAGACCAAACAAGCGTTTCATCCCCACCATCTTATAATCAAAATCTTTTCGTAATGCACCGAATTTCCGTGCGACATGAACAAGTTGCCAGCGGAGGTACGTGGAATTCTGCAGGATTGTTTTCATCAGATATTCTAACGTGTCTGGTTGTA
>DAJP01000056.1 GCA_002496355.1 Euryarchaeota archaeon UBA346 | reverse complement strand
TTCTGTGGAATCAGATTCGCCGGATCGTTTCAGCAGTGAAAAAAGTCGGGGAAGGGACCCTTTCTCTGGAGGAGGTCCGACAGGCGTTAGACCATCCCGAAAAAAAGATTGATTATCAAGTTGCCCCTTCTGAACCATTGATTCTTACAGACGTCACCTATGATTTTTCGTTTGAGTATATAAAGGATTATAAAAAGAAGCTTCTGCGGTTCGAAAAAACCATTGTTTCCTTCCTTTGCTGATGATCTCAGCACAGTTGTTTACACGGTTACTTCCAATGCTTTGACTTGTTGAGCAGCAAGGACTTCATTCATCTTTAGATATGTCAGGTCCATGTCTTTTTTCTTCGTCCAGGTGTCCTGTAAGGGAGTCAGCACTGGTGATTTGTTGACCATCCCAACCATCTTATCCGTCTCATTGTTCATCACCGCAAGCACAGATTCATACCCCAGTCTGCTTGCAAGCACCCGGTCGAATGCCGAGGGATCTCCACCGCGTTGCACATGACCAAGGACACTGACTTTAATGTCCCAATTGATAACTTGTTCGATGGCTGCTTTTATCTCCGCGGCACCACCCGTTGTTTCCCCTTCTGCTATCACAATGATACTGCTTTTTTTCCCTGCTTTGTATTGTGCCTCTAATTCTGAGACAAGTTGAGGGATCTGCATGGGGGACTCTGGGATGAGGATATCCTCTGCTCCTCCACCGATACCGGTGTAGAGGGCGATGTATCCTGAAGTCCGTCCCATGACTTCAATGATGAATAATCGTGAATGTGATGAGGCGGTATCTCTGATTTTATCGATCGCCTCCAGTGCAGTGTTGACTGCGGTGTCAAAACCAATGGTAAAATCAGTACCATAGAGATCATTGTCAATCGTCCCAGGAACCCCGATGCCCTGGATAGGGAACTCCTGGATCAATTGATGCAGTCCTCGGAAGGAACCATCGCCACCGATGACGATGATGCTGTCGATGCCGAAGCGTTTGAGGGATTTGAATGCTTTTTCCCGTCCTTCTTTTGTGAGGAACTCGCTGCTCCGGGCGGTCTGCAGGACCGTGCCTCCGTCCTTGATGATGTTGCTGACAAAGTATCGGTTGACTTGTTCGATGTCCCCTTCGATCATGCCTTGATATCCACGTTTGATCCCAAACATGGTGTTTCCATGGTAAATCCCGGTGCGTACAACCGCACGGATAGCGGCATTCATACCTGGCGCATCACCACCACTTGAAAGAACTCCGATGTATTTTCCTTGGCCCATCTTCCATCACCTAGTGCAACACTGAAATCGCTTCTTACTTTTTAAACCATTCCGCGGTATAACGATAGTTGTCTTTGAATTCCCTCCTCTGGAAGATAGGACCTAAATCTTTATTATGATTGAACCGTTCATGTGTTGCTCGTGCAGGGGTAGCCAAGCCTGGTCTACGGCGACAGACTCAAGATCTGTTCCTGCAGAGGTTCGGGGGTTCAAATCCCTTCCCCTGCACTCCTATGATTCTAACAGGAGAAAAACTATTATTTTGTACAGGATCACGTCTGTGTGGTGAAAAAAAGAGATTTGAACCACACCAAGTGAAAACAAAAATATATAAACAAACAACAGATTGAAACCAAAGCGGAGGAAAATAATTTATGAAACACAAACTCATTGTGATAATAATTGCCATATTAATGATTATTACAATCCTACAACAATTACCAAATCATTTCATCGGTCAAAGTAGCATCCCTGACGAAAACAACCCACTAACTCATTACACCTTGATTGAACGAAACGCAACCTGGAACAAATACTACAACACCTCCACCGGAGAATATGCCCTCGAACTCTACACCGACGAGATCAACTACCAAGGCACAAATCACACCTGGAAACCCATCGACACCAACATCATCAGAGTTAACCATACGGTCGATGGACAAACATATAGGTATGGGATGAACAAATCACGTTACCAAACCTATTTCACAGATGTCAGCACTGATACCAACACACTCTACTCCATCATCCACAGTTCACATATCCTCTCAATCATACCCACAAATTCTCTCAATTACAGCGATGGTGCCCATGTCCATAACAAACAATCAGCAACCGGCGTTATAGCCAATAACTCGATCATATATCCAGATCTCTATGGTAGCGGGATCCATCTGATGCTCTCTTGTAAAAATTCTGGAGTCAGATCCCTCTACCTCATCAGCAACACAAGCGTACTCCCACCATCAGACAATGAGAACTGCACCCTTGATTTCACAGAAACATTACACCTGAACACCACAGAGCCTGAGTCAGACAACCAAAGCCTTGGCATCACCTACGGACCAAACCAAATCCTCTTTAAAAATTATGGAGTCTGGGAGAATCAAACAGTCACAACATCAGAAACCATCTCCTTCAGAGACCATCAGAATGCGATCGTGTTTTCTATCCCACCCCTCTACGCCTGGGATAACAGTTCTCAGGATTCAGTGATCCTCCTCAACAAAACCCTTCAAATGACACTCTCTGGAGATCTTTGGATCCAAATCCATGTCCCCTGCATTTGGCTATCCAATCCCAACAGGATCTTACCTGTTTCTATCGACCCCTCAGTCACCATCTATGGTAGTACCACAGATGGATACCTAGATAAATTAAATGCGAATTATACGGCTGCCTGGGAATCCATCACCGGAACCATACGAGACACCTATGACTATCTCACTATCGGTCAACGAGTCTCCTCACCACCCCTCACATTGTATACCATTGACCGTGGGTTCCTTTTCTTCAACACCTCCTCGATCCATGACAATGCGAGTATTACTTCCGTAAGTGTTTCCCTCTATGGGAAAAACAAACAAATCACCTCCCAAGAATTCAACCTCACCATCCAAAACGGCCAACCCGCCAACCCACATGCCCCATTACAAACCACCGACTACGACCAGAGAAACTACTCAGATGATGGCGGCTCCCTGAACACCTCAGATTTCATCACCACAGGATACAACACCATCACCCTCAACACGCAGGGGCAATCCTGGGTCAACCTCACCGGAACCACTAAACTCTGCCTCCGTAGCAACCGAGACATCAACCAAAACCCTCCAACAAAGACAGATCCAAACGAATACATTGAGATCTATTCTGCTGAAAAAGGCACCGGTTACAAACCAAAATGCATCATCACCTACATGTTATCACTCTCCATCACCATCAATTTCGCAGGAAACCTCAGCGACATAGGCGGCCCCTACTGGCAGCCACCAGGAGAAAACATAAAACTTGATGGCGTCTGGAGCGATGGTTACTACACCAACGATAGTCGCCAACACGAGGATTGGATCTACATCAATCTCTCTGTCCTCCATCCTACTGGTGCTAGCAACCAATACACTGCAGCAAACGTCTCCAATGTCTGGCTCCAATGGTTGTGTAACACTACATGGACGAACTGGAGCTACGAATTTAAACAAGCAGGGAACTACTGGGAATACAACACCAGTGGATTTATCTCAACCCACGCAGGATATGATTATTCATTTAACATTGTCGCAAATGACACCGCGAATAACTCATATTGTCGATGGTGGAATAAAACTGGTATTGGTGGGGGATATACCCGGAGGTTTGTGCAACTTGAGTGCGATCCAATCGATATCAGCTATACTCCGCTTTATCTTTTTAATTATACCGTGGGAACAGGAAACCCCCCAACCTATTTATTTTGTGATAGAGATATATATGATCGTTTACACCAAGATCAGGGACCTGATTCTTCTTTGAACGATACAGGATATCTCTCTAATTATAACCAAGTATTAGATGACAATATGCATTTGAGATATTGTAATTCATTCACAGGTTTTTTCTACGATGATTCAATATGCGCTAAAACCCTGATTTTTAACAATATCTATTACCATATTTGGTCTTCTAGTTCAGATGGAAAAATAAATTTTTGTTGGATAAAAATAAGAGCTGCTGCTATGAGCGGGGGTGGTAATAATCTGATTCAATTCGATTATTCAAACGATAGTCATTCAGAAATTTATTGGAACAATAATTTAGAGGATTATAATGATACATATTATTTATGCACAGGCTTTAGTAAAGGTCTGGTAGATGATCATAATTTTACTGACAATAATATTTTCGAATTTTTACTTGACGTATATGACTGGAATAAATACCCAAGTGTTATTTGTAATAGATCAATTTGCTCATTTATATTAATCAATATCCCGGATAATTCGACTTTACAAAATTGTGATTCAGATAAGGATAATTTATCAGATTGGCAAGAATTATTTATTACTTTTACAAATCCATTTCTTGCGGATACTGATAATGATGATTATAATGATGGGGAAGAGTATATTTCAAGTACGGATCCAAATAATTTTAAAAATTAGATAAAAAAGTTAATAAATAATAAATATTATATCAATATATGGAGGAATAAAAAATTCAACAGAAAATTAAATTTATTTCAATTGTAATTTTGTTTTCTCTTTTAACTATCAATTCATTTAACTTTATTATTGAAGCATACTCTTCAAATTCATATACTTGCATAAATTATTTTGATAAACAAATGAAAAATATTATATGGGATAACGGAATGAATTATTCTTCGGCAATTCTTTCCCAATGGGATCAATTTTATCCAATTGAAGCATGGGCCGCAGATGATTTCTCTTTTGAAAATGATACGTATATCAATGGAGTTAATTGGATTGGCTTTTATACTTCAAAGTCGAAATGTCAGGACGATCAGTTTGATATGCAAATCACATTTTTCCTTGACCGGGGTGATGGATGCGCTCCTGGAGATGTTGCATATGGACCAATATTCTTTCCTAATCTTGAAACAAACGAAACATTTATTGAAAACTATTGGTATTCTTATAATATAACATTTACAGAGTCTATATTATTTTTAAAAAACATGATTTATTGGATTAGTATTCAGGCTGTTGCACCGATGGGTCCAGAATGGGGGATAGGTGTTCATACAGAGCCAATCCTTATGCACGAGGCGGTATACAAATGTGCATTTTTCGGTGTACCTGATTGGGAGGATGCCTATTATTCATGGGGTGATCATTATAATATGTGTTTTCAATTAGAGGGTTTTCTCTTAATTCCTCCCAGCGCTCCTGTTATTATTGGCCCTAACGAAGGTGTAAATAACACTGAATATATGTTTTATACAAACCCACTAACCGACCCATTAGGAGAATCATTATACTGTCAATGGGATTGGGATGATGGCAACATCACGGACTGGCTTGGTCCGTATTCATCTGGATCTAATGCCTCTGCATCGCATTCATGGGCAAAGGGAGGCATCTACGAGATTCGGGCGCAATTGAAAGGAATCGGAGGGCAAAGCAACTGGTCTGAGCCACACATCATGTCTATCTTCCAGAACTCACCACCAATCGCCAACTTCACATCTACCGTTGATGAACTGACCGTCACCCTGGATGCATCCTCCTCTTACGACCCTGATGGAGTGATGACAGACTGGCTGTGGGATTTTGGTGATGGCACTGAAGGAGCTGGAGAAATCATCACCCATATCTATCAGACCTCCGGAACCTACAGGGTGACATTAACCGTGATTGATGATTACGGTGATACCGCAAAGCTTACAAAAAACCTGTCTATCGAAAAATATCAGAAGGCATTCATCGTTGGTAGACTAAAAAACCCCTCCTATGTTGGTGACACCATTGCATTTACTGCAATCAATCTGAAGGTAATCACCTTCCAACCATTTACCTATACAAGTTATAGCTCTGGAGAACACATCATCATTCTGAATAGCTACACGGGTCACCTAGGATTTCGCTTTATCTTCGCTTTTTGTACGAAAATGGTCTAATAATAAAAGAGATTTGAACCTGAGGTTGAAGTCACTTCCCCTGCACTTATATAGTATCTATGAGTGCGATTGATTTAC